>JAWUXT010000168.1:0-14013 GCA_034111205.1 Paraglaciecola sp. | reverse complement strand
AACACTATGTACCAAAGACTGACCATCTATTATTAGTACTTCCATTTCTGCATTAGGCTTCTGTGCCGGTATTTTTATCAAGTGTTCAATCCTTTGTCATACAAATTTACTATTTATATTAAGTCACTAACTTATTCTTGTAAGGGCTAATTGTCTAGTAAATAAACGATAAAACACCTGGTATTTCATTTTAGAAACAAAGGCTTGATTGGATTTTTTGGGGACGGCGTTTAAATTCAAACTTTGGTTGCTTTTTTTATAGTCATTGTCTATTGTCACATTGACATGCATTCAATCACCATCCTCACTTAATGCAATTCTTCGATGCGCTATCATGGCCTCATATCTGTTTTGTTAATTCCTCTGCTAATTTACTACTACACAGTGTCGGTTTAACTTTTAGTTGATTCCAATACTGGAATGACTACAAATAGTGCTTTATCTTCTCTATTGGTATGTGCTTCAAATTTATCTCTTACAGGTTGCCAAAACCTATTATAATTATAGCTAAATAGAGACTTAAGAAGAGGAATGTCAACCTCATTATTTGACACTAGTCTTGCAATCATTTTATAGAAAGCTGCAACTCTGTTTAAAGCGATTAAGTCTTCTTTGGTTGGTTCGATAATTCACAATTAAAGCCACAGTTCCAATGGCTGTGGCAAACCCTGCTGAGATTAAAATTGCAATAAAACTGTCCACATGACCTCCTTGACGACTAACACTCCACTAAGCTGACACTAATTGTTGTGCCTTTACTATTGCAACTATTGCAACCGCGAAGCAAAGCCGTATTTATGGCTTGTTGAATGCTTATTTTAGTCGAGATACGAGAAAACTGATCAGTTACTGAGAGATTACCTTTGGTCATCTCTTTTTATAACTCAGTTATTCTGCTTTATTTTATCTCTAAATTGGTCATATTTACTGGCCTTATGGCACATTTGCGACGCATAGCGAATGGCTCCAGTGAGCGTACAACTTTCATGTGTTTTGGCTATAGGGTATGACAAGTTCACCGAGTTATCGGACAGTCAAAGGGGTGGATGTGAATTACAGCTTTTGTTCCAATGACAAACTTTGCTCAATCAATGTCAATGACCCAATCGATTGCTGATCCCATCGATTCACCCATCTATTCTTAATGGTTTTGGAAAAAACAAACCTGACAAAATCTGTTTGATTCAAAAGTGAAGCACTATTTATTAGTCGATTATTAGTCGATGATGTGTATTAGGTCATACTATTATGCTGCGGCGATTATTTGTTTAAGTTCATCAGCCGATTTACGTTTGTGATTCTCTACATAGGTTTGCAAAAAGTCAAAGGTCGCTTTGGGACTTTCACCCTGAATAATTTTTAGTGCTGCATCTTTAACAAGTGTTTGATAAAGCAGAATTTCATTGCTGCGAGCGCTGAGCTTTTTGGCCAAAGGCGTGGTTATACCATTGGCAATTAGCGCCCCATAAAGCGTTGTCAATAAGGCTACAGCCATACTGGGCCCTATGGTGTCCGGGTTTTCCATATTTTGTAGCATCGCCACTAAGCCAATAAGAGTTCCAACCATACCCATTGCAGGTGCAAATTCCGAAAATGTTGTCATCACCTTGACCGATTGCTGATTACGTTCACGGGTCAGATATATTTCTTTGTTTAACAAAGCTTGCACAGTTTCCAATTCGTATCCATCTACTAGCATTTCCATCGCTTTTTGCACAAATTCGTCTTCGTAACTTTCTTCTTCCAACGCGAGTAATCCTTGCTTCCGTGACTTGTCGGCCAGGCGTATACAGGTGTTTATAGTTTGTTCGATATCATGCACATTGCTGCGAAAGGCATTGATAGTGTTACCCAAAGCTGCAAAAAAAACTTTGGGCCTGTAGCTCATCATAACAGCGCCAATTGTACCTATTAGCACAATCGCAATAGAGGCAAAATTCACATATGACAATATTGGTTCACCACCGCTAACAATACCTGTGATGATGGCTATAACAATTAACAAAATACCAATTACTGAACCTTTATCCATTTACTGTACCTTTATCCATTTTTATTTTCCTTGACTCAAATTTGACGACAATATTCGTGTTTTCGCCTTGCCTTGCAAGATTGAAATTTCAACTCTTCTATTGATGGCTCGATTCTGTGAATTATCGTTGTCTACTAATGGTTGGGCATCAGCCATCCCTACGATATGGATGGTTTTAAGTGAGGATTTGCGTTTCAGCGCCCGCGCAACTGCAATTGCCCGAGTCGCAGATAATGCTAGGTTATCCTTAAACAACTCATTTCTAAGTGCCCTATTGTCTGTGTGGCCGGTTACTGAAATTTGTCCTGGCATGTCGGCTAGTATGTTGGCAATAGCATCTAGTGTTGGTATCAATTGAGGTTGTAAGAATCCACTTCCTGAAGCAAAGGTTCCCTTCTCAGAAATTCGGATCACTAACTGTTGACCTTGATTATCCAACTCAAATTTACCTTGGGCAATATGCTTTTCTAACAGAATTTCCAGTCGTCGCTGAACAGCATCAAATTTATGTTTTCTGGCATCTTCATGCTGTCCCGATGGCTGTTTTTTTGTATCTGAAAATTCTGGATTAACTGCCAAATTTTGCGCCTCGGTTTTAGTGGTGATTTGTTTTACTTCATCCAATAATGTTGGTGTTGGTATACCGGCACTGAAGTTTTGGGCAATAACACTGGTACCCATTGGTATCTGTTGCAGTACTATTTTACTTTGCACCCCAAAGGCGGTTTTCATCGAACCTGCAATTTGCTTAAACTTCACCACATCTAGCTCAGAAAACGACAGCAAAAGTACAAAAAAGCACATTAATAAGGACATGAGGTCAGCAAAAGTTGCCAGCCAGCCTTGATTGTCTTCTGACTTTTCTGTCTCACTAACCAGCTCATCACTATTGAAGGTTTGACTCATATACTCTGACCTATTTACCCAAGTACTGATTATTCTGTTTATGTTTTTTGTTGACTAAAAAGCTTATTGGTAACAACAAATAAAAAATATTTAACAGTATAAAAACCAGAACTGGCCCAACTTGGGTTGGTACTGGTTCGGCTATTTGATTTAATTGTCCAACTGTTAAAAATTGCAAGATGACAGGTGTCGTTTCGCCCATATTGGATAACCAAGCTAACAAACAGAAAATCACAGGATGTATTATAACTGCTATACCAAGTATGCTCAGATTTAAGGAACTATCCGATTTAACGCGATTGGAAATACTTGAAATAAAGATGACTACAAACTGTCTTAGATACCATCTCTTAGCTACCTTTAGGTCAGTTTCCGACCTGTCATTAAAGGCTTCTTCTAGGTCACCTATAATGTTTTTAGCCGTTCGGTTGGTCAAGGCCAACTTCAATAATCCATTTCCCAAACGAACAAACCAGTAGTTGTGAGCATTTGAATTAACTTTGTTCATTTACAATTCTCCCATGCAGCATATAGATACACCACTCCACAGATTGTCCATTGCGTCTCTAGATCGTTTTAATGCCGCTTGACCCTTTATTGAGACTGTAAAATAGCGTTTTGCACGACCACCACACGCTGCGGTAGATACACCAAGGGCAGATGACACCAGGGATTTTTGCTCAAGTCTTTCTAAAGTTGAATACAAGGCCCCTATCGCCACATCACGATTTATTTGTTCGTGCAATAATTGGCGAATAAGCGCACCGTAGGTATTTTCACCCAAGTGCTGTAAGGCCAGTAATACAACTTGTTAAAATTCACCGAGAAACTTTTCTTTATCTGGCATTGTGACCGAGTCTTCAATTTATTCTGCAATGTAGATGATTAAAACATGTACCTATCATTTAAACTGTTTTGCAGTAATACCTGAGTATATATTTTGATATCTTACATCTGTGTATAAAGTCAACTATTCATGTAAACGAGTTATTCGAGGGGGTTGTTTAAACAGGAACAATAAATGTTACTACAGCTAAGACGGCAATTATCCAGATTAAACGAGCCAAACGGTGAGCCATGGCGACTGCCACTTTATTAAACGGTTTGGTTGAACGAAGTTTCAACGCCCACAAAGCTAATGGGTCGGGGCTTTTTCCTGCTCGACTAACGAAGGCTCTCGAACCGTGTATTAATTGTTTACGTAAGTAAGGGTCTCCACGCTTGGTTATGCCGCCCATTTTACTGATGTTACCCATGTTAATTAATAGCGAAGCAACCTTAAACTCCCAGTTGGCATGAAGGACGCAGCACGGCCGATGCTTTTGACTTCCCCTCGACTTAATAATGAAGATCAAGTCAATCAATCACAATCAACATTACAACCCTTGTTAAGTAGGGATTGTATTGCTTGTGGCGAGGCTCAGAACGACTTGTCTGTTAAGTATAAAGAAAATTAAGCGCAACCGTTGGCACATATATAATCATAGTTGATACTCGTGATGGGGTGGCTTTGGATAATAGTAGTGATCAATATCATCAGTTGGTTTTAAATAACCTTTGATTCTCGTAATTGACTAACGGCGCTGCTGTCATAACCTAATAACTCAGTTAACACCTTTTCAGTATGTTCTCCCAGATTCGGTGGTGCCTGATGGTAAACGATAGGTGTACGAGAAAAGTTGATGGGGTTTGCCACTGTGGGTATTTTACCCTTTACGGGGTGGGTGAGCTCACCTAACATTTTGCGATGTTTTATTTGTGGGTTTTCGAAGACTTGGGCAATGTCATTGATTGGGCCGCATGGCACCCCTTTTATTTCTAACTGTTGTAACCAAAACTCACTGTTTTTTGCTTTGATGATGTTTGTCAATCGCTCAATCACCACATCTCTGTTGCGCACTCTTGCTTGATTAGTGGCAAATTCAGGGTCATGTATTAACGTTTGGCAATCTGCCACCTCACAAAAATCTGCAAACTGCGAGTCGTTACCTATGGTTAAAATGATAAAACCGTCTGCGGTTTGAAAGGTTTGGTAGGGCACAATATTAGGGTGAGCATTACCCATACGTTTGGGTGTCTCGTCGCTCACTAAATAGTTCATCGCTTGATTGGCTAAGCAGGCCACTTGTACATCGAGTAAGGCAAGGTCAATATGTTGGCCCAACCCAGATTTTTCACGCTCTATAATCGCCGCTTGTATCGCTGTGGTGGCATACATGCCAGTGAGTATGTCGGTTAGTGCTACGCCGACTTTTTGCGGTCCACCGCCGGGTAAGTGGTCAGGCTCGCCGGTTACACTCATCAGTCCACCCATACCTTGTAACAAGAAGTCGTATCCGGCTCTTTGCGCATAAGGACCGTCTTGACCAAAGCCTGTTATCGAGCAGTAAATCAACTGAGGATTTATAGCTGATAAGCTAGCATAATCAAGATGGTACTTTTGCAAACTACCGACTTTGAAATTTTCTATCAGTACATCACAACTTTCTATGAGTTGATGAATAATAGCTTGTCCTTCTGGCTGTCGAATATCTATGGTTATAGACCGTTTGCCGCGATTAGCAGATAAAAAATATGCCGATTCTGTTGGGGCTTCGCCTTGTTGGTTATTCAGATAAGGGGGGCCCCAATGGCGAGTGTCATCACCTTGAATGGGCTTTTCTACTTTGATTATTTCTGCACCTAGGTCGGCCAACATCTGTCCGGCCCATGGTCCGGCCAGGATGCGGCTAAGTTCAAGTACGCGGATATGTGAGAGTGGTGATGACATTGGTTGCTCAAATTACGGTGAATTTACAACATCATACAGAAATCGACTCAAAGTCCAAAAATATCTAGTTGATTAATATGCCTTTTAGGTAAAGATATGGAAGGGATAGGTGTGTCGGGGTAGAGCTTCTTGAAGACATTAAAAAATGCTTCGGCTAACCAAGGCGCATCGAATGTATTGGCCATATGAAAAAATAAATAGGGCGACTTGCCTTCATCCAACCATAGTTTAGTTTTGTGGATCCAAGGTGTATAAAACGGTTTATTTGCTTGAATAACGGGGTGACCGACAAAACGTACTAAAGGTGTGTCTGATGTAGCAATGACATGGGTAGGCACCTTAGGCTTTTTTCTCTGTGTATCTACAATGATTTTATCGCCATTAGAAGGGCAGGCAAATAAAGCTCTGGTGTCCATGATCACGCGGTTTATATTGTTTTCTATTAGTAATTGATTCAACGCTTTTTCATTATTACTTTTATCGAAAAATCCTAAGTGCCTGACTTCAATGGCATATGAGAAGTCACTGGGTAAAAGGCGGATTAAATGCGCTAAGGTGTCAAGTTGCTGTGGGCCAAAACTAGCGGGCAGTTGTAGCATTAAGCAGCCTAGCTTATGTTCCAATAATGCCATGCGGTTGAGGATTAAGTGTAAATCTTCTTCAATATTTAGCAGCTTTTTATCATGACTAATACTGCGGTGAAATTTAAAGGTAAAACGAAAATCATTAGGTACTTGAGCAGTCCAGCGCTGCAGCGTTTTTTCGTCAGGTATATGGTAGAAACTGGTGTTGCCTTCGATACTGTTAAAATATTTGGCGTAAGCTTCGAGGCTGCGTTCTTTTGAAGTGTTGGCTGGAAATAAGCTACCGAACCACTGTTCATGGGTCCATGTAGGACAACCTGTTCTGATTAAAGACACTGACTAACCTCTTGGTGACAAATCATAAAATACAATTAAAAACTACAGAAAAGTACCATAAAAAAGCCCTCGGATGAGGGCTTAACTTAACAAATTAAACAGCGCAACATTAGCACTACAACAGCTCTAAAGCTTAATAATATTATTACCTGTGTCTCGGTCAATAAAACGTACAAAGGGGTCGATACCCGCATAGTTAGGCATTTCGTCAACGATGAGTTCGATAACTGTATCACCGCTTTCAATGGCGTGTAGCCCTTGATAAATGATTTTGTTTTCAATCGCAAAATCATTAGGATCTTCACTAAACAAAACAATCTCTACTTCTCTAGCAAAAGGCTGCTCGGTTTCTTTACCTTTACCATCAGCGCTAAACTTTTGGGCTGATACGGTTAACGTGACTTTATTTTTACCCTCTTCAAGTGCTTCTTTTGTTACCTCTTTAGCGCGCAAATCGTAAATAGTGATTTGCTCAAACAAGTCTTTAATATATGCCTGCTCTGTTTCGTTCGACACATTATTTAAATGCCTGACTAGGTCCAAGGTAGTCGGGTACAAGTCTTCTCTAAACTTATATTCGTTTAACAAAGCTTGAAGAGCTTGATTAAGACGTGTTTCGCCTAGTTTATTGACTAACGCCATCATCACTACTGAGCCTTTGCGGTAATGAATATATGCTTGATTTTCAGATCGTAGCAATGGCATTTCTTCTATCCGCTCTGCGCTTCGTCCTCTTAGGTAGCTATCCAATTCATATGTAAGAAACTTGCGCAGACGGGTTTCACCGTATTTTTTCTTCATCACCATTAACGCGCTGTATTGCGACAACGTTTCCGACAATATTGCACTACCTTGCACGTTGGCCGCGTTTAATTGATGGCCCCACCACTGGTGAGCCACTTCATGAGCGGTAACGTAATACACAGGATCAATATTTTCTGGGTTGCGTAAGTCTGAAATAAAGCCAATGTTCTCAGAATAAGGCACGGTATTGGCAAAACTTTGCGCAAAACTGCGGTAACCTGGAAACTCTATAATCCTTAATTGTTGGTGTTGGTAAGGGCTAAATACTTGTTGAAAGTAGTCGAGTGAGTCTTGGCTTGACTCAATCATTCGGTCGACGTTCCAATGGTGATTTTTATGATAGTAGACCTCGATATCAATCCCATTGTGTTTGACTTTTTTCTTTTCGAGATCAGCCGACATTACGCTAAAAAAGTTGACCATAGGTGCGTTCATTTCGTACCTATAATAATTGCGGCCTTCCTGTTGCCATTCTTTTTGTAAATAGCCCGGCACAATTGCAAACTGATCGTCGCTGGTGGATACCGTGGCGCTAAAATCAATAAACTCTACACCTCTGCCAAAAAAGCTTTCCGTATAACGGCTAGTATCTTCGAGCTTATATGCACGTTGCATTGGCTCTAAGTCACGTTTACGGCGTTCATGTTGATCGCTGATTCGGTAACCTTCGTTAAAACCAAATGATGGGAATAGTTCGAAGTTATTGATAAACGTGCCATTTTTTACCAAGGTAGTATCTTCACCTCTGTCTTTAAACCCTTGATGTGTTCGGGTAACTTTAAGTTGACCTGCACGCTCTTCATCAGGTGCCATAGGCTCACTAAATTCAAACCAAGCAACGTTGTATTTGGCATTTGTTTCACCGAGTTCCCCACCCGGGATCAACACATCATAAGATTTGCTGAATCGTGGTATGTTGACTAAAAAACGACTAATAACTTGATCCGTGCGGTTAATCAAAGTGATGGTCGCGTCGGCTTCAATACGTCTTTCTTCAGGGAAAATGTCGATTGCGGTATCAATGGCTACTACGCTCGGCATCGGTGAGTCACGAAATTCAATGTAGTCTTTTTCGTAATCGGCTTGGGTGTCCAATACCTGTTCTTGTCCATAAAAGTCATTCAATACTTTGGTGTTGTAATGAATATAGCCACCTGTAGATAGAAATATCAACATTGCAGCCACAGCAATGCTTTTGCCTGGTTTACCTAGCTGGTAACTTAACAAATTAAAACGTTGTTTAAGCGACGCCTGTGGTCCCCGTTGCCACATGCCATAACTCATAACGCCCAGCACTACTGACAGAGCCGTCCAATACAACATGTACCAGTTTTGAGTCTGCATAAACCAGCCATACCCATTTAAATCTGAGTATTGCATCACCGGAGCAGCGCCAAAGTTAAACATGTTGTGTTCAATGCCAATTTGACTGAAGGCAATGGACACAAATATATAGCCAACAAAAATCAACATACCCACATATTTATTGGGGCTGAGCACTTGAATTAAAAAGGCGAGTACGACGCTCAAACAAAATGGCAATACAGCGAAATACAGCAAGCTGATGACATATTGTCCGAACTCGATGTTTTCATATCCCGAGAGCAGTTGTTTGATAATAGCGACGACCAAACCTAAAAAGTGCAAGGATACGATCACTAACATCACTGCAAGTAATTTTGATAACCAAAAGGTGACGTTGCTTACGGGCATACTGTCGACGATATCGCCCATGCCTACAGTACGTTCACGCCAAACCACTTCTGCTGTGTAATAAGTGATAACAATCATCGTCATTAAGCCAAAAGCACCTACAATGGTTTGCACTAAGGTTTGGGTGAGCGGCCAATTCGGAGCGCCATACATTCCGTTTATGTTGAAAAAACTGGCAATAAGTTGAAAGGCTGAGAACAACAATAAAACAGGAAATGCTGGGCTTAGCACCACTTGTTTGATTTCAAATTTGGTACGAATGATAAATTGTGCAAAACCGTTATTAGCTGAGGCTTTAATCGCAATATTGCTGTTGGCGGGGATCACGTCGATTTTTTCTTTTTTTGGCTTTTTACTGGCTTTGTTTGCCGTTAAATTTAATGGCTTAAACAATCCACCTGCGGTCAGTAAAATAAAGCAGCCCACCGCTATCCACAATAATCGGTTTTGTAATATTGCACCCTCAAACGCGGGTAATAATGCGTTCTTTTCAAAAGCTGTCCAGTAGCGTGTATATTCGCCAAATGAACTGAGAGCAAAAGGGTCGAGCAGTGCTCTAATCGTCCGTTGCTCGGGTTCATTAAACACTTGCCCTGAAACCACATATAAAATGAATAAACCTAAAGCACAGATGTAACCTGCCATCATACTTTTGAAAAGGTTAGTCGCTCCATAAAATAAAGCGGAAAGAACAAAAATGGTAGTAGTGGAAAAAATCAAGAAGGGCTGCACATACATCATTAAATTGTTCGGGCCAATTCTTTCGCCATCAACCCAAGGCATTATACTTCCAATAAATATGCCCAATGGCACCATAGTAAATACGCATAGGCATATCAAATAAGCGCCCATAAACCGTCCAAGGTTGTAGCTAAAGGGTTTGATTGGCTTGGTATAAATAATTTCTGACATCAACGATGTATGGTTTCGTGTTGCGGTGCCTGCCACAAAGTTGACTACCATAAACATACCAAACAGGCTTAAAATCAGCATGATTTGGGTCACCGCAAAGGGGCTATTAAACAATACATTGCCACCTGAACCGATTTGCACCTGATCAATGGTAATAGCCAAAAAAGGCAATAAGAAAAAGACCAAACAGGTCACGATAAAAGAGGGTTGGCGAGTAAAATAGTGCCATTCAAACCCTAGCATCTTAGTAAACATAACAGTGCTTCCTTATGCTGCTTGGGGTGAATGAGAATTATGTTGAGGGTTCTGTCGAGAGTTATGTAAGGTAGAGAAATACACATCTTCTAATGTCGCAGGCGTACTTTCAAAACCTTCAGGCGCGTCGGGTGCCAGAACATGTAAAACTGTGCGCCCAGCGAATAGACGTTTTGAGATAACAGGCAGAGTATTTTCTAATACGACGGCTTCATCGATAGATACCGTTTTACGCCAAATTTGTCCGTTTAAGTCGGCAGTGATGTCTAATGGATTACCTTGTAACAATATCTGACCGTTACCTAATACCGCCATATTCGGGCAAAGCTCAGATACGTCATCGACAATATGCGTTGATAAAATAATGACTTTTTCTTCACCTAACGTCACAAGTAGGTTATGGAAACGATTCCGCTCTTCTGGATCTAGGCCGGCTGTGGGTTCGTCTACAATCAATAGGTCAGGGTCGCCTAACAAGGCCTGTGCAATACCAAAACGTTGACGCATGCCACCAGAAAAACCACTGACTGCTTTTTTACGGTGTTGAAATAAATTAGTGTGAGCCAATAAGCCGTCAACGGCTTCTTTACGTTCACCTTTGTTAGCAATACCTTTTAGAATAGCTAAATGATCTAATAAATCGTAAGCACTAACACGGGGATACACACCAAAATCTTGTGGCAAATAACCTAAACGTTGACGTAATTCATTGGGCTGGGTTAGCACATTGATTTGGTCGAATTGAATACTGCCGGTATCGGGTTGTTGCAGCGTGGCAATGGTACGCATCAAACTGGATTTACCCGCACCGTTGGGCCCAAGTAAACCAAATAAGCCTTTGGGAAGATCTAAGTTGACGCTGTTAAGAGCTTTTACGCCGTTGTCGTAAGTTTTTGTTTTATTTTTAATTTTTAGCATTCTTCGATCCCTGTTTTTAGTTTTTATTGATGTAAATATGCAGAATTCATTTTCATTAGTCTATAGAAGCAACATTTTCTTACGAAATCCAAGAATTTAATTTAGGAGACTGCTGATCCGGTATATACTCTTCGGCCTTAATTTTTCATCAAAGTTTACGTTTTAAAGGCGGTTTTCATGCGCACGGACAATTGTGGAAACATCAATTCATCTTATATCGGACAAACCGTCACTTTGTGTGGCTGGGTTAATCGTAGTCGCGATTTAGGTGGGGTTATTTTTCTTGACCTACGTGACCGAGAAGGTGTGGTTCAGGTGGTGTTTGACCCTGATTTAGTCGAAACCTTTGATACTGCAAATAGCCTACGTAACGAATTTTGTGTGCAGTTAAGTGGTGAGGTGCGCGCTAGGCCACCGGGCCAGGTCAACAAAGATATGTCTACCGGCGAAATCGAAATGCTCGGTAAATCTCTGACTATCCTAAATAAAGCAGCCCCATTACCGCTAGATTGGAATCAAGAAAACTCCGAAGAACAGCGACTAAAATACCGATACTTAGACTTACGCCGTCCATTAATGAGTGATCGTTTAAAATTCAGAGCCAAAGTCACCAGTACTGTGCGTAGTTATCTTGAAAACGATGGTTTCTTGGATATCGAAACACCTATTCTGACTAAAGCAACACCCGAAGGTGCCCGTGATTATTTGGTGCCAAGCCGCACCCATAAAGGTCAGTTTTTTGCTTTGCCTCAGTCACCACAATTGTTTAAACAGTTGTTGATGATGTCGGGCATGGACAAATATTATCAGATCGTAAAATGTTTCCGTGACGAAGATTTACGCGCTGATCGCCAACCTGAATTCACTCAGATTGATATAGAAACGACCTTCTTAGATGCTGGTGGTGTAATGGCGATCACTGAAGGGCTAATACGTCATTTGTTCCAAAAAATGTTGTCGGTAGATTTGGGCGAGTTCCCAAGCATGACTTACGCCGATGCCATGCGCCGTTTTGGTAGCGACAAACCTGATTTACGTAACCCATTAGAATTGACTGATATAGCCGATTTACTGAAAGACGTTGAATTTAAAGTGTTCTCTGGCCCAGCCAACGACGCTAAAGGACGTGTTGCCGTTATCCGAGTGCCGGGCGGTGCTAAGTTATCTCGCAAGCAGATTGACGACTACGGTAAGTTTGTGGGTATTTACGGTGCTAAAGGTTTGGCATGGATGAAAGTCAACGACATTGATGCTGGAATGGAAGGATTGCAATCACCTATTCTTAAGTTTTTAACTGAAGACGTGGCCAAAGGTATTTTAGAACGCAGTGGCGCACAAAGTGGCGATATTCTTTTGTTCGGTGCTGACAGTAACACCGTGGTGACAGAAGCATTAGGAGCCCTCAGACTAAAATTAGGCGAAGATTTAGATTTATTAGAAGGCAAGTGGAAACCTCTTTGGGTAGTCGACTTTCCTATGTTTGAAGAATTTGATGGCCAGTTCCATGCATTGCATCATCCGTTTACAGCACCCAGAGATATGACCCCAGATGAACTAGCGGCTAACCCTGCAGGCGCCTTGTCAAATGCTTATGACATGGTACTCAATGGTTGTGAGCTAGGTGGCGGCTCGGTACGTATTCACCAACAAGATATGCAAGCAAAAGTGTTTTCATTGTTAGGTATCAGTGATGAAGAAGCCGAAGTGAAATTTGGTTTCTTACTTGAAGCATTAAAGTTTGGTGCGCCGCCTCATGCCGGTTTAGCTTTTGGTTTAGACCGTTTGGTGATGCTGATGACAGGTGCAACGTCGATTCGTGATGTGATGGCGTTTCCTAAAACTAACACTGCTGCCTGTCCCTTGACAAATGCACCGGGTGAAGCCAACCCAGAGCAACTCAAAGAGCTATCAATTCAAACGGTAATAGAAAAGAAAACTGACTGATTTCAATTATCAATGACATTACACTATCGTATCCCTCAATCTGCCCTCACTGTTGTATATAACCGTGCTGGGCAGGTGTTGGTGATGCAGCGCAATGATGATCCCGAATTTTGGCAATCAGTGACAGGCACCTTAGAGCAAGGTGAAAAGCCAATTGAGACGGCTCTGCGTGAGGTGTTGGAAGAAACCAATATTGATATTACGCAATCAGGTTATCAGCTAAAGGATTGCCAAAAAATCAATATCTATGAAATTCGCGATAGATGGAAACACCGTTATCCACCGGGTACAGCCTACAATACCGAACATGTATTTGCTGTTGAAGTGGCCAATGAACAGGGCATAGTGTTAACAGAACACTCTGCCTATTTATGGCTAGACAAAGTATCAGCGATGCAAAAAGTGTGGTCGGACACTAATCGTGAGGCTATCTCCTTATATGTGCCAGATGCCAATTTATAAACTCAAACGTTACCTTAAATGGTTAACCATGACAGTTCGAGTCATGCACTAATGGCGATTATTTTGGGTATTGATCCCGGCTCTCGCATTACCGGTTATGGGGTAATTAAAAAAATCGGTCAGAAATCCGAATATATTGGCAGCGGTTGTATTCGTTTACAAGGCGATGAGCTTGCTCCAAGGTTAAAACAAATCTTCGATGGTGTAAGAGAAATTATTCACCAATTCCAACCTACCGAATTCGCCATAGAACAAGTCTTTATGGCGAAAAATCCAGACTCAGCATTAAAGCTTGGTCAAGCACGAGGCGCAGCGATAGTGGCTGCAACGACTTTTGATTTACCTGTTGCTGAATACTCAGCACGACAAATCAAACA
>JAWUXT010000167.1:0-13722 GCA_034111205.1 Paraglaciecola sp. | reverse complement strand
TTAAATTGATGAAAACTGAGATGTTTACCCATCACAGGTGAAGGATTGTGTTGTAAGGCAGGGAACAGTATTTGGTTAAATAAGCTTTGCTCAAAAAAAGCTAAATCTAATAAACATTGAGGTTTGTTTATTGTATTTTTTCCAACCGATGATGATAGTAAAACTTTGAACTGGTGTTGACCTGGCATTGTTTGAAATAGAGTGTTTAGGGCTAAATTGCTAGCAATGTCTTTGTTGGCCAGTATCAAGATCCGCATTCACCATCACCACTAATTATAAGTGCATAATAAGAAGTTAATCATCTTTGTCTTCAAAACGGTCATACGACGCATTATTATCTTTATTGGGCTTAGGTAGTTTTTGATTGGCACTTTGTTGTAATAATAATATGTTGCCGATAATAAAGCCCAAGACCAAGATGATAATCACTACCACTATCCAAATACTCATATTAATCCTCTGTTTAAAACGAAGCGCTGATATATTTCAGGCATGTTAGCCACAATACTCTCTAAACCTAAAATATTCGAATTTCTGAGATTATTTAGCAGCGCCAGCTCATCTAACTGTGCAAACATTTTTTCAGCGCTGTCGTGAAAGCTAAGATGCCAAGGCTCACGAGCAATGCCGCCTTTAAATTCGGCATAAGGTCTGCTAAAACCAAACTGAATGGCATGTTCGTTTAGCCAATTGTTGAGTCGGGTGCACGGGCCTTGATCGTATTCGCTGCAAACCAACTGAAAGCTGTGCTGACTCTTTTCTACAGCCTTTTTGTCATATACGTCTAGGTCAGTGCCCCAATGGTGACGGCTGGCTCCCGGCAACGCTGACCATGTTAGGATCGCGTATATTTTTTCTTGGTCGGACAGCTCGGTGACATCTAAAACTTTTTCATTCGCGTCTAATAACTTAGCTTTGCCAGACCATTTTTTTCCCCAAATCTGCAATTGCCGGTCGAAGCTTCTGTAACTGCTGACTATTTGTATGTCTACATTGTCTTGTGCCGCCGTCGCTTGCATCTGTTTGAATGCCGCACAGACTTCAGGTAATAGTCGAAAGCCATTTTGACATTCGACTAATAGAGCTTCATCTTTACCTAAGATGTGTGCATGGGTTATCATCCTAACAGCCGTTGCAATATGTCTTGATAAATTTCAGCAAGCGTATCGAGATCGTCAATTTTGACGCACTCATCAACCTTGTGGATTGTGGCGTTAACAGGTCCAAGCTCAATGACTTGAGCACCCGTTGGTGCAATAAAACGTCCGTCAGAAGTACCACCGGCGGTGGATAACAACGTTTCTCGGCCAGTACAATGTTGAATGGCTTGTTGTGTGGCAGCCACTAGCTTGCCAGAGTCTGTTAAGAAAGGCTGGCCATTAAAAGTCCAATCAATGTCGTAATCAAGTTTATGAGAGTCTAACACTTGGGTTACTCTTGATATTAACTGCTGATCGGTTACCTCTGTCGAAAATCTTAAGTTAAAGCAAATTTTCAATTCACCAGGGATAACATTTCCGGCACCCGTTCCACCATTGATATTAGATATTTGAAAACTGGTAGCAGGGAAGGAGTCATTACCTTTATCCCAATGGGTATTAGCCAATTCTGCGAGTGCTAGCGTGGATTCATGAATGGGGTTTCTGGCCAAGTGAGGGTAGGCGACATGACCTTGTATCCCTTTAACCAATAAATCACCGGTTAACGACCCCCTACGCCCATTTTTGACTACATCACCTACTTCGTTAGTACTTGAAGGTTCGCCGACCAAACACCATGTGATTTTTTCATTGCGGGCTTCTAGGGTATCAATAACCTTAGTGGTGCCATTAATAAAAGGCCCCTCTTCATCACTGGTAATTAAAAAAGCAACCGAACCTTGATGTAATGGATTCGCTTTTACAAAATTTTCTGTGGCCACTAACATGGCGGCCAAACTGCCTTTCATATCCGCCGCGCCACGACCATGTATGTAACCATTTTTCTCGGTCGCTTCAAAAGGCGGCGTTTGCCAATTTTGTTCTGGACCTGAAGGCACTACGTCGGTATGCCCGGCAAAACAAAACAGCGGTTCCTCGGTCCCTCTGCGGGCCCAAATATTTTTAGTGTCGGCAAAGGTTAAGTCTTCAATTTCAAACCCTAATGGTGTAAGAATGTTCGCCATTATTTCCTGACAACCTGCATCTTCTGGGGTAACAGATTTTCTGTTGATCAAATCTTTAGTTAAATCAAGAGTGCGGCTCATGAGAATACCTCAGCGTACTGTGCTGCTTTAAAACCGATAAAATACGTATCGTTATGGATGAGTATGGGGCGCTTAATCATGGCTGGATGTTTAAGCATTAATGCTAAAGCTGCCGTTTTATCAACCCCTTGTTTTTGCTCTTCACTTAATTGACGAAAAGTAGTGCCGCGTTTATTGAGCATCAGTTCCCAATCTAAAGCCAGAGCGGCTTGCTCTAACCATTGGGTGTCTAGTCCATTTTGCCTGTAATCGTGAAAGGTATAATCAATGTTGTTTGCTGATAACCAAGCGCGAGCTTTTTTGATGGTGTCGCAGTTTTTAATGCCGTACAGGGTAGTCATGGTGTCCTATTGAGTTAATCAAAATTATAATAGTGCGACTATAACGATAAAGGGTGGCGCAGGTAAAGGACGATAGTGATGCTTTTAGTTTGTTGTTATTCTTAATTGATTAGCCAGTTCTGGAAAGTGCTGCATAGTGCCAGCGAATGGTGCGAATACTTGGTAACCATACGGCTTGATAGCTATGCCTTCGCCAAACATGCGTTCATTAAAAAGTGCATGTGGCACCTCATCTAATGGCAGTTCGGTGCCTGTTAATGGGCTATAAATGTCTATGGCCTTTTTATAAGATGGCAGAGTGCCGGCCTCTACTAGGCGACTAAATAATCCCATCATAAGTTCTGGTTTTTAAACTAGCTGAGAGGTTTAGCTTGTGAATAGTTTGAGATTTAATCTTTGGCATATAGCAATACTTAATTCATTTTATACATATGATAACAAAAAAGTTGGCGGTAATGATGTCAAGTTGGGTTTATCCACTGTTCCTGTGGATAACTCTGTTGAGTACTGTTTATATGTTGCTTAACAATCTGATATATATGAATAAATTACTGTTGGTTGTTAATCACTCGATAGCTGAAAGCTTGTTTGAAATTACATCATTTGTGAGGGGGTTATTATGAGTAATACAGAAATAGGTACCTTAGGGTGGTTCTATTTAACCACCCTAATACACAACATGTAAGGGATTCTTATACATCTGTTGTTGGATGGCAACGAAGCTCTGTGAATGAGGGATAATCTGGCGATTACGCTATGCAACCGCCAGATTTGAAAGCAGCTGTTGCTGGTGTTTATCATGCTAAAGAGGTAAATCAAGACTTACCTGTGTAATGCACCATGCATGATATATATTAAGGTCGCTGATTTAGATGCATCTATTGCTCAAGTTGTTAAACTTAGTGGCGGTGTTTTAATAACTATAAAAAAAAGTGGTATAGCCGTTATCATGCCGTGATAAAAGTTTCAGCTGACGTGGTTTGTGCCATTAACGCTGAAATTGAACCAGGTAATTAGCATTCGAGTATAAAAGGAATAGTATGCAGGTTTTGGACATTTATGCGGGGAAAAATGCCTTTGCACGTATAAAGCAAGAAGGCTTTAGTGCTGATTTATTTGATTATATGTTGGGTGCATCCGGCGGCCCTAAGTGGTTTGTGTTAGCAGGGCTTGACCGTTATATTTTCTCTGAATTTTTTGCTGAGCGTAACAGACCACTTAATACTGTGGGTTCTTCTGCGGGGGCATTTCGATTTGCCTGTTTTGCGCAAAACGATCCGTTGTCTGCAATTAATCGCTTAGCAGAGCGTTATTCGCATACTGTTTATTCTGATAAACCGACAGCTAAAGAAATCACTGCAAGTGGCACCGAGCTGCTAAATTACGTATTAGGTGAAAACGGCAGCGAAGAAATCATCAACAACCGCATCATTAAAGCACATTTTATTGTGGCAAAGTGTAAGGGCTTAACCCAATTCGAAGCAAAACCATTGCAAATGACGGGGTTAATTGCCAGCGCTAGTGCTAACGCGCTGAAGAGGAAATGGTTAGAAAAGTTTTACCAACGTTTTCTATTTTCGTCGCCTAATTCTGATTTAAAGATCACCGATCCGAATAACATGCCTACATATTCAGTTGCTCTTACCGCTAAAAATTTACCCCAAGCATTGATGGCTTCAGGCTCTATTCCCATTGTGATTGAAGGAGTAAAGAATATTGATGGAGCACCAAAAGGAATGTATCGCGACGGTGGCATCATTGATTATCATTTTGACCTAACGTTTGGGCCCCAAAAAGGCCTAGTGCTTTATCCGCACTTCTACTCAAAACCTATACCAGGCTGGTTCGATAAATCACTTAAAAAGCGTTTACCTCATGCTAGCAGTTACGATGACGTGGTAATGTTGGTGCCTTCTGACGAATTTGTAGCTAGTTTACCTTTCGGTAAAATCCCCGACAGAAAAGACTTTGAAACCATGCCTGCAGCGCAACGTATTGAATATTGGCAAGCTGTTATTTCACAAAGTGATCGCTTAGGACAAGCGTTTAAACAGATGTGTGACAATCGACAGATTATTGAACATATGAAACCGATTGAGTTTGCGTGATATAACAAGGATGTGGATAGCGACCTATTTGATGATGAGTCGCAATACCGATTAAACTGAGTTTGGGTTAAGCGGTGATATACTTGTATTAAACACTTTTCGTTATACTAAGCATGCACACAGACTTTACTTCTTCCCTCATCTTTGGCCTTGTATAAAGCGGCATCGGCTGCAGATATAAGCTCACTGAGCTTCTCATGATGCGCTGAGCTGGCCAAACCAGCACTAAAACTACAATGAAAGGATTGTTTACCAAAAGAATAATTAATCTGTAAAAAGGCGGTTAAAATGCTGTTCATCTTACTCTCGATGACACTAGGAGTCGCATCACTAAATACCACCATAAATTCTTCACCGCCATAGCGGCCAACATAATCAGTGTCGCGCACTGATTGAAGTAATAATTGTCCTAATGAAATAAGTACCTTATCGCCGGTCACATGACCATATGTATCATTCACTCCTTTGAAATGGTCTAAATCAATCATCACTATCACAGTAGGTCGCTGTTGGCGTGGAGCAAGCCTAAAAGCATTAGCTGCAGCTTCCATGATTTGTCCGTGATTGAGTACACCTGTCAAGCTATCCCTAGATGCAAGATAGCGAATTTCCTGACCTCTTTGAATCCGACTATCAACCTGTTGAACGATAAGGTTAGGAGGAGTATTTTTGGGGATGACATCATCAGCACCACATTCCAATACTTCAAGCTTGGTTTTAATATTATCGTCAGAAGTGAGGAAAATGATCGGCACATAATCATATTTGGCTTGTTGGCGCAGTAACCGCGCTACTTCCAAACCACTGATGTTTGGCATGTGCATGTCTAACAAAAATACATCAGGATGAAATGATTCTAATTCAATCATAATTGACTCGGCTCGACTTATTGCCAGCACTTCAACGTGTTCGTCCTCGAGTAATGATTTATAAAAACCACCTACTAAAGCATGGTCATCTAACAATAATATTCTATAAGGTCTGATTAAATCTATTTTAAAGTTTTTGCGAATTTTGGATACTAAGCTCGTGATGTTAACCGGTTTTAAAAGGTATTCATTAACTTTAGCTCTTACTGCCGCAAGTCTATTTTCAAAAGAACTAGAGGAAGATAATACAAATACGTCGGTATTGAATGTTTTCAGTTTGGCAGCAAATGCAAACATTTGTTCAATTTGGTTAGTTGCGTTTTCAGTATCCATTAACACTAAATTAAATGTATTTTGTGCTAACACATTTTCGAACTGTTCGATTGAATTGTACTGCTTAATCTTAAAGCCAAATCCAGCTAGAAGTTTTGCGTTAACCGCTGATGTGTTTTCATTGTCATCAATTAAAGCAACATTAATGTCATGATAAGTCAGTAAGCTGATGTCTTCTTTGCTTTTTTGTGGTTCGCGTAATTCACCAAGAGAAGAGGGGGGTTCTTTTAAAATAAGTAAAAGATTCGGATCGTTTCTTGATGCCTCAATCATCGAATTCATATGTCGATCAATGAAAGCAATAACACTATTAAAACTGCTAATTTGCTCTTCGCAGGGGGCCAATTCTTCTTCAATCATTCCGAGCCTGCCACTCAGCGTTAAAAAGTTGAGTGCGCCACTAGAACCTTTAAGACTGTGAACTTCAAATCTAAATTTTTTGACTGCGTCTATGGTTTGAGACGTTATCGCTTCTGACCATAACCTAATCAACAACGCAAGTTTGTCATTAAACTCAGCAACAAAGGTGACACGGAACTCTGCTAGTTTCTGTTCCAACTTAGAACTCATTAAGAACCTTTCCGTCTTTAAACGACAACATTATAAATGTTATACCCAATATTCTAATATAATTTACTGATTTATGGTTTATATGTACAGAACATTATCGATGTAAGTAGTTTAAATGTTGGCCCACAGGGTATATCGTAAATCTAAATAATTGTTCAATTACAAGTAGTGAATTAGAACTAATCTAAGCAGATTTAAATCAAATATAGATAAATTTTTTTTATATGTGAATCGACAGTTTGATGCAGATCAATATCCCGCCGTATCTTTGAGTTCTAATTAGATGAGAATTTTTAAATCGTTTATGGACGTTTTTAGCCGAGTAGGTTTCCACAATATATTATCAACGACATGTTAAATCAGTAAGCTAGAATTTCATTTTATAGGTGAATTAAATATGGATAGTTATCAAAATATTTTAGTCGCGCTGGATCTCTTTTCTGATTACAAACCTGTGTTAGAACGAGCTCTGAATATTGCTCAAAGTCCGTCGCAAATTAGTCTTGTTTATGTCACTTTTCCGCAGGTTTATTTTGAATCATACGGGGTTGGGGTAGGTACGGATTATGTGAATGATAATCAAGAAAGTGCAAATGCAACACTTTTAGAATTAGCTATAAAGCATCACATTCCAGACGATCAAATATATGCGCCGATTGGCTCAGCAGTCGATGAAATTCATGAGTTGTCTGAAAGTATTAAGGCCGATTTGATTGTTATGGGTACCCATGGTCAAAGTGGTTTGAAGTTATTACTAGGCTCTACTGCCAATGGTGTATTGCATGGAGTGAAGTGCGATGTGTTGACAGTCAGAATTTAGACAACAATTATCAGCCATACTAAAATCAGATAATCACTATGATCTCCTCCAACTCACGTTACGTTAGTCAGATCACACGAGATACCTTAGCCTTGATCCTTGCAGGAGGTAAAGGCAGTCGTTTGTGTGAGTTAACTAAATACCAAGCTAAACCGGCGATTCATTTTGGCGGGAAATTCAGAGTGATTGACTTTCCGTTGTCGAATTGTATTAATTCAGGGATAAGGCAGATTGGGGTCATGACCCAATACAAAGCCTATTCATTAATACGTCATTTGTCTCGAGGGTGGGGGCATTTAAATCGTGAGTTAGGTGAATACGTTGAACTGTTACCTGCGTCCCAGCAATATTCTCCCAGTTGGTATGAAGGTACGGCGGATGCGTTGTATCAAAACATTGAGTTTATTCGTGAACATGTACCTAAGTATGTTGTGGTGCTGGCAGGTGATCATATCTATAAAATGGATTATGGCGATATGTTAGTCCAACATGTCGAAAGTGGTGCAGATATGACGATATCTTGTATCGAGATGCCAGTTAAAGATGCGGCAGGTGCCTTCGGTGTGATGTGCGTGGATGAACACAATCGGATTACTGATTTTTATGAAAAACCTGATAAACCTTGTCCCCTCAAAGACAAACCTGATTACACATTAGTATCCATGGGCAATTATGTGTTCAATACAGAATTCCTCATTCAGCAACTGATAGCGGATGCTAAAAACCCAGACTCGCAGCATGATTTTGGAAGAGATATTATTCCCGCTGCAATTAATATTAATCATGTGATGGCGTTTATGTTCCTTTCTGATGATGAACAATCTGCTCCGTATTGGCGCGATGTGGGAACCTTAGATGCATTTTGGCAGGCCAATATGGATCTTATTGCTATCACCCCAGAATTAAATATCTACGATCAAGATTGGCCGATTTGGACGCATTTGAAACAATCACCTCCAGCCAAATTTGTCTTTAATGATGATGCCCATCGTGGCTATGCTGTGGATTCAATTGTGTCAGGTGGTTGTATTGTTTCTGGTGCCGAAATTAGTCAATCATTGTTGTTTTCAGATGTGCATGTTCACTCATATAGTAAAATTGAACAGTCGGTGATCCTACCTCAAGTTGATATTGCTCAGCATGTTAAAATTAAGCGCGCAATTATTGATACTGGCTGCCGAATACCTGAAGGAATGAGTATTGGGTGCAACAAAGAACATGACATTGCTCGGGGGTTTCGTATTAGCCAAGATGGCATAGTATTAGTGACCAAAGACATGCTTAAAAAAGAAGATAACCACCAAGGTTGTTAAAAAACAGTGATAT
Source organism: Paraglaciecola sp. (assembly GCA_034111205.1). Lineage (GTDB taxonomy): Bacteria > Pseudomonadota > Gammaproteobacteria > Enterobacterales > Alteromonadaceae > Paraglaciecola. The sequence continues at coordinate 5,110 of JAWUXT010000167.1, read as the reverse complement.
GCCACTTAAGATCCCTGCCTAGGGGCTTGAGTATTGCCAAAATACTATTTTTTTAAATTCGTTTGCTAGGTATTTTCTGAAATAAACTACGCAGAATCACGAATACCCCAATGCCCAGCTATTCATTATTAAATCTTGATCCATATCAATGGCAGTTAGCCTTTGAGCTACCCTCTAGGATTGTAATATGTCTAAAAAAACAACACAGCAGCCTTCACTTTGCCAACACTGCATCATGTCTGGTATGTGCTTTAGTAAAGTTGACAAAAGTATTGTAGAACTAAAAGTAAGATCTCATAAGGTATACCATAAGTCGGACGTATTATTTGGAGCTGGCCAGACATTTGATGCTATTTATATCTTACGTAGTGGGTCAGCAAAATCTTCAGTTATCGCTAATAGTGGTCATGAGCAAATTAGCAGCTTTCACTATCCTGGTGATTTGATTGGTCTGGATGGTTTTGACAATGGATCCCATGCACAATCAATAAAGTTCTTGGAAACCAGCAGTGTGTGTCGTATTGGTTTAGGAGAGTTGGATAAGGCCATGGCGAATTCATCAAGCATCAGATACAACTTGCTGCAGGGCATGAGTCATGCACTGAATAGTGAAGATAAATTCTTGCTTAGTTTAAACAACATGAACTCTGCTGAGCGCCTCAGCTCATTTCTATTGGACTTGTCTTCACAATTTGAAAAGAGAGGGTTATCTGGCAAGGTGTTTGATTTGAGTATGACTCGAGTGGATATTGCCAATTATTTAGGCATGGCGATTGAAACGGTTAGTCGGTTACTCACTCTGTTACAAAATGAAAATATTATTGAGGTGGAAAAACGCCGCGTCAAGATTATGGACCTTGGGAAACTAAATCAATGTCTATTACATGAACGTGGACCTCATGTGTTACTTGCAGCTAAAGTTCGTCAACCCAACAATATACAAGCTAGGATTGCCTAACCTTTTTGCGACATAGCTAAATAGGTGGATTTTGTTGTTGCTCAAACTCATTCAGGGCTTCTAAAGCTTCACAGCCATAAACCATGGACGGTCCACCACCCATTAAGATGGCTACGCCTATTGCTTCCATTGTTTCTTGCCTACTCGCCCCAGCGTTTAAAGCATCATGAACATGGAATGCAATACATACGTCACAATGCACCGCTATAGCTATACCCAGAGCGATTAATTCTTTTGATTTTGTACTCAGAGCACCTTCGGCAACCGCTGAAGAATGTAATTCCCCAAAGCCAGCCATAACCTCTGGTATTTCTGATATTAGTTGTGCATTGAGCACTTTTAGTTGTTCATATCGTTTAACATGGTTGGTAGTTGTCATAGTCGTCTCCAATAAGCTGAAGTGAAGTATGCTTTTTACCGTCATGTTTATATTGATACTGATCAATTAATTTTCAATATCAAACTACGCCATTTTGAACGCTACCATCTTGTTCGAATTGGCTGATATTCGAAAGGGTGGTTTGCGCTATGTTGAGCATAGCTTCTCGAGTAAAAAAGCCTTGATGACTGGTAACAATAACATTTGGGAAGGTCGTTAATCTGGCTAACAAGTCGTCCTGTATACCTTGGGCAGAAAAGTCTTCAAAAAACAACGCTTCTTCTTCTTCGTAAACGTCAAGTCCCAATAAACCTACTTTACCTGATTTAAGTCCATTTATGATGGCTTTGGTATCAACAAGTTTGCCTCTGCTGGTATTAATTATAGTGACGCCATCACGCATTTTAGCCAACGCATTTTGATCTATCAAATGATATGTCTCAGGGGTAAGTGGGCAATGGAGTGAAATAACATCAGCATGACTAAGTAGGTGCTCAAGTGAGGCATATGTAACACCAGACTTAATGCACTGTTCATTGTGAACTACATCATAAGCAATAACGTTGCAGCCAAAACCTAACATGATGTTAGCAAATGATTGACCAATTTTCCCCGTACCTATTACCCCAACTGTTTTGCCATGTAAGTCAAAACCCATTAAGTTACGAAGTGAAAAATCACCTTCACGTATGCGATTATGAGCGCGGTGTATACCTCGATTTAAACATAACAATAAACCCACCCCATGTTCTGCCACTGCATAAGGAGAGTAGGCAGGAACACGCACCACAGGCAGTGAAAGTTGTTTCGCACAGGCCACATCCACATGATTAAATCCTGCTGAACGAAGAGCAATAAGTTCAATCCCTTTATCTTTTAATTTATGTAACACCTGTGCATTTAAATTGTCGTTAATAAAAGCACAGACTACTTCTTCATCACTGATAAGTGATGTGGATTCGATATCTAAGTGAGATGAGAAATAACGTATTTGGTGAGTACCAGCAGAGTTTGCACGATCAAAGTATTCTTGGTCATAGGGTTTAGTATTAAAAAAAGCGACTTTCACACATAGACCTCACATTTATCAGAGTTAGCGTCATGTTCAAAGTATTCTTGGTCATAGGGTTTAGTAATAAAAAAACGACTTTCACTGTTAAGACTCGTATCTATTCGGGTTAGTGTCATTCTAGGAAATACTCTAACTTGCTCATTGACCCTGATCAATTAATTTTGAAAATAAGCTGATATCGTCGTCTTGACGAAAATGTACATTGCGTTTAACAAAGGTGAAACGATGAACGTTAGAAAGGTTCTGCTTATTGAAGGCAGTGCAAATGCACTGATCACTACAAGCAAAATGACGGTTGGGGTGATGACCGGATCATCTGCAGTAATAGCAGATGCTGTGCACTCCCTCACTGATTTAGCAAATAACCTTTTTGCTTGGTTAGCAGTAAAAATATCTGAATCACCTGCCGATAGTTCCCATCCTTATGGTCATCAGAAATTTGAACAATTAGCTGTGTTTGGACTCGCGTCATTGTTAACCATAGTCGCATTTGAAGTGATAGTTAATGCAGTCGAGCGTTTTGGACAGCCAGTTGAACAAAGTATGTTGGGGTTGGTTATATTAATTTTTTCGCTGGTAATCAATACAAGTTTGATGTTCTGGGAACGTTATTGGGCTAAACGCTTAGTATCTGAAATATTACATGCAGACGCCACCCACACCTTAAGTGATGTGTTGACCAGCGCAGTGGTGATTGTCGGATGGCAATTAGCGGCTCGCGGATATTATTGGATAGACACTGTATTTGCGCTAATTGTATCGAGTATTATTTTCTATTTGGCGTTCAAACTTTTTCAAAGGGCAATTCCGATATTGGTTGATAAGAGCAGTTACCCCCCAGAGGAATTAAAAGCCGCGGTTAACAATATTCCAGCGGTGATAACTGCAGGTAATATTCGTTCTAGAGATACAGGAAAGGGGCAAGTAGCTGATGTCACTGTGACTGTTTCTGCCAGCCTTAGTACTCTAGAATCACACCAAATAGCCGATAATATTGAGAGTGTGTTAGCCCATAAATTTGATATTCAAGACGTTGTGGTACACATCGAACCTGATGTGGATCAAGATGTAAGTGAGTCAAATAGATAGTATTGCAGCGACCAATTTTTTTAAGGACTTTATTATGCTTATTACAGAGTTAGTTAGTTTTTTCGCATGGTGCACAATGATTAACTATTCTATGTTGTTGATATGGTTTTTAATCTTCAGTTTAGGCCATGACTGGTTACACCTGATGCATGGAAAATGGTTTAACTTAACCGAACAACAGTTCGATTTAGTCAACTATTGCGGCATGGGGCTTTTTAAGGTATTTATCTTTGTCTTTAATTTAGCGCCATATATAGCGCTACTTATTATCGATTGATTATATTCTCTACACCATTCGGCTTCTCAATCAATGGAACGGTGCTTCGAAGCCTTTTGGTTTTACTGCTAGCAAGTCACAGTCAACTGTTTCCACTAATCTTTGAGCTGTGCTACCTAATAAACCCGTGCGATAGGTAGTACCTAATACTAAAATACCAGCTCCAAGTTGAGCTAACGTTTTTGGTAGTACATGGTTTATATCGCCAGAAATAATATGTTGATTTTCACTGTTGGGAACATATTCAGAGCATTCATTGGCAAATTTCACATTATGTTGATACCTTAATTGTTCAAGTACCATGGATTCATTTTGATGTTCATCAACAGAAAATACATCTGCCCACATGCCACTTTTATCGACTGCTTCAAGTAATATATCCCAATAGCTAGGATCAAAGCAGTGTAAAGCGTGCAAAGGCATACTCAAGCTTGAAGACATGGAAAAGCCAGCTTTGAGAATACTCTTGTCTAGCTCACTTTTTTTGCTTAAGTTATGCTCAGGATCGATAGCAGCAACTACACAGGTATTTTTAGTCCATTTATTATTTTTAACTAATAAAATGGGTACTGGGCAGGCTTTAAGCAAATACCAATCTGTCGGAGTAAACAGTCGCCTCGCTATGACTTTATGTTGATGAGTCCCTTTTATTACTAAATCAGGCTTGAAGCTGTCTACTACTATTAATACGCCTTGATAAATGGGCGAATGCCACATAACTTGTGTCTCATATGTCACATTTTTATGAGAGTGTTGCGTAATCAATTTATTGAGTTTGGCCTGATTCATTTTGATGATTTCGGCCTGGGTTTTCTCTAGTTGTTTTGGCGTCAGAAAATTACTGGCCACCACAGAAGGATAATACAGACAGCTTAATAATTTAATGGTAATAGGTTGTTTTTTAGCAAAGTGTAATGCTTTGTTAAGTGCAGGTTGCTCTTGTTTATCAGGATCAATATCGACTAGTATTTTATTAATGGTTTGCATGAAGTATTGCCTTACTGCTAGTTATAAAGTTGGTTTTAGGGTCAATATATCGCAGTTCATATTTGCTAAAATATGTTCCGCGGTATTTCCGATGAAAGCCCCTGATAAACCGGTTCTGCCTACCGTGCCTAAAATGAGTAGCTGTGCATCAATTTTATTTGCAATATTAGGTATGGCGATGTCCGCCCGACCTTCTAACACGTGATAGGGGTTAATAAACAAATCATGTTCTTTAAGCAAAGATTCCATTTTGTTTTTATGGGCATTTGTGGTGTTAATTTTAATGCTTTCAAAATCGATATTAGCCCAACCTACATCCATAGTGGGTCCCATATTGGGCGTCTCAAA
>JAWUXT010000166.1:0-19133 GCA_034111205.1 Paraglaciecola sp. | reverse complement strand
TTTAATTTGTGGGCTAGTACAATGGCGGCAACATGTGATGTCTGACGAGCTATCAATGAAGGATGCCGCCTGAGATTCAATAAGCTGTGATAACAAACTGAGAAAATGTTTTTTATGGGAATGAGGCAATTCGGTGAGTTGAGCTTCCAACGCTCTAATATCTGCTTTATTCATGGTAGTTAGCCTTGTTAATGAATTATCTATACAGTAGTTCATACAGTATTTTTATTCAATAACAACATCTAAGCCCAACAGCGCCTGAACCGCACTCGACAGGCGAAAGAAACATGGCATTAAAACACCAGGAACACGCACAAAAAGGCGATGTCATTGTTTATGATCGTGGTTGTCCCGCAGTATGTTTTTTCAAATATCATTTAGCCAAAGGTATTGAGTTTTGTACCCGCGCAACTCTTGATTCGTCTAACATCATTAAGGCGTTTGTTGCTTCAGGTAATATGAGTGAGATCATAGATTTCCCTTGTACTGAAACTTCTCAGGGGTTTCAGTGGAAGCTGTTTTACAAGATATCCATGCAAAAACACTGACTAAAAATCTAGCTTCAATTGCGATTATTGAAGCGAACAAAGTTAAGTCTAACGTTCGGAAATACAGATACAAAATCAATGTAACTCACGCCCTTAGCCAACTTAAAGATAATGTAGTTAGGTTGTTAATGTGCATTTCGAATGATGGATTAAGTTGGCTAATGATTGAAAAAATATCTCAAGTAACCAATGCATATAGGCCAGATAGAAAATTCGATCGGCCACACGTCAGGATGAGTGTAGATAAACACCCTATCGCCTATGAAAGGTTGTACTAAATGTTTAAGTGAATGGCATTGGATCCGACATTGCGGACATTAGGTGTTTGTTGATGTTTACGACAACAGCTAGCCAAAAGCGGTCATAGTGGTGACTCGAAAAAACGGGTTTTGACGATCTCGTTTGCCACCATAACAGTTGCAGTGAGTTTTCGATTTAATATATTGAGCTGTTTAAAAGCGGACGGTCGCTAACACTACAAGCTGGGGTGCGCGTAAGCGTGTCCTGGCGCGAAGCGCCCTTGCAGCCTTGCCTTGTTATGGTGCCAGTAGCAGAACATGACGGACCATTTCCTTGGCTTGTCACTTACCTGCATCCGTGCAACGTATATCGTACATAAACTTCAGACTCGCAAATGTTGCAATTATATAGAACACCAGAACGACCCAAGCCACATACCCATTTGGAGGCTCTGTGCGTTGGGTACTCATTGCAAACGCTAAAACTTCTGCTTTGATACTCGTTTGCGCAAACGCTCCGTGACCTGATAGCAATCCTAGAGCTGCACCTAAGAAAAGAAAATTGACAAAATATATTTGAGAGTGAGTCATATTGCTACCCGCAACGTAGGCGGTAACCAAATAACCTGAAAGTACCGTTAGCCACAAGGCAATACAAGTGAGCGCATTGCCCCAACTCGTCATGGCTATCGCCAGCAATTCTGCTTCAGTCAAACCTTCACTCCCTAAGTCTCGCTCTCGAGAAAAATTCCAGAGGCACCATAACGCTTAATATCGATCATTTCGTATATCTAATTACTAGAATTGATTTCATTCGTTAAAATAACTAGGCGTTACCTATTGATTTAATTGAGTATATCCGAATTTTTCACCCCGAAAATGTGTTCAACTCAAAAAGCAAAAGGAGACCAGCTAAATTTACATAATAGGAAGCGAAGTGGGAGTTTTTACAAAACCTCATTATACCTACCTTCATATACAGCGTTATGTGAGAGAAGTTAATTTGTCATCCTGCTAATCCAGTGCCCGCTTTGTGGAGGAATTTGTGGTTCTTAAACAAAAATAAAATACGGACTTTATGATTATAAAGAGCGATCACTTGCCAGTCGCGACTCATTCAGTCGTATGACTCTTGATCGCTCATTGCCGTCAGTCAAGTTTGATTAATCGCATGATGATTTTCGGCTCAATATGGTTTGATATTTTGAAACCTATAACGTCAGCTTTAGGTCTTTAGCTCCCCTTTTGGGCTGCGAACTAGACTGACAATTTATCGCTAAAATCAGTTTAACTGAAGTGACTCCGAATGGTGGGTATTGGCACAAACCCGTCGGACAGCGGGTTTTATTTAGTTGTGCGAGTTTCAAAATTTAATATGCTCGTACACTTGCTCTCAATAGCTGGCTATTCCTTCACAAGCTCGCCTCGATAAACACAATAATAACCGCACTGGATGCATAAAACACCTTTGCAAATCAGTTGTTACGTCCTAACGTACTGTTTATATTGAAATTATTTTAGGCTCGCGGCACGTATTAACCCAAGTTCAGGTTAGGTAACAAAATATTGGGGATGAAAGCAATATCGAATAACAAAGGTAAATTGGAAAAATAAAGGTTGGTGCTGTGTTGAAGTGATCTTGATCTTTGCTTGCAGGGTATAATTTGTCATGATTTTAGCATTATTTATTATCCGGAATATTGATGAAATATTTAGCTTTACTTAGTTTTAGCCTATTGTACAGCCCGATGTTATTGGCTCAATGGTCTGCTGGAGTGGCGACTATCTTTCCGTCTAATCCATACCTAGGAACAGATACCGAAGTAAAGGTATTATCCATCATCACTTACGAAGGAAAAAGGTTCAGTTGGCGTGGCCCCTCTTTGGCCTAAAAGCTCAGCGGATTTGAGCGGGGAGAGCCGTCCTTTGCATTGAGTTTAAATTTGGCACCTAATGAGCTTGATACTAACGATAGCGATAGATTGAACGGAATAAAAGACCGTGATTTTTCGTTTATGTTTGGTGTTCATGCAGACGAGCAAAATAATTCTGTTTACTCACAATACCAAGTAGGCAGTGTGCTTCCGCTAGGGGTTACGTTGGGCGGATATTATCAAATAAACAAGCAATGGAATATGGTGGCAAATTTACGCTGGCAATCTCTTCCTATTGATATTTAAAATATGTGATTAAGACGTAAATAAGGTTTGTAACCTGTTTATATCTTATAAATGCGCGACCCAAAAATAAATTTTAATAGAAATATAACGGAAGGGTGTAAAATGAAAATTATATTATCAATATTGACATCAATATTTGTGACTGGGTGTTCAGTTGTGGGCCAAAGTGATGTTGAAACAGCTCCCTATACTCTTCTAAAAGCCGACGAGGCTCAGAAAATTGAAGTGCGTAACTATGATTCAATGGTATTGGTGTCTACTAGTATGTCCAGTGAAAGTGGTAACAGCGCATTTAGAAAATTGTTCAGCTATATTACCGGCGATAATGAAGGGGCAACAGAAATTGCTATGACGGCTCCCGTCATTATGAACGATAAAAAAGACGTGAAAAAAGACGTGAGAAAGGACGCAACAAAAGGCGCAGAAATATCGATGACTGCACCTGTGTTTATGAAGGACAGTGCCGACAACTCGATGATGTCATTCGTGATGCCAAAAAATTTCACATTAGCCACAACGCCTAAACCCACTAACCCTGAAGTATATGTGAGTGAGCTCAAAGATTATAAAGTGGCTAGCATTCAATTTAGTGGAACGTTGAGTGACAGTAACGTAGAAAAATACACCCGCATCCTTAAAACTTGGATGACTGAAAATGGTTACGAGGCTATCAGTGAGCCAGTAAAAGCTGGCTACAATGGACCTTTAACGTTACCTATGTGGCGTCGCAATGAAATGTTAATTGAGGTTAGATAAATTTATTTAATTGTTATCCAGACTGTTACCCAGACAACCATTGTAAATGTTCAAAAGTACCTAAACATTAAATTGAATTAACATCGCTGTCTGTGTAGTAATCCCATTTAAATGTTAATCTAACCATTATTCATTTACCGCCTTTCACTATTCAGGAAATTCCTTTTGACACTCAATCGAAAAAAGTCTCGCATTATAGTTATTGGCGCTAATTTCGCTGGTCTTACTGCCGTAAGCAAGCTATGTAAAAGCCATGACGTAACCGTCATCGATGCGAAGCAGGATTTTCAGTGGACACCTAACATCCATGAGATTTTGTCAGATGTTAAAAAAGAAACCAGCCTAAGTTTAAATCTAGACACCATCATCACAAGATTAGGGCACCGCTTTATTAACCAAACTGTCTCTAGCATTGACGGCGCTTTGCAAACCGTCACGTTAGATGACAAACAAATACTCAATTATGATGTATTGTTGATTGCATCTGGCCATTCACGATCAAACTATGGCATTAAAGGCGCTAGCGAATATGCATATGGATTTCGTACTGCTGATGATGTAATACAAATACACAACGATATTGAGGCCGTTCTTAACAATAATAAACACCCCCTTAATATCAGTATTGTTGGCGCAGGTTTTACCGGCGTAGAAGTTTTGGGTGAATTATTACGCAAATACGCATCAAACAAGCAATTGCACATTAACGTCATCGACAGTGCCTCAAGATTGGTACAAGCCTTGCCAGAAAAGTTGTCTGATGACGTTATAAGCCAATGTAAAAGCTACCAAGTTAGTTTTCACTTCAACCAAAAAATCATTGAAGTTAAACAATCTAGTATCCATTTCAGTGACAACAAATCTATCGATTCAGACGTAACCATTTGGTCTGCTGGAACCAAGCTGCCTGATTATCTTAACGACATCAATACACCGATTACTTCTAATGGATTAGCAGTTAATGAGTACTTACAAACTACAGAGTTTAGTAGTGTTTTTGTTGCAGGTGATTCTGCTACGCTATCAAACTCATTACCTAAGCAAGCCAGTATAGCCCTAGACATGGGGCTTCATGCAGCGCTTAATATTAATAGGTTTTGTGCTAAAAAAACGTTAAAACCCTTTAAAGTCCGTACCAAACCTATTTTGCTCTCGCTAGGTGACATCAACACATACTTCATCCAAGGCAAGTTAGTTTTAGCCAGTCCACTTCTGGCCGCAGGTAAAGAAGCGGTTTACCAGTTTTATATGGCTCGCTTATCAGCACTTCTGCCCATAGAGCAAAGAGTTTTAGGTATAGCTGACAGAATGACTCTATCCACCGAGAAGCTATTATTAGTCGAAATTTTAAAGTTAAGACCCAGAGTATTACTAGGGCGTAGTAAAGTTTTATAAGGGCATTCATCATCATCTTTTAATACAATGTCAGTCTTACATTATAAAACTAGGCAAGGCAGATTGTTTCATAACTCATTGCCAATACGATTTAACGAATCGACAAATTGATTATTTAGACAATAGTTGGCTCAATCCATTATTTTTTCATAGTAATATGGAACATGCCTCTTATATTCTTTAGATGCAAAGCCTACATATTCGGCCGTTGCTTTAAACAAAAATTAGCGGTACTTTAAATTCAGTATTAAATATTCTCCCTCACTTCATGCTGATATGAGGTTAATCAAGTTATGCAAAACGTTTGTGTGTAATTAATAAATGTAGGCTTGGTTATTGTTGGTATTTAGGCAAGTAATGTAGTCCATATGAAAGGGACCACAGAAAGACGTTTTTCATCAACCAGAAAGGAAACTCAATGGATCACCTTAGCGGCTTAGATGCGGCCTTTTTACACTTAGAATCACCTGAAACGCCGATGCATGTTGGTGGCCTAAGCATATTAGAGCTGCCTGCAGATTATGAAGGTGATTTTATGGAGGATGTGCGAACCCACATTCAAAATCGCATGCACATGGCACCTATTTTTCAGCGCAAGTTAATCAATATGCCATTCGATATCGCTAATCCGATTTGGGTTATGGACGAGGCTATCGATATTGACTACCATATTCGACATGTGATTGTACCGCCACCTGCGACTAGGGGGAGTGTGGATAAACTGGTAGCTCGATTGCATTCTAGCTTGCTTGATCGCAGCCGCCCTTTATGGGAGATGCATATACTCGATGGTTTACCCGTTCCGTCAGACTCTCCTGAGGGCACCCGGTATGTGGGACTCTATTCTAAAATGCATCATGCTGCGCTAGATGGTATGGGCGGGCAAGTATTAATGGAAGCCATTATGGACGTGTCGGCAGTGCCACGCGCAGCGAACAAACGTAAGCGCCTTAGAGAATCTGCCAGGGCTGACAACTATGGTATTGCTGAACTTACCGCGTCAGGTGTGATGCATAACATTAGCCAATCAATTAAATTGACCAAAAACGTGCCAAAGCTAACACTCAAAGCTTTGGCCATGCTCAGACCCACTAAGTCCCCTGACGGAAGCAATGCACATCGCATGAACTGGCTTGCACCCAAGACACCACTTAACGCTACTATTACTAATCAACGTAGTTTTGCACGTTTTTCTATTCCTTACGCCGAGAGTAAAAAAATCGCTAAACTCAATAATGTCAGTCTTAATGATGTGGTTATGGCAATCTCTGGGGAGGGTATGAATCGCTACTTCAAGGATGAGGGATTTTACGCTGAAGAACCTTTGTTGGCTGCTATACCAGTCAGTGTGCGCCCTGAAGGCAACACCGAACTCAGTAACCAAGTGTCTATGGCCCGAATGAGTCTTGCAACTAATATCAAAGACCCTCTGGAGCGGCTCCAGGCCATCAATGTTTCTTCCACCCACACCAAAACACTGATGTCTGATGTAAAAGCCATTCTGCCCACTGACTTTCCCTCAATCGGTGCTCCCTGGTTAGTGAGTAGTATCGCCTCGACGTTAACTCGTACCAGAGTTGCAAACTCGGTACCACCGTTTGCCAACGTGCTGATTTCTAATGTTCCAGGTCCTAACATTACGCTGTATTTTGCAGGCGCCAAACAGATCAGTACCTACCCAGTATCGATCCCTTATCACGGAATGGGATTGAACATCACATTGCAAAGTTACAACGGCTGGCTCGACTTTGGATTGATTTCTTGTCAAAAGCTGATGCCTGATATACACGAATTGGCGCAGCATATGAAAGATGCGCACCAAGAACTGTTAGAACTTAGTTTGAAAGCCCATCCTGAAGCTGCTGTAAGCGAAAAATAAGCCGTTTTAATCATGTCGCGACTTCAAAGTGACGAGACTAATTGAACATCAATGAAAGCCTAAATTGATTGTTTTTTTAGTCTTATTTTGGACTCAGTTGTTTTTATGTTTGATTAACCAATACGTCACTCCCAAAGCAATTGTGACTAAAGCAAGACCTATAATTTGCTCTGCCGATACAATTTTGAGATCTAACACTATGACCTTTCGTGCAACAGCCATTAGAGCTGTAGCCACTACTAATTCTACAGGGATAACATTCGAGCCAAGATACAATCGAATGTTTATAAATATCTCAACAGCTATTAGTACCAGCATAAAAGCACCAAAAGTTTGCAGAATATCTTCAACATCTAAGAGGAAAATAGGAGGGGAAGAAAGTTTTTGATACAGAACATAAACAACGTCTGCAATGCTCCAATAGATTACTAACACCATCAAACAAGCAAGAATTCTAATAGCGAATCGAATGGCGATATGCAGAACGTTTAATAACGGATCTGAATGATTTTCAGGTAACTCTTCATGTTTCATAGTCTTATCCAATAAGGGTATAGGGTTATAAGCTTCGTATTCACAAAGCTGTAACACTTAGAAATGCGACTCTGCATGGAACGATAATATTTTCGTTTACAATTGTTGATGTTCTCAGTCTCGGATTTTCAGAACATCTGTATAAGCCCCTAATATAATATAAATTACGGAGAAAATACGTTAAATCAACACCTTGAAAATATTTTTAGGCATATACAAGTTGTGAGATATATAAATAAGGGCATAAAAGTATGTGAATACTGCAAGCTACTAATATGTTGAACCTGTAAATCGAGAAACCAGAATTAAAAAAAACTCAATATTACTCCTTAATTGAAGTTCATAAACTGTCGCTTCAACCGTCCATATTAGTCTGATTTGTCCTTATTCTAGGAGTATCACCGCTTCAAATGTGTCAATGTGTTTATCATTATTTCTGATAGAAGCACCTTGAGCATGTAAAACGATTGTTCTTTTTATGTTAATAATGATGTAATTATATTTTGCTTAATTTGATAACTTAACTTTATCAAGCAATGACGTAGCGACATGCTAATGAGTGTGTACGCTTTAATTTTAGTCCAATCCGAGAGTAACCATATGCTAAAGACAAGACCTGACGGAGAAGTTCAACCTGGTATTAAATGGGGCCCCTTTACTATGCGGATCCCACTAATTCATATGCGTTTTTCGTTGTCCGATATGCTGCAAGGTTTTGCAGTCGCTGGTGCGACGGGATTGGCTTTGGTCCCTTATTTTATGGCTTTATTGGGGCTGAACTTTGAAGAAGCGGTGACTATGGCGATGTTTCATAGCACGCTTATCTCTTTTTCTTGGATGTTCTTCGGCGACCCTTATGCGCCAGGCTGGTTAACACCAGCAATACCTTTTGTGGTGGCGTTTATTACAGCACCGGCTTATTTGGGGGACCATGTTTCTCAATTCCAAGCAATGACGGCACTTTCATTGAACTTTGCGTTTATTTTGATTGTGTTAGGGGTGACGGGACTTGGCGCTAAGATAATTAAAATTGTCCCGAATGTGTTCAAAGGCGGCATTATACTGGGTGCAGCAATTGCTGCTTTTTTGCGTGTTACTAAAGATGGCGATGCGGCAAATGTATTTCAACTAGCACCTATAGCGGGTACGTTAGGGGTGTTAATTTGTTTGGTATTTGCCTTTTCGAAGCCCCTGCAAGCGCTGGCTATAGATAAAAAGTGGCTGGCGACTATTTTAGGTTTTGGTCTACTACCTGGGTTTGTTATCGCAGGCAGTGTTGGATATTTTACAGGGGAGTTTCAATATAATATTCGCTGGGAAATTCTTGATGTGGTCGCTTCTACTACATCTTTATGGGAAAAAGCGTCACCTTTTGCGATCGGTTGGCCACCAATTGAAACCTTTATGGCTTCGTTCCCCTTAGCGCTAATCACCTATATTTTGTTTTTTGGTGATGTGGTGACTGGCAATGAAATGATAGAACAGGCACAAACTACTCGCACCGATGAAAAGCTCGAGTTAAATGCCAGTCGCGCACATATGGCCACTGGCATTAGAAACATTCTAATGGGTATTATTGCGCCTTTCTTTGCGACTCAAGGTGTGTTGTGGACCGGTATCCAAGTAGTTCTTCTTAAAAAATGGACACAAGGAAGAGAGAAGTTAGACTCAATTTTTGACAGCATAGGGAGTTTTTATGCGTTTGGTTTACCTTTTTTGTTTATATTACTGCCGTTCGTGACGTTGTTAGAACCCTTATTACCCTTGGCCTTAGCGGTCACTCTTGTGTTGACTGCATTTGCCTGCGCTACTTTAGCCTTGTCACTTGTAAATGATGCGACTGAACGAGGTGCAATGGTCATTACAGCCATGGCATTTAGCATCTTTGAACCTTGGTTAGGTTTATTAGTGGGTATTATTGTAATTGCCGCTTTATGTGGTTTTCAGGTTTTTATACCTAAAAAAGAAATACCGGTAAAAGAAAAGTAGTCTACTGAATATCAACTAAAGACGGCTCTTCAAACAGCCGTTTGTAGTTGTGTTTAAGCAAGCTAAACTGCAATTGACTGAACAAACTCAACGTAAAAATGTATCCGTAACAAAAATTAAGTGGTCAGCTTTACTTAGTTGATAAGCGTATTTAAACGTATTCAGTAAATTTTTGAATCAATACCTTGGCTGGATAATATTGCTTGGAGTTTCCCCGATGTTTTCATTCAGAAAGTCAGTTCGAATAAACTCGTCATCGTCAAAGTAATAATAACCTGAAATAGTACCCACACGCTTTCCAAAAATAGACTCTCGAGTAGGAAATAAATGGGTGTTTTGTTCAATGTGACTATATGTTCAGTAATCTCAAAGAAGGGCTCAGTGGTTACAAAATTAGGGCCTGGATCATTATTTTTAAACCATTCAGGGCAGGAGAAGTCAAAATCGACTATGCCATCTAATAGTGCCTTTTGTGCCCGTTTTTGAGGGAAGTTGACAGTTTTAAATTGAATCCCTGAATACTCTTCTAAAGCTTTTGATAAATCGGTGAAAACGCTGGTTTCACCATTTTTTGTTGCATTTCGAAAAGGCACCCAACCCCTTTTTCTCCCAGGTCGAAATATAACATTGTTGCTTCTTTTTTATCTAAGGCAAAACTATGTGTTGCTTGTAAACACAAATAAACAACAAGCCCGAATATGTTGATTCTATTATTTAGCACAACTCACCTTTATTTGTAAATTGTGTTTTATTGTTAAGCTGGAGTCTCATTAACGTCATATTCGTCCCTGTCTTTATTCGCCTCATCCTTGGTCAAATTTGCAGTAAAATATACATCTTTTTTCTTGGTGATACGACTGACAATTTCTTCTAAACGTTTTTTATTACCTTCATTGAGGTCACGATTTTGTAGTTCTGTTAAAAACTCAAGTGTGTTCAATTTTTTGTAGGAAAGCAACTCTGCATCGACTAAGCCTTGCAATAAGTTGAGGCTAAAAGCCAGCTCACGCGGGAACAATAGATAAGCTTGATAGAAGTCGTCGGTTGCTGCAACGTATTGTTTGCTGGTGTATTTTTGCAATCCAATTTTATTAAATTCAAGGGCTTGTGGTCTTCTTTCGCCGATGGCATCTTCGCCTTTTGCGACCAACATGCCTGAGACCGTTTTTTCATTACCGTCCTCAATACCTTTGAGCTTTTCTTGACTGAGTTTTAAAAACTCTTTGGCTTTTTCATTATCACCGGCGTTGCGCCAAGCCTGAACTGCGTCGGTAACCGTGGATATTTCAGCATCATGAAGTTCACTCATACCCGGACGAGATAAAATTTCATTCGCTTTGACTACATTACCTTCCATAAAAGCAATCATCGCAAACATATAATCTTTTCTGATAGTTAAGCTCGGGTCGGATAGTTTTCTGCCTGCAGCGCCAATCAAATATTTGGCGACTTGCAAATCTGAAGTGCGTTCAGGTGTAGATCTCAGTTCTGCTTCAGTTATATAACAGCGGGCAAGATCGAGTGATATTTCATCGTAACGTTCGCGAATAGAGCGGTTAGACTCACGCTTTTTTTCTAACAACGTAATGGCTTCTGTGCCACGCTCTTGCGCCTGATATATATAAGCTTTCAAACGAGCGGCAGGAATAGATAACTCGCCTTCGCGGATTTGATGCATGTAGTTTTCGGCTTTGTTGTACTGGTTGTTGTTTACGCTTATGCGTGCCAACCATTCACATGCTTTGTCACTGGTGAGTTCTGAATGAGTCAAATCGTGTAATAAGGTTTCACTTTCTTCTATATGCTCATCTAAAAATAGGTTTTGAATTAAGCCCCATTTTGCCCATATGACCTTGTCTGAGCGTTGCAAAATCAGACGGTAAAGTTTTGCAGCCTCTGCATAGCGGCCTAATTTGGTTAGTAATCTGGCGCGTAGCTTGGTCAGAGCACTTTTCTTCTTAGGAAGGGTATTTTGTTCTATCAAATGGTCTAGTAGTACTAATGCCTGTGGATAATTTTCATCATCCATCATTTCGTAAACAGGCATCAAATATTTATGTAGGTTAAGACAGCTAGAAATATTCTTAACTAAATTGCGTATTGTATAAGGTTTGACCACTAATGCTTCTGGATGCACATCAACAATCTGCCCGATTATCAGCGGGAGTCGGTCAGAGGTAATAAACATTACACAAGTGGTGTGGGTGATTTGTTTTTGCTTTTGTAAGTCTTGTATGACCTCTACGCCATTTTTATTTTGGCCAAGGTGAAAATCCATTAGTAGAAGATCTAACTTCTGATTTTTCAGATTAGCTTTTAGTTCTCGACCATTACTAAAACAGCTAATTTGGCCAAACCCCATATCCAATAAATGATTACGGATATTAGTGCGTGCCATGCCATTGTCTTCCACAACGGCGACTTTAACTTTAGCAAGTGACATATAAGTGGACTATTTTTTACACGTGATCTGCAGCATAGCAGGCGCAAGAGATAAAAATAATCAATTTTTTAAGTCTATATTCGTAGGCGTATAAAACCGCATACTTTTAGGTTGTATAGCTAACGACACAGTTGTTAGTAAACTAAATTGTTTACTTTACGTTAACGTAAATGTAAAAATTTGTTAGCCTCGTAAAATATTAACTATTTAGGACTACTTATGCATCTTGTTCCGTCTTTAATCAATGGCGAGTTGGTCACATCGACTTCACTTCCAAACATAGCAGTAACTAATCCCGCCAATAATGAAGTGATTGCAGAGTTGACTTGCACCACTGACGCTGAATTATCGTTAGCTGTGGCTAGTGCAAAATCAGCTTTCGAAGAATGGAAAGAAGTGCCAGCTTCAGAAAGAGCACGAGTGATGATGCGCTATCAGCATTTACTGAAAGAGCATCATGAAGAAATTGCTACCATTTTAAGTAGTGAAACGGGTAAAACCTTGGCAGATGCAAAAGGTGATGTTTGGCGTGGTATTGAGGTGGTAGAACAAGCCATGAATATTCCGTCAATGATGATGGGCGAAACCGCAGAAAATGTGGCTAGAGGTATCGATACTTACAGTTATATTCAACCATTGGGTGTGTGTTTGGGCATTACGCCCTTTAATTTTCCGGCGATGATCCCACTATGGATGTTTCCTATGGCGATTGCTTGCGGTAACACTTTTATTCTCAAACCCTCAGAGCAAGACCCCCTGACACCAATGAAGTTAGCTGAGTTGTTTGTGCAAGCGGGTGCGCCCAAAGGTGTACTTAATGTAGTGCATGGCGGCAAAGATCAGGTTAATGCGTTACTAAAAGACCCAGACATTCGCGCTGTGTCTTTTGTTGGCTCGGTGCCTGTAGGGCAACATATCTATAAAACAGCCACCGACAACATGAAACGTGCTCAGTGTTTTGCTGGGGCCAAAAATCATTCAGTTATCATGCCTGACTCAAATAAACAGCAAGTCATCAATAACCTAGTTGGCGCTTCTGTAGGCGCAGCAGGGCAGCGTTGTATGGCTATTTCGGTAGCGGTATTTGTAGGTGAGTCTAAAGAGTGGATAGGTGAATTAACTGAACTCTTAAAGGCCGTTAAACCAGGGTTATGGGACGATGAGTCAGCTGGGTTTGGTCCGTTAATTAGCCCTCAAGCAAAACAAAAAGTCTTGTCATTAATTCAACAAGGTAAAGACGAAGGGGCGACTTGTTTGCTCGATGGCTCAGGTTTTGTTTTAGATATTGAAGGTTATCAACAAGGTAATTGGGTTGGCCCTACTGTTTTTTCCGACGTGAGCGAAGACATGGTGATTTATCAAGAAGAAATTTTTGGTCCAGTATTGTGCTGCATGACAGTTGATACCTTAGAAGAGGCCATTGCCCTAGTGAATCGTAACCCATACGGTAACGGCACGTCTATCTTTACTGCTAGCGGTGCAGCAGCTCGTAAATACCAACATGAAATAGAAGTAGGTCAAGTGGGTATCAACGTACCTATTCCTGTGCCACTGCCATTTTTCTCTTTTACAGGTTGGAAAAACTCTTTTTATGGCGATTTACATGCTTATGGCAAACAAGCCGTGCGTTTTTATACTGAAACAAAAACGATTACAGCACGCTGGTTTGAAGACGATATTCCTTCTGGCCCGAATATGACCATCTCGTTGAAATAGGAAAATAAGGAAAGAGTTATGAATTTTGACTTAACCGATGATCAACTTGCTTTTGCCGACACGGCCAAGCAATTTGCCGAACAAGAATTAGCGCCATATGCCGCAAAGTGGGATAGAGAGCATTTTTTTCCAAAAACGGTGATTCAAAAAGCCGGTGAGTTAGGTTTTTGTAGCTTGTATTCGCCAGAAAGTGAAGGTGGTTTGGGCTTAAGTCGCTTGGACTCTTCCATTATTTTTGAACAACTTGCTATGGGATGCACCACCACCACAGCCATGATGACCATTCATAATATGGCCACATGGATGGTAGCAACCTGGGGTACAAGAGCGGCCAAAGATAAGTGGTGCCCAAGTTTAGTCACAGGTGAAAAATTAGCGTCTTATTGTTTAACTGAGCCTGGTTCAGGTTCAGACGCTGCAGCTATGCGCACTTCAGCTAAAAAAGATGGTGGGGATTACCTGTTAAACGGCTCCAAGATGTTTATATCAGGTGCGGGTGAAACCGAAGTGTTGGTTGTTATGGCGCGCACCGGCGAAGCGGGCCCTAAAGGCATTTCTGCTTTTGTGATTGCTGCTGATGCCGAAGGTGTGATTTACGGTAAGGCCGAAGAAAAGATGGGATGGAATGCTCAGCCAACACGTTTGATTACGTTTGATAATGTCCGTGTATCAGCAGATTGTTTGTTAGGTGATGAAGGGCAAGGGTTTACTTTTGCTATGAAAGGCTTGGATGGCGGGCGTATCAACATTGCGACCTGCTCAATTGGCACTGCGCAAATGGCATTGAATACTGCTAAATCTTACATGCGAGAGCGTACTCAATTTGGTAAACCACTGGCGGCGTTTCAAGCCTTACAATTTAAGCTGGCTGATATGGCGACTGAGTTAGTGGCTGCCAGACAAATGGTTAGATTGGCTGCGTTCAAGCTGGATAATGAAGACCCTGAATGCACTGCTTATTGCGCCATGGCAAAACGCTTTGCCACCGATGTCGGTTTT
Organism: Paraglaciecola sp.; assembly: GCA_034111205.1. Classification (GTDB taxonomy): domain Bacteria; phylum Pseudomonadota; class Gammaproteobacteria; order Enterobacterales; family Alteromonadaceae; genus Paraglaciecola. The sequence continues at coordinate 4,455 of JAWUXT010000166.1, read as the reverse complement.
AATGTGTGTAATGAGGCATTACAAATTCATGGCGGATATGGGTATATCAAAGACTATCCCTTAGAGAGATACGTAAGAGATGTGCGAGTTCACCAAATTTTAGAAGGCACCAATGAGATAATGCGAATGATCATTGGTCGACGCCTATTGGCAGAACACGCTGGCGACATTCTTTAAGTCTTTTCCGATTCAGTACCACTGTTAAATTAGGAATATTATGTCTAGTGAAAATGCACCGGTTATTTTTGACGAGTTAACCACCGAAAATGGTTTTAAAATTGGTCATGCTACGTTAACTAAACCCGCTTCGCTAAATGCTCTAGATTTGCCCATGATCAACTTGCTCACGCCGCAATTAGAAAAATGGCAGCAAGATCCGAAGATTGCTATGGTGATTTTAGACGGAAGTGGTGAACGGGCTTTTTGTGCTGGCGGCGATATTGTGTCGATGTACAAATCTATGCAAGATTGGGACGCTGTTAAAGAAAATCCTGATGCTAAAAATAGCTACGCATTACAGAACTTTTTCACCCAAGAATATCAACTCGATTACCTGATCCACATGTTCTCCAAGCCAATTTTAGTGTGGGGTAACGGCATTATTATGGGAGGAGGATTAGGCTTAATGAGTGGCGGTAGTCACAGAGTAGTCACAGAAACCTCACGTATTGCTATGCCTGAAATCAGTATCGGTTTATATCCAGACGTAGGCGGTAGCTATTTTTTAAATAAAATGCCAGCAGGTTGTGGTCTGTTTTTAGGGCTGACAGGGGCATTTATCAATGCAGCCGATGCGATATATAGCAATTTAGCCGACTACTTTGTGCCCCACGATGCCCAGCAGGCTCTTTTTGACAGACTGTTAGCAGCAAATTGGCAACCAGATGTATTACACCAAACTTTGTCGAGCATTTGCGATGATTTTCACACTTTACATAGTGAACAATTACCCCAAGGTAACCTTATCGAATATCAGGATTGGTTCACAGGTTTAGCGACTAAAACGGATGCATCTCAAGCCGCTGAGTACATAATGTCAGTTAATGCTGAAGATAATAGATGGCTAAGCAAAGCACAGAAAACCTTAAGTGCTGGGTCACCTATCACTGCAAATCTGGTTTTTGAACAACTGTTAAGAGGCAAAGACATGACTTTGGCAGAATGTTTTCAAATGGAATTAGGTTTGTCTTGTAAATGTGGTGAGTTTGGTGAATTTCAAGAAGGTGTAAGGGCGCTGTTGATTGAGAAAGATCATCAACCTAACTGGCGTTTTAAATCTGTTGACCAAGTTCCCAAAGCCACTATTGATTATTTCTTTGAAAATATTTGGTCACAAGACACTCATCCTTTAGCGCATTTAGATGCAGATTAATAAGTAATACAAAATAGACAACAAAATAGGTAACAAAAATGCATAAACAACTACCTAAAATAGCCTTTATTGGTTTGGGCAATATGGGGTCTCCTATGGCGCTCAATCTGTTGAAATCGGGTTATAGCGTATCTGTGTTTGACCTAGTTCAAGCCACTATGGATATTCTTGAACAGGCTGGTGCCAAACAAGCTAACTCTGCGTCAGAAGTTGTTCTGGATGCTGATGTAGTGATATCCATGCTGCCTGCAGGTAAACATGTTGAGTCACTTTACATTGCTGGCAATGGACTCATTAACCAGTTAAAAGCAGGCACGTTGGTGATTGATTCGAGCACAATTGATGCGTTAACTTCAAAAGCGGTAGCCAGTAAGTTGGCAGAAAAAGGTATCCAATTTGTTGACGCTCCAGTATCGGGAGGAGTAAGCGGCGCCACGGCGGGCACTCTGACTTTTATTGTCGGTGGTAAAGAGCAGGATTATGCAACAGCACTGCCAATTTTGCAGGCTATGGGCAAAAATATCTTTCATGCTGGCGATCATGGGGCAGGGCAGGTAGCCAAGATATGCAACAATATGTTGTTGTCAGTATTGATGTTAGGCACCTCTGAAGCGCTACAAATGGCGATTGATAACGGCCTAGACCCTAAGGTAATGTCAGATATTATGTTGCAAAGTTCTGGTAGAAACTGGACTTTAGAATTGAATAACCCATGCCCAGATATCATGCCGAACGTCCCTTCATCTAACGACTACCAAGGCGGCTTCATGGTGGATTTGATGAAGAAAGATTTAGGCCTTGCTATGGATACCGGTATTAAAAGTCAATCTTCTACCCCTATGGGCGCGCTGGCGCAAAGTTTGTATACAATTCATAGTATGCAAGGTAACGGACAACTGGATTTTTCCAGTATTTTTAATTTATTTTCCAAGCAAGAGAAGTCGTAATGAATCTACAAAATCAAGTGATTGTCATCACCGGTGCGGCTCAAGGTTTGGGTAAAGCCATGGCCGAAGAGTTTGCTAAACAAGGCGCAGATATCGCTTTATTAGATATGCAGAAAGATGCTGTAGAAGCCGCAGCTAGCGTAATCGAAAAGCTTGGCGTCAAAGCCCTTGGTTATGCAGTCAATGTGACTGACGAGAAACAAGTTGAAAAGACCTTTACAAAAATCGCTGCAGAATTTGGTCAAATCAATGGTTTAATCAATAGTGCCGGTATAATGCGTGATGGCATGTTGCTCAAAGTGAAAGAAGGCAAAGTGGTTAATAAAATGCCGCTAGAACAATTCCAATCGGTATTGGATGTGAATGTCACTGGTACATTTTTGTGTAGCCGTGAAGCGGCTGCACAAATGGTCGAGACCAAGAGCAAAGGCGTAATTGTTAATATATCTTCTGTGTCTCGCGCCGGAAATGCTGGTCAAACTAACTATTCAGCATCTAAAGCAGCAGTAGCGACCATGACCGTCTCTTGGGCTAAAGAACTCGCACGTTTTGGTATTCGAACCGGTTGTATTGCCCCCGGTCTTGTCGAGACAGCCATGGCCGCACAAATGCGCCCTGAAATGCGTGAAATGTTTATCAAAAGCATCCCTGCTCAGCGTCTTGCTGAAGTGGAAGAGCTTGCTCATGCAGCTAAGTTTATCTTTGAGAATGATTATTTTACGGGCCGAACGTTGGAGTTGGATGGTGGGACTAGGGTTTAGGGATTATTGACATAAATTGTCTTCACTTTTTGCAAGCACCTGCTGAGTTGGTTGGTGCTTTTTTGTTCTACTTGTCTTAAGTTAATATCTCAACATTGATATAGGAACGCATCAGCTAAAGCATCGGCTTTGCCGACTAAGATTTTGATACCTAATTAGGGCCATTTATACTGGTTTTGTTTTCAGTGCTCAGTCATTTGTCCAATAACAGCAGATCGTGGACATTTAGGGGGATTTCCGCAATTACGTTTTGCTTGGTTGTTTGAAAACGTTTATAAAGATGGCCGTAGGGGCCGTATAATAACATTCCATATAAAAGAGTGATCTAATTGCTCTCTCCTAATTCAGGAGCAGAGCAAAATTTGCATAATCAGGAAACTTTGCTTTTCTCTGTGTCCTCGGTGGTTCAAATATCTTGTTGTTTAGCTTTTCAACTACAAAAATTTTCACCACAGAGGCTAAAGAGCGCTGCGCTACACAGAGGAAAGAAATATTAAATGACAAAATCTTTGTAGTTCGTATGTCTGCCTGGAAAGATTATAGTAGCGACCCACTAAGGATACTAAATACAGATCCAAGGGATTGGGTAAAGGTGGGCAGTAATTAAGATGGAATGGTATAAAAAGATGGTCTGAATAATATTGGACATAAATGGGAGGGTGAAAGATCCCTTTATGTCGTCGAATAAATTGTTAGGCATACAAGGAACAACTTGATAAATGGAAGATATCTTAGGTGAAGTAGCGAAAGGATTTTTTCGAGGTTTAGGATACATACTCGCCGAAGTATTCTTTTGGTTTATCTGTTATTGGATAGGCTGGCCTATATGCAAACTACTTACACTTGGTGCTTATCCAAAGCCTCAAAAAAAGATGTACCTTGGTGACACACAACGTTCCGGTGTTTGGTGTCCAATTGTAGGCCTCACAGTTGTGTTAGTCACAGCTTTGTATTTCCTAGGCGTCTTTAGCTAGTATGCCTAACAAAACAATAAACAACATTCGCTTCGCTCATTGGGAAAAAGCCTCGCTGTCGCTCAGCTTTTCCCGTTATTGTTAGCGTTAGGCAAGTAAGAAGAGTTATGGATTATCTAATCGCAGTTGTACTATTCGCTATATCATCTTCAGTAACGCCTGGGCCGAATAATATTACAGTTATGGCTTCAGGAGTGAACTTTGGTATCCGTAGAAGTTTACCTGTATTTATGGGGATCTGTGTTGGATTTTCCGTTATGTTATTACTTGTTGGTATTGGCTTTGGACAAATATTTGAGCAAATGCCTTCTTTACATATTTTCATAAAATTTTTTGGTACGTTGTATTTGATCTATTTAGCTTATTTAATTGCTACAGCAAATGAAATAAGCACTTCAAAA
>JAWUXT010000165.1:0-19139 GCA_034111205.1 Paraglaciecola sp. | reverse complement strand
TTTTTGCTTTTGTGAGGTGTGTAAACACTAAGTAAGTTTATTGAATAAAGCTTCTAAATCTAAACCTTTGTGGCCCAGCATGTCCCTCAAGCGACGCAAAGCCTCCACTTGAATTTGACGAACTCTTTCACGGGTGAGCCCAATTTCTACCCCAACATCCTCAAGGGTTGAAGGTTCGTGACCTAGCAGTCCAAAGCGTCTTGCTAACACTTCACGTTGCTTAGGATTAAGATCTTCTAACCATTTTATGATATTTAATTTGATGTCTGAGTCTTGTAAATCCTCTTCAGGACCATGACCTTTATTATCAGCTATAACATCCAGTAAAACCTTGTCGTTCTCACCACCTATAGGAGTGTCAACAGAGGTGATTCTTTCGTTTAAACGCAACATTTTGGTGACTTCGCGAACAGGTTTATCTAACGATTCAGCAATTTCTTGTGCAGTAGGTTCATGATCGAGCTTTTGGGAAAGTTCTCTAGCTGCACGCAGATAGACATTGAGTTCTTTCACTATGTGAATAGGTAAGCGAATAGTGCGGGGTTGGTTCATGATTGCACGCTCAATGGTTTGTCTAATCCACCAAGTGGCATACGTAGAGAATCTGAAACCTCGTTCAGGATCAAATTTCTCGACAGCACGAATAAGGCCTAAATTTCCCTCTTCGATTAAATCAAGTAATGCCAAACCGCGATTATTGTAACGCCTCGCTATTTTGACTACTAAGCGCAGATTACTGACAATCATTCGTTTTCGAGATGCTTCATCACCTTTTAAGGCGCGGCGTGAAAAATACACCTCTTCTTCGGCGGATAATAAGGGGGAGAACCCTATTTCACCTAAATACAACTGAGTTGCATCGAGGTTTTTTAGTTTATTTTCTTTATTAGCTAGAATATCTTCCAACTGTTCTTCGGCTTTTTTTTCGGCCTTGGCAAGTTCTCGCTCTACGGCATTTTCAATATTGCTGAAAGCATTAACTTCCACTACAACTGTATTTTCTTGACTCATAATCATGATTCCTTAACGGTAGTGTTTCTTGAACTTCTCCTGGTATGTTTTTGTTGTTTATTGTTATTATCTTTTAGGTAGATAGCGCAAAGGATTAACGGATTTTCCTTTGTATCTCACTTCAAAATGAAGCTTAACCTTATCGGTTCCACTTCTACCCATAGTGGCAATTTGTTGGCCTGCCTTTAGCCACTGCTTTTCTTTCACTACTATATTGTCATTATGAGCATAGGCCGTTAAATAAGCTTCGGAATGTTTGATAATGACTAATTTTCCAAATCCACGTAATGCATCGCCCGTGTATACTACTTTCCCATCGGCGGCTGCCAAAATTGGTAAACCAAGTTTCCCTGAAAAATCTAAGCCTTTGTTGCCTTGTTCTTTGGCCGAAAAACCTCTTGAAACAGATTTATTTGTGGGCCAATGCCAACTATTAACTCGATCAGGAAATTGACCGATAGTAGATCCAATTGGATCCGTGTTTACATTTTGTTCACTTTCACCATACGCCTGCTTTTTAGAGGGGTCAACAGATTGATTTATAATTGCTTTTGAAGTGTGACCAGTGCTCTTCTTCAACATTGGTGGTTTTGACGTTGCTAACTTGATCAGAGTCAAAACTTGCCCGGGATGTATCTGATAAGGGGCTGAAATTTTATTCATTCTCGCTAAGTCTCTGTAATCGTTACCTGAATACCAAGCAATAGAATATAAGGTGTCACCAGTTTTCACTTGGTATGTCTTAGCTGAATAGCTCTGTTGCTCAAAATCTCGAAATGTTTTACCTTGATAAAGCTCAGATACTGGAGCGGGCTGACTGCGGTTTGAGCAACTCATATTTATTAAACAGCAAAAGAGCACGCCTATATAAATTAATATGTTTTTAGACAACGCTACTTTTTGATTAAATATTTTCATTAATGATCAGCTGGTTTAGCACCTATTTTCTCGAGTGCAATAACCATTATGACGCCAAATACCATTAACATAATTGCATACCACATATAGGCAGGTTGGGTGTGCAGTGTTTCAAATGTGTGGGGCAGTATGTTGTTTTGTAATAGGGGCACTTCTTTACCATGACGATCGATCACTGACTCAATGGTTTGTTTCCAGGGCCAAACTTTGTTTAACGAACCCAGCATAAATCCACCTAATAACGCCAAAGTCATTGTTTTATAATGTTTAAACAACCAAGTTAGTAAATGAGAAAAGCTCAATAAACCCACTACACAGCCACCGGAAAATATGCATAAAGTCGTAAATTGTAATTCCTTCACCGCTATTAACATCGGTGCATACATACCTAGTAGCAGCAATATAAAACTGCCAGAGATGCCAGGTAAAATCATGGCACAGATAGCAATCATGCCTGATAAAAATACGATTAAAGGTGAGGTTTCAATAGTGGTAGGGCTGATAGTGGTAATAAAAAATGCCCCGACAGTGCCTATTAAAAAGGTAGCAATAACGCCTATTTCCCATTTCTGTATATGCCGAATAACAGACCACACGGCGGCCAATATAAGTCCAAAAAAGAAAGACCAAAGTAATATCGGATGATTATCTAGAAGATATAACACCACTCTGGATAGAGTTAAAATACTCAGAATAATGCCACTGAATAATGCCAGTAGAAACCCTCCATTAATATGTTGCCAAGTGGCTTTTATACCGCTTTGAAATAATACTTTCAAGGCACTAGTACTGCACTGCCTAAGGGAAAATATTAGTTCTTCATATATGCCAGTCATAAAGGCAATTGTGCCGCCTGATACGCCAGGCACAGCATCTGCGGCTCCCATCAGTATGCCTTTAGTGGCCACACTTACATAGCCAGCCTTTGTTCTTGACGTTTTCAAATAATATCTCCGGCCACTAAAGGCACAAACCTAACAGCTTCGATGATCTTTGTTTCAAATTCATCACCGCGTTTGGTAATACAATGTAATTGTTGATTTTCTTCTCCAACAGGGATAATTAAACGTCCGCCATCATTCAGTTGCTGATATAACTCTATTGGCATTGACTTAGCTGCTGCGGTAACGATGATCGCATCGTATGGACCCTTGCTACTCCAACCTAACCAGCCGTCCCCATGTTTCATTTTTACGTTATGTAAGTCCAGTTGATTCATGCGTCGCTTAGCTTGAAACTGTAGGGTTTTTATTCTTTCAACTGAATAAACATTAGTGAACAATTGCGCCAGTATTGCGGTTTGGTAGCCTGAGCCTGTACCTATTTCTAACACGGTTTGGGCTTGGTTGTCAGACTCTAATAATAACTCTGTCATACGAGCAACTATGTAGGGCTGGGATATGGTTTGTCCTTGACCAATAGGCAAAGCAGTATTTTGATAGGCTTTATGTTTTAACGCATCAGGCAAAAAAAGCTCTCTAGGCGTTTTAGCTATAGCGGTCAGCACTTTGGCGCTGTTGATACCTTCTTTATGTAGAAGTTGAGCAAGGCTTTCACCTTTACGTGATGTTAATCTCATGTCATGCCTATTTTTATTCTTATTTGCTATAAATTGGTATGCTCTAGGGTTTTAAACCTTAGCTAAGTTGTTATCTTGTACATCTAGCAATTCACGTAATACTGAGGTAGCAAAGGTGCCTGCTGGAAGTGTGAAAATTAGATTTAATGTATCATCTGCCCAAGTCCATTCAAGATCATTTGGAAATAAGTTTATTGCCCTTCTTTCTTGATTTAAGCCTAAATCTTCAAGAGTTTGGGTGACTGTAATATGTTGCTGAACCGAATTTTTCTCGAACTTTAATGCCTCAGATTTGCTGGCCAATGGACCTTTCCCCCACATAGGAGCAGACAAGTATATATCCCGCTGTGCTATGCGCCGAATAATATTGTTATCTATAAGCTCTGCACAAAAGAAGCTATTACTGCCTGACAATTGCATAACGTCACCAGGCAAAGGTTTATTTAGACAATCATTCTGCAATCTACTGTTTAGCATTTCATTGAAGAGCCATGAACGTAGAGCTGAAATAGCCATTGAACGTTTGTTTCGATTACGGATAGATTCGCCATTCATCATTTTTTCAGCCAAGACTAAATTACCGCCTCGAGGATCATGCTGAGTACTGCCAAACCGTTGCGAGCCATAATAATTAGGGACACCGCTCTGTTTGATCTGTTGCAGTCGCTCATCAATGCCAGATGTCGTGTTGAGTTGCCTGAGAGTAATATTAAATCGATTGCCTTTTAATACCCCAGTTCTTAGTTTTTTATTGTGACGTATTGATTTGAGTATTTGCGCCCCTGGCTCATTAAATTGGGTCCAATCAAACTCACCTTTGCCCGGCAGATGCACACTAAACCATTGTTCAGTTTGCGCATGTTTGTCTTTGCGGCCAGCATAAGTTACTGCTCTTAATGGAAGTCGAGTAAATTTAGCAATTTGCTCGGCTAAGTAAGCGGTATTTAAACCGGTTTTACGTACCCACAAGTAGATATGTTCACCCTCGCCAATAGGCTCGTAACCTAATATTTCGGTGACTTGAAAGTCTTCAGCAGAAGACTTAAATTGCCCAGAAATATTTAGCTTAGGATATTGATATAGCCAGTGATCTATTTTCATTGGGCAGTATCTAATTGTTTCGTCAGCAGAACCACCGCGTAAGCTGCAATACCTTCCTTACGGCCGGCGAAGCCTAATTTTTCGGTAGTTGTGGCTTTTACATTCACTTGAGCAATATCGGCACTTAAGTCTTCAGCAATATTTTTACGCATCAGTTCAATATGAGGTGCCATTTTCGGGGCTTGAGCAACAATGGTCAAATCTAAGTTCCCGAGTTGATATTGCTGATCTGTAATAAGTTTATAGACGTGGCGAAGTAATTCGCGGCTGTCTACTCCTGCCAGTGTTGGGTCAGTATCTGGAAAATGTTTACCAATATCTCCTAATGCCAAAGCACCTAATAATGCGTCACATAATGCATGTAACACCACATCGCCATCAGAGTGGGCAATCAAACCCATATTATGCTCTATTTTCACTCCGGCGATTACAATAGGGCCGCTGCCGCCAAATTTATGCACGTCATAGCCATGGCCAATTCTAATACTCATACTTCAGTCAAATCTCCATTAATTGTTAAGCTTGTTTTGAGTTAAGTAAAATTCGGCTAACAACAAATCTTCAGGTTGGGTGATTTTGATATTTGAGGCGCTTCCCTCTACTAACAAGACTTTTTCGCCTAACAGTTCGATGGCAGATGCTTCATCAGTGATGTTTATCTTTTGTTTTGCTGCCGAATTCAAGGCTTTTTTTAACGTGGCCAGTTTAAAAAACTGTGGTGTTAATGCGTGCCACAAGTGTTCTCTAGACTCTGTGTGTTTGACCACAATTTGGCCATTTACTTTGACATTTGAGGCTCTTTTCATGGTATCGCGGACGGGTGTTGCCAATATACCACCGGCATTGCCTTGTTCGGCTAATTGCAACAGAGCGCTTAAATCTGTTGCAGTAAAGCAAGGCCGTGCTGCATCATGAACCAATACCCACTCTTCATTATCCGTTAGGTAATTCAGGCCTGCTAATACTGAATCGCTGCGTTCTTGGCCACCCTCAACCACCTGAATACACGGATGACTAGCAATGGATAATTGAGTGAATAATTTATCGTTAGGATTTAATACTACAACCACACGTTTTACTTGGCTGTGTTCAAGTAAATTAGTAAGGGTATGTTCAATAATCGTTTTACCGGCAATATGCAGATATTGTTTAGGGCAGTCTTTTTTCATGCGTTTGCCAATACCGGCGGCAGGTACAACAACAGAATAATGAGAAAGTGAGGGCATGAATACTAATCGTCAGAAGGCAAAATACGATAAAAGGTTTCGCCTTGTTTTATTAAGCCTAGTTCATTCCTAGCGCGTTCTTCAGCCGCTTCTAAGCCAATTTTCAAATCATGAATATCCGCTTTAAGCAAATTGTTGCGCTGTTTTAAATTGGCATTATGGGTAGTTTGTAACGCCACTTCCTTTTTCAAAATCATAAAGTCAGGTACGCTATTTTTACCAAACCACAGACGATATTGGAGCAGACAAAATAGTGTGAACAAAACTGCCACCAGCCATTTCATAATATTTGTCTCCAATTCGTCGCCATTGATCTATTATGCAGAGGTTTTGAGGGTAGGGCTAGTGGTATCAAAAACAGATATTGTTCCTTAGTTTGAGAAAACCATTTAACTCATGAGCTAGGCAACTTTTTTGCTAAAGAGGATATACAATTTAGACTATATCGGACAATACATTGTTACATCCAATTATCGTTTCTACGCCTTTTCTTCGGCAAGTAGGTAAGGATAATCCCTAGAAGTAAACTAATGACTGCAACAATTCCACCGCGAGTGAACCATTCCATTTGTGCTGTTTGGTCGTAATCGGCAAGGGTTTGAGTCATTCGTGCATTTTCTTTTTCAGCGTCACTCAATTTCGTTTTTAAGTTTGTATTCTGAGAAGTAAGATCAGCTATCTGTTGGTGGAGTAAATCATTGCTCACCCTTTGCTGTTGAATCGTTTGTTCAGTTTCCTCTACTTGTTGTTGTAGCCCAGGAACTAATGCTCTAACACTGCTACTAACGCTAATAAAATCTGCATCAACCCAACCTGCTCTTTGTTTATCATCAATTATTTCGACAAAGTTTTTCTCTGTGTCTTCTTGCAGCAAAGTGACACGAGTGCCGGCAACAACAGTGCCTAAAATTCGGAAGTTACGTCCAGGACCTGCATGTAAATAAGTAAATAAATCATCAGAAATATAACGAATTTCACCTTCACTATCATTCGGTTCTTGGGCCATCGACTGAAGACTTAAAAGGCTGCTAGCGATGCATAAAAAAACTAAAACTATTTGCTTGCGCATAATCAAAAAAACTTACTCCAAAATAATTGTTGTAAATGGTATTGCTTGGCTAAAAGAAAGGCAAGGGCCGATTTGCGTTTAAGTTGATTGGGTTGCAGTACTGATGCACTTTTGCGACAGTTCTTGATTGAATAGTCGAATTTGAAAGGCTAAGGTGCAGTAAATTTATGGAAACTCACTTTATCAGCCAAAAGGTTTTATGGAATACGAAATTGAACTTAAATTACTCACCAATCAACACGCTGGTGATATTATTGAAACAAAGTTACTGCCACAACTAAATGCCAGCGTAACTCAAGAAACTCAAGTACTAACTAACCATTATTTTGATACGTCAGATAGAATCCTAAAACAACACAAAATTGGCTTGAGAATTCGAGGAAACAACCGAAAGTTCGAGCAAACCTTAAAAACTGCAGGAAACTCTGTGGGCGGATTACATCAACGCTCTGAATATAATGTACAACTCGATGAGTCAAAAAAGCAAAATATTCATGTGCCTGAGTTGAGATTGTTTCCAGAGTCAGCATGGCCTAAAACGATTGATGTTGATGCTCTGCAAGCTAAAATCGAAACACTTTTTAGCACCCACTTTGAGCGCCAAATCTATTTACTTGAATTCCCTGATGGCGAAATTGTAGAGTTGGTGTGGGATCTAGGTGAGGTTACATCGGGAAATAAAAGTGTACCGATTTGCGAAATTGAACTGGAACTTAAAAAAGGCTCTACGGCAGCACTTTTCAAATTAGCAAAACGTATTGTTAGCCTGTTGCCTACCACTATTGGCACTGATAGTAAGGCTGCTCTGGGATACAATTTACGCGATGGTTTGTCAGTCAAAAAGTGCGAGTTGTATCAACAAAACTTGCCTGAAAACATACAACATGAAGCTGCAGGGTATGTCGGTTTGTTAACAACACTGTTGCAAGAATTTCAAATGTTATCAGCTGAAATAAGACGCCATTATAGTGCGGAATTAGCAACGACGATCCAACTGATATTAATTGCTTTAGTCGATAATTTTGACGAGTTTAATCATCATTTTCCATGTCCACCATTAGACAGTATACACATGAGACTGAAGGCATTGAACGATGATTGGTCTTTGGTTACACAACAAATGGATAAAAATTCTTTAGATAGCTTACTGGTAAAAGCGCAGACAACCCAGTTGCAATTAGACATCGTGCAGTGCTTAGTGGAGCAACCTTGGCCTGCTGATATTTAATAATATCTGCAATAAACTCAGTGGAAGTCCTTTTTATGGCTTATTTCTAAAGGCTAATTATTTATGAAGTTTGGTTGTATGTAAAAAAAAGATTTCTCCAATCGTTTTTTTACACTTTACCCACACAAGTAACAAACAGATTATATAGATAGAAAAACAAGTTAAGGTTATAACCTTATTGATTGTTAACCCTACAAAAACTATAGGAGCGCCCATGAAAGCGTCTGATTTATTTGTAAAAGCCCTAGAAGCAGAAGGTGTGGAATACATTTTTGGTATTCCAGGTGAAGAAAATCTCGACTTATTGGAATCTTTGCGGGAGTCACCAATCAAACTAATATTGACCCGTCATGAGCAAGGCGCAGGGTTTATGGCTGCTACCTATGGTCGATTAACCGGGAAAGTAGGCGTATGTTTATCGACGCTTGGCCCAGGTGCAACGAATCTTGTTACGCCTGCTGCATATGCGCAATTAGGCGCAATGCCCATGCTAATGATTACTGGACAAAAGCCGGTTAAAACCAGTAAACAAGGGCGTTTCCAGGTGATTGATGTGGTCGACATGATGCGTCCTATCACAAAATACACCACCCAACTTGTGAGTGGCGATCGTATTCCTTCTGCAGTGCGCGAAGCGTTTAGACTTGCCCATGATGAACGTCCTGGTGCGACGCATATTGAATTGCCAGAGGATATTGCAGCTGAAGACACTAGTGCTTATTTATTAACACCTAGCGTGAGCCGACGCCCTATTGCTGAATATAAAGCAATTAACAGAGCCGTAGATATGATTGAAGCGGCTAAGTCACCCTTACTGCTTATCGGAGCTGCAGCTAACCGTAAATTAACCTCTAAAATGCTTAAAGAGTTGGTAAGTAAAACCGGCATTCCTTACGTCACCACGCAAATGGGTAAAGGTGTACTTGACGAAAGAGATGATTTATTTATGGGCAACACCGCTTTGTCAGCGGGTGACTTTGTGCACCGTGTCATTGACCACGCCGATTTAATCATCAATGTTGGTCATGATGTGGTAGAAAAACCGCCTTTCTTTATGAACCATGATGGTCAGCAAGTTATACACATAAACTTTGAACCAGCGGCGGTCGACCCTGTGTATTTTCCCCAACTAGAAGTAATTGGCGATATAGCCAATACTATTTGGCAGATGAAAGAGCAAATTGTTGTTACAACTAACTGGGATTTTAGTTTCTTTTTTAAAGCCCATAACGCTTACCTTGCACATAGAGCTGAAAGTGAAAACGATGATCGTTTCCCCATTTTACCAGAACGTTTCGTCAGAGATATTCGTAAGGCCATGCCTGATGAAGGCATAGTCACTCTGGACAATGGAGTGTATAAAATTTGGTTTGCACGTAATTACCCCGCAGCTTTGCCAAACACATTATTGCTAGACAATGCCTTAGCAACTATGGGCGCCGGTCTACCCTCAGCTATGGCAGCAAAAATGGTGTATCCAGACAGACCCGTAATTTCAGTATGTGGTGACGGTGGGTTCATGATGAACAGCCAAGAGGTAGAAACTGCTGTGCGTCTGAAGTTACATATAGTGGTGATCATTCTGCGTGATGATGCTTATGGCATGATCAAATGGAAACAAGCTAATATGGAATTTGAAAACTATGGCTTGGATTATGGTAATCCTGACTTTGTTAAATACGTAGAAAGTTATGGTGGCAAAGGCTGGCGTATTGCAGCTGCCGATGAGTTGCTACCCCAAGTGCAAAAATGTTTAGCTGAGCCTGGGGTACATTTAATTGACGTACCAGTGGATTATTCGTTAAACGACAAAACCCTAAATCAAACACTGCGCATACGTAGTGCAGCTATTTAATCCAGATATTACTCAGGAGAATTTATGTTAGCAAAAGCTTACCCTTATTATCTGGCGAATGAAGCCGTATTTGCCAATCAAGATTTGGCAGTAACCAATAAATACACTAATGAAGTAGCGACTCACACTGCCCTTGCTGATGCTAAGGTTATTGACCAAGCAATTGCAGCGGCAGCAGCAAGTCAGCCTTTATTAAATAAAATGGCCCCCTACGAGCGTCAAAATATTCTTAATCACTGTGTAAAACGTTTTGAAGAAAGGTTTGACGAATTGGCCCATGCCTTATGCATTGAAGCAGGTAAACCCATCAAAGACTCTCGCGGTGAAGTGACTCGCTTAATTGATACTTTCAGAATTGCTGCTGAAGAATCGGTGCGTATGCATGGAGAAGTCATAAACCTTGAGATTACGCCTCGTGCTAAAGGTTACACTGGGATGTACAAACGCGTGCCAATTGGTCCATGTTCGTTTATCTCGCCTTTTAATTTCCCATTAAATTTAGCTGCGCATAAAGTGGCACCGGCTATAGCCACCGGTTGTGCTTTTGTACTTAAACCGGCCAGCAGAACGCCGCTAGGCGCATTGATTATTGGTGAAATATTAGCTGAGACTGACCTTCCTAAAGGTGCATTTTCGATCCTGCCATGTAGCCGTGAGGGCGCAGATTTATTCACCACAGATGAAAGGTTCAAGTTACTAAGCTTTACCGGTTCGCCACAAGTCGGGTGGGAGCTAAAAGCCAAAGCCGGCAAAAAACCGGTGATCCTAGAATTAGGCGGTAACGCGGCTTGTGTAGTTGATGCTGATACGGATTTAGAAGATGCAATCGAGCGTATTGTATTCGGTGCTTACTACCAATCGGGTCAAAGTTGTATCAGTGTACAAAGGGTTATTGTGCATGAGTCAATCTACGCTGAATTCAAGCAACGTTATACCGATAAAGTCACAAACCTAGTGCATGGCGACCCATTGAATGAAGATACCTTTATTGGTCCAATGATTTCAGAATCAGAAGCTTCACGACTAGATAGCTGGATACAAGATGCTGTGGCAGCGGGTGCTAGTTTATTATGTGGCGGTAAACGCGACGGCAACATGTTGCAAGCTACTTTATTGGAGAACGTGCCAAATGATGCGGCTATCAACACTGAAGAAGCCTTTGGCCCCGTTTCTATTATCAGCTCATTTAATGATTTTGATGAAGCACTAAAAGAAGTGAACAACAGTCAATTTGGCTTGCAAGCAGGTGTATTCACTAGGGATATCTACAAAGCCCATCAAGCATGGAACGAGTTAGATGTAGGTGGCGTGGTAATCGGTGATGTACCAAGCTGGCGAGTAGACAATATGCCATATGGCGGTGTAAAAGAGTCAGGCTTAGGCCGTGAAGGCATTACCTTTGCCATGGAAGATATGACTGAGATTAGGTTGATGGTACTAAGAACCCCAAGCTAAGCATCGATGCCAATCAGTAATGTAGCGATAAGTTTGAGTATAATGCTCAGGCTTGTCGTTAACGTTCCTTATTTTCAAAAAAAGTATCTAAGATTTGTCGGGTAAATTCTTTTTTCAAATAAAAGCCTCTTGGTCTGGTATTAATAACCTGCCCATTTTTACCAATAGCTTCAGTTAATACACTGCCATTGGCAGCCTTGGGGCGTAGTTGCAGATATTGACCGTGCCTCGCGGTAATACTTTCGATTTGGCCGAGCGCAATCATTTCCATCAATTCTTCCCAATCAGTACTTAATTGATTATTTTGAGATACATTAGGCGACCATAAAAAAGGAGTCGCGATACATCTATCTCGAGGGGGAACTTCTCTTCTGCCGTCGATAGGCACCCAAAGTACTTGTTGAATTTTATTTTTGACGCTGCTGGTCTGCCATTCTATACCCGCTATATTGGTTAACGGTGCATAACATACATAAGTGGTTTCTAGAGGTTTGCCATGTTCGTCTATAGGAATAGTTTTTAACTCAATGCCTAAATGGGCAAAATCTTGTTGGGTCTTAGAGCCTGCGCTAGCGCCGAGGCAAAGTTCAATGAGTTGACCGGTCCAGCCTTTTTCTCGTTTGAAATTTACGGGCACTTTGACACGCGCCACTTCGGCGACTTCACCTAGGGTAAGTCCTGCTAACATTTCTGCTCTTTGCATCAGCTCTTGGATAGATTTTGGTTCGGTCTTTGGCATACTAAATATTTTCATTTGGGCACGTTAGCTTATATATACTTTTTTTATTACTTTGAATGCGCAGTAGTTTATGGAAGAATGCATCACATTAAAAGAATTGAGTTCTCGGGAGTCTAAGTGATTGATGCCGAAGGATTCCGCGCCAATGTTGGCATAGTGATATGCAATGAGTTAGGCCAGGTTTTTTGGGCCAGACGCTATGGGCAGCATTCCTGGCAGTTTCCGCAAGGCGGAATCGATGAAGGTGAAACTGCCGAACAAACGATGTATCGCGAACTCCATGAAGAAGTAGGTTTAAAGCCAGAACATGTAAAAATTCTGGGTGTTACCAAAAATTGGTTGCGTTACAAACTGCCTAAGCGATTGGTTAGGCAGGGAAGCAGTCCTGTTTGTATTGGACAAAAGCAAAAGTGGTTTTTATTGCAACTTGTCTGTAAAGAAGAGGATGTGGATTTATTACAATCAGGCCATCCTGAATTTGACGACTGGCGCTGGGTGAGTTTTTGGTACCCGGTGCGTAATGTTGTTTCTTTCAAACGGGATGTGTATCGCCGTGTGATGAAGGAGTTTTCACCTACTGCTATGCCAGAGCTGCTTGGGCAAAATCAGGGGAGCTATCAAAAATCAAAGCGTCGTAGAAAGGCTTAATTAACGAATCAGGTATACATGAGAGATAAATACTTCTAATGCTAACCACGCTCAAACGTATTGTTCAAGAAGTGAATCAAATCCCCGTATTTGATGATGCGTTGAGCTGTTTGGCAAATAGGCTAATAGAAGCTTTAAAAGTTGACTCATGTAGTATTTATTTAGCTGATTACGAACAGCAACATTTTATGTTGGTTGCGACTGAAGGTTTAGCAAAAACTGCTGTAGGCCAAGTTTCTATTGGTTTTTCTGAAGGTTTAGTCGGCTTGATAGGTCAACGTGAAGAGCCTCTCAATATTAGTGATGCTCAAATGCATCCTCGCTTTAAACATTATCCAGAAGTACAAGAAGATAATTACCACGCTTTTTTGGGCGCGCCAATAATCCATCAACGCAAAGTTTTAGGCGTATTAACCCTTCAGCAACAACATAAAAGACGCTTTAGTGAAGACGAAGAAGCGTTTTTGGTGACACTGGCGATGCAATTGGCCGTTGAAATTGCCAATGCTAAAGCGCGCGGCTCGATTAATCTTCTACAAGAAAATATCCCCAAAGATTGGCAAAAATCGTTAAAGGGGGTGCCAGGCTCTTCCGGACTAGCCAGTGGTGTGGGTTATTTACAAAACATGATGGTCAGTATTCGTAATCATGTTCCTAAGCGCAGTAAAAATAAGCAGACACAAGTTCAAAATTACCGTCAGGCAGTGAAACAAACCCAAGCCGATATGGCCATTTTATCTGAGCGAATTCAAGGTGATGTACCTGATGATGTGCGTGCCATTTTCCAACTTTATTACCACCTACTCGATGCCAACAGTCTAGGCCGAGATGTTGAGAAAGAAATCAAATTGGGCTGGGATGCGCCTACCTCTTTAAAAATGGTAGTAGAGAATTATATCCGTCAATTCCAAGCCATGAATGACCCTTACATGCGCGAACGTGCTGTAGATGTTGAGGATATGGGGAATAGGGTCTTGGCAAACATATTGGGGATAACCGCTGATAAGCAAGTAACACGTGTGATCCCTGAACACGCCATTCTGATTGCCGAAGAAGTTACTGCTGTAATGTTAGCGGAGTTTCCTAGTGAAAAGCTCATGGGCATAGTGTCGATGCGTGGTTCAAATAACTCCCATGCAGCTATTATGGCCAGAGCCATGGGTGTGCCTGCTGTGATGGGGCTGAGTAATATACCTATTGCTCTGCTGAACGAAAAAGAAATTTTACTCGACGGCTACACAGGTGACGTGATTGTTTCACCCAATGCCACGATTAGGCGTGAGTTTGACCAGCTAGTGCTTGAAGAGCAATTGTTATCTGAGCGGATTCGTTCTGAAGATACTTTGCCGGCCATCACTACTGACAACTGTGAAATACGACTCTTTACCAATGCAGGTTTGTCACTTGAAGCAGAAAAAAATGATAATCCATATTCTGATGGCGTAGGGCTGTTTCGTACTGAAATACCTTTCATGATGCGTGAACGATTTCCAACTGAACAAGAGCAGGTAGAGTTATACAGAACTCTACTTGAAGCTGAGCCTAACAAGCCATTCACTATGCGTACTTTAGACGTGGGGGGAGATAAACCTTTACCTTATTTTCCTATCTCTGAAGAAAACCCATTTCTAGGTTGGCGAGGGATTCGCCTGACACTCGATCACCCCGAAATCTTTTTAGTGCAAATTAGGGCGATGCTAAGAGCCAGTATTGGTTTGGATAATTTAAGTATTATGTTGCCGATGATAACCTCGGTCAGTGAAGTTAGCGAAGCTAAACGTCTTATTAGGCAAGCTTTTTATGAGGTTGAAGAAGAGGCGCAAGAGCATGGCGAAAGCCTACGGATGCCTAAAATTGGAGTGATGCTTGAAGTACCGGCGGTGCTTTATCAGCTACCTCAGCTATCTAAAATTGTTGACTTTTTCTCAGTCGGAAGTAATGACTTAACCCAATATTTATTAGCGGTAGACCGCAACAACCCACGCGTGGCTGATCTATACGATAGTTATCACCCTGCGGTATTAAGCGCTTTGCATACCATTGCTAAACATTCTGAATTGTTGCATGTGCCGGTGACTGTTTGCGGTGAGTTAGCGGGAGAACCCGGCGGTGTTGTATTGTTACTTGCAATGGGGTATCGAAAGCTCAGCATGAATAACCATAACCTGCTCAAAGTGAAATGGATAATACGCAATATTCATCGTGGTAGTGCAGAACAATTGTTAGCTAAAGTGTTGACCTTAAATAATCCACAGGATGTGCGTGAAGAAGTAAATAACTATCTCGAATCAGTTGGTTTAGGTGGCTTGGTTCGCGCTGGAATTTAAGATAAATTAAATTTTGAAGCACAATGAAGTATAGAGAGACGAGTAAGCATGCAACAGTATTTACAACTAATGCGTCACGTATTAGACACAGGCGTTAAAAAAGAAGATCGAACCGGTACAGGTACTCTCAGCGTGTTCGGTTACCAGATGCGCTTTGATTTGAATGCAGGATTTCCTTTGGTCACGACTAAAAAGTGTCACATGAGATCTATTATTCACGAACTTTTATGGTTTTTAAAAGGCGAAACGAATATCGCTTATTTGTCTGAAAATAATGTCAAGATTTGGGACGGATGGGCTACCGATGACGGTGAATTAGGACCTGTTTACGGAAAACAATGGCGCAGTTGGGAAGGGTGTGATGGACAAGTTATTGATCAAATCAGTGAGCTAGTTCAACAAATCAAAACTAATCCAGACTCAAGACGGTTAATTGTCAGCGCCTGGAATCCCGCTGTATTACCAGATACTTCTTTTTCGCCTAAAGAAAATGCTGAACAGGGCAAGCAGGCATTACCACCCTGTCATACGATGTTCCAGTTCTATGTTTTAGAAGGAAAGCTGTCTTGCCAGTTATACCAACGTAGCGGCGATATTTTTCTGGGTGTGCCTTTTAACATTGCTAGTTATGCGCTGTTAACCATGATGTTAGCGCAAGTCTGTGATTTACAACTGGGGGATTTTATTCATACCCTAGGCGATGCTCACCTATATGTAAATCACCTAGAACAAGCAAGTTTACAACTTACTCGTGAACCTTACCCCTTGCCGAAAATGATCATTAACCCTAGTATTCATGATATCTTTGCTTTTGAAATCAATGATTTCGAATTAACAGCCTATCAGGCACATGGCCACATCAAAGCACCCGTGGCCATATAATTTGTTTGTTTTACAGACCAGAATTAGGTGACAATGTCCTTATGACCACCCCCATACTTATTTGTGATGATTCGAGTTTTGCTCGTAAGCAAATGCAACGATCTGTTCCAGATGGATGGGATGTAGATATAAGCTTCGCTGAAAATGGACAGGAAGCCTTAGAGATGATCCGAGCTGGTAAAGCAGATGTGATGTTTCTAGATTTAAATATGCCGGTGATGGACGGTTACCAGACCATGCAAGTCATCAAGGATGAAGATTTACCTACCATGGTGATTGTAGTGTCAGGTGATGTGCAACCTGAGGCCCGGGCACGAATGTTGGCGTTGGGGGCATTAGAATTTATTCGCAAACCCACTGACAACGCTAAGCTTGTAGAAATTCTTACTCAGTTTGGTTTGTATTCGGGTGAAGCTTCAGCCAATAAACGCGCTGAAGCAGTTATACCCACTGCAAAAACTTCTCATACAGAAAAATTAGATGCTTATCGCGAAATGGCTAACGTGGCTATGGGGCAGGCGGGCGAAAGTTTAGCGACCTTGTTAGGTGAATTTATTGATTTACCTATCCCTAATGTTAACTTGATTACTAATACTGAGTTACATATGGCGATAGCCGATATTCAGCGTAACGAAAGTGTTTCTGCCGTATCTCAAGGTTTTATTAGCGCCGGTATTAATGGGGAAGCGCTGGTTATTTTTAACGACTCTAACTTTAGCAATATGGTTAAGCTCCTCAAGTATAGTGACGATAAAAGTAGCCACTCTTTGGAGCTTGAAGCCTTAATGGACGTGTCAAACATTCTGATTGGCGCCTGTTTAAGAGCACTTTCAGAACAACTCCACTCGGTCTTTAGCCATAATCACCCCATTATTTTGGGCCGACACTGCGATTTGGACGAAATCCTCAAAAACACCACCCAAAGAAAAGAAGATATGTTGGCAATCGAAATTGCCTATTCTATTAAGAGTCAAAATATTAACTTTGACTTGTTACTCTTATTCCCGAACAAATCTATCGACTTAGTATTCGATAAACTTGTCACATCTCATTCTTAAGGTCCGATTTTATGGCAGTTGATAGTAGTTTGGCGGAAATGCATTGGAAACACGACCTTCTCGGTTCTATTGAAGTAGGGATTGTGGTGTTAGATAAAGACTTTAATGTGCAGGTGTGGAACCAATTTATGGAAAACCACAGCAGTATTGTGCCGGGGATGATTCAAAACAATAACCTATTTGAGTTTTTTCCTGAAATAGATGAAGAGTGGTTTACTCGCAAAGCTGCCCCAGCATTTTCGTTGAAGAGCCCAGTATTTATTATTTGGGAGCAGCGTCCGTACTTATTTCATTTTCCTTGCAATCGTCCTATTACTTCAAAAGCTAACCATATGTACCAAAATATCACGATTTTTCCGTTGGCATCTTTAACGGGTAAAGTGGAACAGGTATGTTTGGTGATATACGATGTGACAGATGAAGCCGTCAGCCGACTGGGTATGCAATCGCTTCATAGCCAATTAGAAAAAGTGAGTCGCGTAGACGGTTTGACAGGACTTTACAACAGACGTTTTTGGGAAGAGCAGTTTGTTATGGAGTACAAAAGAGATAAGCGTAGTGAAAGCCCTTCAGCCCTTATTATGTTGGATATCGACAATTTTAAAAAAGTGAATGAGACTTATGGCCACCCTGCAGGTGATGAGGTCATTAAAGCTTTGGCTGGTGTCATCAAAAAAACCATCCGAGAAACAGATATAGCCGGTCGTTATGGTGGTGAAGAGTTTGCTATCATACTGCCTGATACACCTTTTGCTAACGTAGAGTTTGTAGCCGAGCGTATTCGCCGTTTAGTTGAGAAATGTATTGTGGTATATGATGAGATAAATATTTCATTTACCGTCAGTATCGGCATTGCAGGTTTTAAACATACCTACAAAGATAGTAGCCAATGGTTAGATATGGCTGATAAATCATTATATCAAGCAAAAGCTGCGGGCAAAAATCGAGTTATACTTGCTGAGTAAATTTGATCAAAAGTCTTGCCCTAGTGATGGGATACGGCCAATACCAAGCCAAGATTGTTCCCTTAATTACGATTACGAAATAACCTGTTAATGAATGATATCCCTAAGACTTCGCAAGCAACTTGGTTAGATACCCTAAAGTCGTTTAAACATCCTCGGGTTATCACAATGTTGTTTTTTGGCATTTCAGCTGGATTACCTTTGGTGCTGTTATTTTCATCTTTAAGCTTGTGGTTACGTGAGGCGGGAATAGATCGTGCAGCCGTCACTTATTTTAGTTGGGCCGCCTTAGGTTATTCTTTTAAATTTGTTTGGGCACCTTTGGTAGACAGCTTACCGCTCCCAATTTTAACTCGTTTTTTGGGCCGCCGCCGAGCTTGGATGCTATTGTCGCAAGTGATGATTATGCTAGCCATTGTCGCTATGGCCTTTGTTAACCCGGCCACGCAAACCTTAGTAGTTATTGCATGGGCAGCGATATTATTAGGCTTTTCATCGGCGACCCAAGATATAGTGATTGATGCCTATCGAATTGAGTCTGCCGATACTCAGCTACAAGCATTAATGTCATCTAGCTACATTGCCGGTTACCGAATCGGTATGCTGATTGCCGGAGCTGGCTCCTTGGTGTTAGCCAGTTATTTTGGCTCGAGCATGGGTGAATATGATTATCTGGCTTGGCAAACAACCTATCTAATTATGGCTGCGATGATGTCGATCGGTGTGATAACCACCTTAGTGGTCAGCGAGCCGCAATCAGATCATCTCACTCAAGCACAAGATAAGCACCACCAATTAGGTTTTTTCTTGTTGTTTATATTTGCCGTTAGTGGCTTTGTGGCTAGTTTTTATTTGACGGCATCTGATGCAGTATCGGTAAAAGCAGCATTAAGTACGCTGATTGCTAACAGTTATTTAGCCGGTGCAGTGATTGAGCTTGCTCGCTTAGCCTTAGCCTTAATAGTTGCTGGTCTTATTGCTAAAATGGTAATTGCTAGCGGCCTAGTGCAACAAAAAGCAATCCTTGTCACTTATGTGGAACCGGTGAACGATTTTTTCCAAAGATATGGCTGGTCAT
>JAWUXT010000164.1:0-8593 GCA_034111205.1 Paraglaciecola sp. | reverse complement strand
CTTTGTTACCTTTCCCTTGCCTGATCTTAAACGTGCGGCGTTCCCCATCAATATCTTGCACTTTAAGATTCAAAAGCTCACTAATGCGAAGCCCACAACCGTAAAGTACGGATAACATCACACGGTATTTTTCTGGTGTGCAGTGTTGGATAATGCTCTGTACTTCCGCTCGCGACAATAACTCCGGTATCTTGTATTGTTTCTTCGGCCAGCTAACTTTGATGGCAAACTCACGGTGCAGCACATTGGTATATAGAAAGTGGATTGCATTGAGTTTTAAGGCGATGGTTGCCCTTGATAGTTTCTTGTCTAACGAGAGATGTCTGAAATAGGCACTAAGGGCTTCATCAGATATGGCGGTAATGGGTTGGTCAAAATAGCGAATTAAATGGTCATTCGCCGCTAAATAAGCACTCAGGGTCTTTTGTGAATAGCCTCTAGCATTAATTTCATCACTGAGTTGTTGCAATAAGATGTTCATCACTTATCTCCTTCGATTAAGGGGGACAATTCCCATCGATAAGTGTGGTTCATATTTTAAGGGGGGAGGCTCCGCAACGCGGCTTAGTTCAACGCTTATTATCGAGCATGTCGTATATGTAACTTCTCGATTTGATTTTTATTTCCGTCACTTTCAGAACTTACCTTTTGATTTTATTAAGTATTATTCACTATCCTGCTATCAAAACTACAAAGAGTTACAAAGAGTTGCAAAAGAAAAAGGAGCCCTGACTTTAACGCGACTTTTATCCTTCCTATTAAAAACTATGTGAATAATATTTTCCATAGTTGAATTAATAACTTAGCATATTTTTGAAAAACAAAACGAGACCTAAGGAATTAACATAATAGGAAGCAATCTTGGTTTTATTTAAAAATATGTATTATACCTAAGTTTATATACAGCTGATTTATAGACCGCTTTACTAAAGTTTATTGCGATTAAAAAACCAATGGCGAACAGCTGCAAATGGCACCCAAACAAAAAAAGTAGATAATCTGCCTTGGTTGGAAAAGTCAGTGATTAGTTTAACTGCCATAGCACTGCTGATACATTTTTTCGGATTACAGCAGATAATATCGAGCAAACTAATGGTTTTATTATTTGTCTTTTGCTCGCTGGGCCACAGCATTCAAGCAATACGCTGGCGACCTCAGGTAACCTTTAACACGCATTTAGTGTGGTCATTACATCTGGCATATTGGTTTATTCCCGTCAGCTTTTTGTTGTTTGCGTTGCACTATGCAGGTCTAAACATATCCACATCAGATGCGTTACACGGTTTAACCGCAGGGGCTATGAGTTCACTGATATTGGCGATGATAGCGCGAATTTCTTTAGGTCATTCAGGTAGGCCACTGACACCTCACTGGATAATGAAGTATGCCTTTAGCCTAATAATTTTAGCCGGTGGCATTCGGCTTCTCCCTCCTTATATTCAGCTATATTCCAACTTCAACTTACATGTTGTGTCCGCTTGTTTATGGGCATTGGCCTTTGGGATATATGTTGTTGTTTATGCACCCAGTCTGACCACTCCAAGACCTGATGGTAAGCCCGGTTAGGCTGGATGCTTGAGCACGTTTTTATACAAGCGTGACACTCCATTCCAATGATAAAAATACATTTATTTCACTAAATAGTTGACAGACAAATCTCCTACCTCTACATTCGTAGATATAAAATTTACAAATGTAGAGATAGAGATGAAAACCGATATTAAACTCAGTGAATTTGAATTAGATGTCATGAACATCCTATGGCAAGCCGGAAAAGCGTCTGCGCCTGAAGTACATCAAAAGATCAAGTTAGACAAAGACGTCAGTTACTCAACCGTTAAAACTATTATCGACCGCCTCGAACAAAAACTAGCCTTAACCCGGGCCGATCAACAAGGTCGCACCATATATTATGCTCCAGCGATTGAACGTGAAGCCCTCTCTACACCTTTGCTAAAAGGGTTTCTAAAACGTATGTTTGCTGGTGATCCACACAAAATGGTGGGGCAATTACTGGCTAATGAACAACTTGATAACAGTGAAATAGAGCAGCTTGAAAACATGCTGGCTGCACAAAAAGCTAAAAATAAAAATAGCACTAAAAAGTGAGGCTATGATGATTTCTTATCTCACAATCACCCTATTGATCAGCAGTCTCTGCGGCTTAGCCATTCTATTACTGCGCGGTGCTCCCGCCCGTTTACGTTTTTATATTTGCTTAATGGTATTGGTGACTTGGCTTACCCCTTGGCAGCTTATGCAATTTCAGACGGTGTCTAACGCTTTCGACACTTTCACCTTACCGCTAAATATTCTGAGTGAATTCAATTGGGTGAAGTCAGCTGCCAAAACGCAAAACACTGAGTTAGTTGCACCAGTAACAGCACAATCATCTTCTTCATTGTTTACATATTATTGGTTATGGCTGGCCGCATTCGCCATAGGACTAGTATTGTTTTCCAAAGACCTAGTAGGTTATGTGAAATTACATAAACGCTGGATAAAAAACTCAACACTAGACAATCAAACTTGGAATACGGCACAAATCGCTCAGCCTAACTGTGATATTCGTCGAATCAATTCACACTCCCCAGGCATGGCAACAGGCCTAACTAAACCTATTATTTGGCTAGACAGTAATCAACATGACGCAGAAAAAATTCGCACTATTGTATTGCACGAACTCACCCATATTCGCCAGCACGACCCCTATTGGTTATGGGCGATTAACCTAGTACAACGTTTGTTTTGGTGGAATCCCCTGATTTGGTTTACTGCTCGTTATGCAAGGCAACAAATAGAATTAAGCTGCGATGAGCAGTGCAAAAAGCATTTACCCGAAGGCCGTTATCAACTGCAGTTGATTAAACTGACATTACAGGTGAATACGCAGCAACACTCTCTGCCTATGCCAGCAGTCTTACAAATGAGTGGTACACCGGCATTTAATTTACAACGGATCAATAAACTCAATGAGGAACATAACATGAAAAAACGATATGTAGTTGTGATGACGGCATTGCTGTCACTGACAGGTTGGATTGGCTTTTCAAATGCCACTGTAAATGCTCAACAATCTATTAACTTTGAAGAAAAAACAACAAGCATAGTTAAAGTTTTACATGCTCTAAACGACAAAGACTTTGCTGAGGCCGAAGCACTGTTAAGTAAGCTGGCAAATAAAGTTGATAGTTTCACATCATCAGCTCAAGCAATAATCTGGAAACTACATGCTCACGCATTATACGAATTAGATGCCAAAAACCCACTGATAATTACCTATATAGATAAAGCGGTAGCCCTTGAAGATTCGCTATCAGCAAGTGAGCTTTTACCCATTCTTCAAATGGCACAAGCTTTAGCCGCAAGCCAAGAGCGATGGGACAAACAGCTGAGCTACTCAAACAAGTGGTTTGAAATTGCAGATAATAACGTAGACAAAAAAGAACTTTTGTTTATGACCGCAGTCTCGCACTATTCTTTGCAGCAATATGACACTGCCATCCCTTTGTTGAATGAGCTAGTCTTAATCAGCGAAACCCAAGGTTTTCAACCCAAAGAAAATTGGTTGAATCTGTTAATGGCAAACTATGTCGAGATTAAAAACGCGACTCAAGCCATCGCTGTACAAGAAAAAATAGCTATGTTGTTTCCAAGTGATAAAAACGAAAAGCTGCTTAACGACTTATCCCAAAAGCGTTAACCAAAGTCGCTTAAATACAAAACACATAACGAGTTAAACACTCGCTATGTGTTTTGTATTTGATTAGATATAGTAGATCCAGAATAAAGTTACGGGGGGTATATGAAGCTAACTAAAATAAATTTTATTAATACTAATAATCAGAGTTCGAAGCTAGCCAATATTCCCAAAAAAACGCTTGTTAAACTTGGTGCTGTAGCCTTCCTTTTGACCGCAAGCACTATTTCAAGTTCTTTATTAGCGGCTTCAAGCCACAACACTCCGCTCTGGCTATCAAAAACGGTACTTCATAAACCTATTGGGAAAAGTTATTTTTCAACGCTCAAATCCGTTGTAACTTTTCCTATTTTTGATGATGTCAGCACCAGACATCTAGCCGATGACGATCAACCGAATTATACAAAAGCCGTTGTTTTAGCATTAATACGTTGGGTGTTCGGAGAGCGAAGTGAATGGGAGAGTAAAAATAAATATGTTGACGTCCAAATGCAGGTGTCAATAGTCATAGCGTTGCACAACAGTGGTACTCCCAACAAAATGGCTATATTTTTAGCCTATGTTCAGAATGATATTTTACAGGAAATGGACAAGTCTAATAAAAAAGTGTTAGACATGTTGGATAAGGCTGCCTTGGCAAAAGAAAAAAAACTAGATAAAGAATTTGAAGATCGACAGGCATTTATGCAGATGGCCAGACTTAGGCAAGTAGAAGCTTCTATGAAACAGTACGCTGCTTTAAACGACGAAGCTTATCAACTCGGATTTGAAACTTTTAACAGAATCAAAGATATTGATGTAAGTTTAAATATTCCTATCCATCAAAGACAAGCCTTCAAAACAGGTGTTGAGATAGGCAAACACAGTTATGATTTATCTGTTACTGACAGAGGCTTAATAAATCCGCCTGAAACTGACAAGCCACCTATCAGCTCTGAAAATGGCTTAGTTGAAGCAGACAAAAGAACAAACAAAGACGAAATCAAACTCAATTTAAGTGATTTTGAAAAATGAACTATGCCCTAATACAAAACAGATAGAGGTTTAATGACTCCTTACCTGTTTTGCTATTTAAGTGATGATCCAATGTGCGATATATACTTTACAAACTCTCAACTATTTATTTCCGCTTCGATATTCAAAGGCGCATTCATCACTGCTTCAACCGTTTCTTTTGATGGATAACCATCGGCAATCAAACCAACAGTCACTTGAAATCCACGTACACCTTTGCGTGTGGCTGGGCCTAAAATACCGTCAGCTTCACCTACATCAAAACCTAACTGATTCAGTTTATCTTGGAATTGCTGCATTTCGACTAATGTGTAATTGGGTAATTTAGGCAGAGGTTTGGATAACGTACCTTGTCCTTTTATTCGGTCAGCCAAGTGGCCTACTGCTATGCCGTAATATTCGGAATTGTTCCAACGCAGGATCACATCAAAGTTAGGGTAAACCATAAACGCAGAGCCAGTGTGCCCTGCTGGAACAAGCAAGGCTGCTTTTATGTCACTATCACCGAGCGTTTTACCGCTCACTTGCGTGACGTTTTGTTGTGACCAAAAAGACAACGTTTGCGGATGGGATTTGCCTGCTAATTGATAGTTAAAACCTGCGGGCAACAATACCTCTCGGCCCCATTTAAAACCGGTTTGCCAGCCTAAATTTTGTAAAAAGTGGGCTGCAGATGCCAGTGCATCTAATTCATTGTTCCATAAGTCAACTTTGCCATCTGCATCACCATCTTTGGCATATTTCATGTAGGCTGTTGGCATAAATTGAGTGTGCCCCATTGCGCCGGCCCAAGAACCAATCATGTCTTTATAATCAAGGTTTTCACGCTCAAGTAACAACAAAGCCTGTATCAGTTCTCCTGAAAAATATGCGCTTCGGCGTTGATCACAAGCCAGTGTGGTTAAAGCAGGGATAGTGGGGATTTTACCTTTAATGCCCCCAAAATTCGTTTCTAGCCCCCAAAATGCAATCAGATAATGGGCTGGTACGCCATACTGCTGGGTGAGTTTGGATAAAAACTCACGATGTTTTGCCAATTTTTCACGCCCCTTATTGACGCGCCAGTTGGTTACTCGTTTTGAAAAATAGCCGGTAAATGTCTGAACAAATTCTGGTTGATTACGGTCGTATCCAAGGATTTTTGGCAAAGGCTTGACTTGCCCTAAAATATCCACAGTGGTGTTTTCAGACACTCCTGCGTTAAGAGCCAGTTGCTGTAAACGTTCGATACACTGTGGAAACGATTCCGACTCAGGTTTTTGACCATCCTGAGCCTGGGAAATAAAAGCCACTGAGGTGAGGCTTGCGGCGATAAAAATTGTTTTAAATGAAGAAAAAGAAATCAATGTGACGATCCAAAAATTTAAATTTGTTGCTCTAAGGCTTATCCTAACTGACTTAGCAAAAATTGATAACAAAAATTTCAGGTGAATTTAGTCACCCAAACATCGTTTGCCATGATATTTTCTGTACTGGTAATATGATCGAGCCATGTTTTACCAATTAAATGATCAAACTCATGTAAAAAGATGCGTGCAACAAAACCTTCTAGCTTGATATTTTGCGCTTTGCCTTCTGTGTCCAAATAGGCCACATCAACCCAATCTGCTCGTTCAATACGCCCACGTAAACCCGGCACAGAGAGACAGCCTTCCCACTCCCAGACCTTATTGTCGCTACTTTGTTTAATAACAGGATTAACCATTATCAAAGGCTGCATATCTGGGGCATCGGGATAACGCGGATTAGGCCGCGAGGCAATAATCATTATAGCCCTAGGGTCAAACACTTGTGGTGCAGCAATACCAATGCCGTTAGCTTCAAGCATAGTCGCCAACAAGCCATCCATAAATGTGACCAGCGCCTCTTGCTCAAACTCACACTGCCCAACCTGCCTAGCTGGTGTCCTAAGGATCTGTTCACCTACCTGCGCAATTTTCATAAACTGCCTTCCTTTAAATATTGAATAAAGCTTTGAACCACCGAGAACACAGAGGAACAGATTTTAAACTGATTGTTCTGTTTCTCTGTGTAGCGCCAGCGCTCTTTTTCCTGGGTGGTGTAAAATAATTTTAGCTTTTATCTGATTGCCCGCACTCACAGTTGCTTTTAACTCACCAACTGCAACTGCGCAAATTCTCTATATAGGGCATTATTTTCCACTAATTCTTGATGAGTGCCAATAGCGACTATCTCACCTTTGTCCATTACCACTATCCGGTCTGCGTTGATAACCGTCGCCAGTCTATGGGCGATAATCAAGGTTGTCTTGTCTTTCATCAATTCTTCTAGCGCTAATTTAACATGTTGCTCGTTAGAGGCATCCAAAGAACTCGTGGCTTCATCTAACAACAGAATTGGCCTGTCGGCTAAAATGGCTCTAGCAATCGCTATACGCTGTTTTTGACCACCTGACAAACGCACACCTCGTTCGCCTAAATTAGTATCATAACCTTGGGGTAGCTCACTAATAAAATCATGGGCACGGGCCGCTTTTGCAGCGTTTTCAATATCTAATTGACTAGCATGAGTACGGCCATAACCAATATTATCTTTAACACTACTGGCAAATATAACCGATTCTTGAGGTACCAACGCAAATTGATCTCGCAATGCAGATACATCTAACAATTTAATGTCTTGGTTTTCTAATGCTATCTGCCCATTGCTGACATCATAAAAACGCAGTAATAGTTGAAACAACGTAGACTTACCCGCTCCGCTTGGACCAACTAAAGCAACACGCTCTCCACTTTTGACGGCCAAACTTAGATTTTTTATAACGGGAACAGCGTCGGCTTCGGGGTAATGAAAACTCACATGCTTTAAGTCAATTTCACCGCTAACTTTGTTAGGCAAAACAATAGGAGAAACAGGGGACTGAATACTGGTTTGAGTGTTCAGCAGTTCCATTAAACGCTCACTAGCACCCGCGGCTTTTTGCACTTCACCAATCACTTCACTAATGGTGGCTACAGCACCACCCGCCATCACTGCATAAAACATAAATGCCGTTAGCTCACCAGCACTCAATTCACCCGATAACACTTGCTGAGCACCAATCCAAGCAACTGACGTGATAGCAATAATGCTAATCGCCATAATAAATGCCACCAACAAAGCACGGTATTTGATCCGTAATTGTGCCGCCCCCATCACACCTTCGATACGCGATTGAAATAAGGTTTTGTCTATTTCTTCATGAGAATAAGCTTGTACTGTATGGATTTCATGCAGCGTTTCATCTACATAAGCCCCCACGTCTGCGACCTTATCTTGACTGTTTTTGGAGTGTAATCTTACTTTTGCTCCAAATACTCTAATCGGCAGTAACACTATTGGCACAGCAATTAATACATACAGGGTCAACATTGGGCTAGAAAAGAGCATCAAAAACAACGCACCGATAAAAGTAATACATGAGCGTAAGCCCATAGACAAACCCATACCCACCACCGATTGCAGCAATGTGGTGTCGGCGGTAAATCGTGAAATCACTTCTCCGGTTCGGGTTTTAGCAAAAAATGCAGGTGATAGCGTTAACAAATGCCCATACACATTTTGGCGAATGTCTGCGCTAACTCTCTCACCCAACCAAATCATCCAATAAAATCTAAAATAAGCAGCAATACTGCCTACAAGGGCAATACTCATAACCATAAACATCGTTTGATCTAACTTGTCAGCATTGTCGGCAATAAACCCATCGTCCACTACCGCTTTAATACCTTGGCCTAATAATAGCCAAGATGCCGCCCCCACAATTAATGCTGTTATAGCAAAAACCACTTTTGACTTGTAAGGACGAAGTTGGCCAAATAGCCATTTCATGACGGTGCTGGTTTTAGGGGATTGCAAAGTGTGACTCTCTTAAATTTA
>JAWUXT010000163.1:0-29332 GCA_034111205.1 Paraglaciecola sp. | reverse complement strand
AAATAATGACCTCATCATAAGACGAATTCTGATTTATTTATTTGCTAATACACATATTGACTGGAGGAAATTCAACAGCCAATCGTCTGTCAAGTACAGCCATGTAATAAAATTGTAAATAAAGTCGGACGTATATTTAACATGGTGTAAACGTTTTGTTTTTAACTTAATACTAAAACACACATAGGCACAATAAGATGATAAAAACGCATAAAAAATTTAAAAAATCGTTATTAACACAAACTATCGGTCTCATGCTTGGCACAGCCGTAGTGTTACCCGCTGTGGCACAAGAAATAGGCAATACCGAAGTGATCCAAGTTAAGGGTGTTCGAGGCAGTTTGTCTCAGTCAATGGACATCAAACGTCAATCTGCAGGTGTTGTTGACGCTATTTCTGCGGTAGACATGGGTAAATTCCCTGATACTAACCTGGCTGAATCTTTACAGCGTATCACTGGTGTGTCGATTAACCGTGTTAATGGTGAAGGTTCAGAAGTCACCGTTCGTGGTTTTGGTGGTAACTTTAACTTGGTTACCCTAAATGGTCGTCAAATGCCAGCCGCTAACGTAGGCAGTATCACTGGTAACCCACAAGATAAAGGCGCGGCAGGTACTAGTCGCTCATTTGATTTTTCAAATCTTGCTTCAGAAGGTGTCAGTGGAATAGAAGTCTATAAAACAGGCCGCGCGGGAATAAGTTCTGGTGGTCTTGGTGCCACTATTAATATTAATACCCTTAAACCATTAGCTGTTGGTAAAACGATGTCTTCGGTTGGCGTTAAAGCAGTTAAAGATGAAAGTGGTGATGGCGTTACTCCAGAACTAAGTGGTGTAGCGAATTGGGTGAATGACGATTCAACTTTTGGTGTATCACTGTTTGGTTCATTCCAAGAACGTGATTCTGGTAGTCGTCACATGAGTACTGAAGTGTATGAGTTACGCACATATAACGGTGCAGAGGACTTAAATTCTCTTACCATTCCTGGTGCGACAGTGATAAATGAACCTAATATTGGTCAAATTATATCCATACCTAGCAACATTGGCTTAGGTACTAACCAAGATAATCGTGAACGTACTAATGCTATGTTAACGGTACAATTTGCACCGATGGAAGACTTAACCTTAACTGCTGATGTGACTTATGCAAAAAATGAGAAAGAGTCAACATCACTTATTGATGGTATCTGGTTTGCACGTCAATTCAGTTCTGTTGAATTTGATGGCAACCCAGTGGTGTCCACGCCAGTTAAATTTTCTGAGACGGGTGGCGCAAATAACGCTGTTATCGGTAAAGATTTCTTTTTTCAAAACTTAGCTTTAGCAACAGAAGATGAATTAAAATCTTTTGGTTTTAATGCCGATTATAACGTCAATGATGACTTAAGCTTAAGCTTTGATGTTGCATCATCAGAAGCAACGAGTGGCGGTGCTGGCCCTGATGGGCTTAATGTTATTCGCTTCAATCTAGCGGGTGCAACAGCTGGTTGGCAAACAGTTGACTTTACACAACCCATTCCTGCGGCAAGTATCTTAGTTGAAGATAGTATAAAAGGGGGTAACGGTAACGGAATTTTTGATAAAGCTGACATTGGTTCACAGGTCACACAAACAGACAAGTCTGAACAAAAAACAACTGTTGACCAATTCCGTTTTGAAGGTCAATGGTTCGGCGACGAGGTGACGGTTGATTTTGGTGTGGGATATCTTTCAACAGAAATGAGACAAACACGTCAAGCATCAACAGACGCTTTAGGTGATTGGGGCGTAACCGCTCCTGGTGATATTCCAGAGGGGTTATTCGACGTAAGCTGCACGGCTTGTGCATTTGAAGATCATGATATATCAGGTGTTGCAGGTGCTGATGCTAATTCACCAGGTGGAACAACAATACCCTTAGGTAGTGTTTCGTTCGGTGGTGATCCGCTTGCTTTATTAAACGCGGTGGGTCCTCTTTATGACGTCTCTTTAGCGGGCCGGTCAATCAATACAGATGATGATAATACGGTTGAAGAAGAGATTATTTCTGTCTATGTTCAAGCGGAAATGGATTATGACATTGGTGATATGCCTTTAAGTATTGTTGCTGGCTTACGTTATGAGCAAACTGACGTGACTTCATCGTCGATTCAATTTATTCCTACACAAATAATTTGGGAAGCTGATAACGACTTTTTACCTGTGTTAGGTGCATCAGTAGACACTATATCGGATAAAAACGATTACTCTAACTTTTTACCTAGTCTTGATTTGGCCCTTGATGTGAGTGATGATCTTAAGGCTCGTGCTTCTTTTAGTAAAACATTGGCTCGACCTTCTTATGACCAACTTTTCCAATCAACTTCATTTTCACCACCACCACGTATAACTGCATTGGGTGGTGTAGCAACAGGTTCATCAGGTAATGCACAATTAGATCCACTTGAGTCTACTAACATCGACTTATCTGTAGAGTATTACTACAGCGACTCAAGCATGATTTCAATCGGCTATTATAGAAAAGACGTCGAAAATTTCGTGGGTATAGCGCAATCTGAAAAATCATTGTTTGGGCTCTTAGATGCCACTTCAGGTGCTGCTGGAACAATCTCTGGTGATGCAATAGCAGCATTGACTGCTGGAGGTTATGACATTACCGAAGTTAACATGTTTACTATGTCAGCCGTTTTGCAAAACCCAGCCGACTTTCCTAATGGCGCAGCT
Source organism: Paraglaciecola sp. (assembly GCA_034111205.1). GTDB lineage: Bacteria > Pseudomonadota > Gammaproteobacteria > Enterobacterales > Alteromonadaceae > Paraglaciecola. The sequence goes on along the minus strand of JAWUXT010000163.1, from coordinate 26,627 downwards.
GATTTTCAAGACCCTGTTGTTAATCCAAACTTTGAAGGCCAAGTGTTTGCCGATTATGATGTTTTTGCAGTAGCAGGTGATCCATTATTACAATTTCAGGTAACGGGTCCTGTGAATGATAAAAGTGCTGTAATAGACGGTATTGAGTTTGCTTGGCAACATTTCTTTGGTGAGACAGGTTTTGGTTATCAAGTAAACTACACCACGGTTGATGGTGATATTGGATTTGATAATGGTGGGGCTATCGACGTTGACCAATTTGCATTGGAAGGGTTAAGTGACACGGCTAACTTAGTTTTAATCTATGAAAAAGAAGGGTTTTCAACGCGTATCGCCTATAACTGGCGAGATGAGTTTTTAAGTACCACTAACCGTGGTAAAGGTCCGCGTAACCCAGTTTATGTATCTGAAACTGAGCAAGTTGATATTAACGTTGGCTACCAAGTGAACGAGGACTTATCTGTGAGTTTAGATATTATTAACTTATTGGAAGAAGGTCAGCGTAAGTTTGGTCGTAGTAAAAATAATATTTTCTTTGTTCAAGAAGCAGACAGACGCATGGTATTAAGTGCAAGTTACAGCTTCTAACACTTAAGACTGTCCCCCAGTCAGGTTCTCTGACTGGGGTGGATAATTAAAAGTAAAAAATCACATTATCAAAGAGTGAAACACTTACCTTATGTTTCACTCTTATTCGTTGCGTCAGTATTTCTGACAATGCTAATATGAATAAAACGCAATTTTGTAGAAACAACCAGTAAAGTGAAACACGCTATGAGTAAGGCAACGGTCTTAAACAATGTCGATCATAAAAATTTGAAGGTTGATACCCGACCTGGATCAAATGATAACAACCAAGTTAACCGTTCATTGGTGCACGCGACGGAAATAAGTGAATTGCACAAAGAGTTTCCTTTGGTATTTTTCAAACACCCAGACACTGAACAGTTACAATTACATGCCATCCTGGGTCTTGAAAAAGACGAAAATCTATTTATTGGTGAAAGTGGCTGGAACTCTCGATTCGTACCTGCCCTGCTAGCCAGAGGCCCTTTTAGTTTGGGTTATAAAAAAGTGCTAGAAGAAGGTGAGTCACCAAAAGATCCTGTTATCTGCATCGACACCGACGATCCCAGAGTCAATACTGAACAAGGTGAAGATATTTTTCTGCAATTTGGCGGTGAAGCGCCTTACCTTGAATATGTCAAAAAAGCATTGCAAACCATTGATAGCGGAATACAGTTTGATAAAACGCTGTTTACACTGATTGAGTCAATGGACTTATTGGAACCTGTGGCGATTCAAATCAAACTTAGTAATGTAGAAGAAATTAATTTTAGCGATTATTATACGATTAACCAACAAAAACTGGCCACATTGGATGGCGAAAGTCTGAGCAAACTCAATCAATATGGGGTGCTGAGTTTGTTGTATTTTGTGCTCTCTTCAATGGGTAATTTCCAACAGCTAATCGCACTCAAAAATGCAAAGTCGGCAATGTTTTAACGCTCTTCGAAATAAGGCACAGCCTGCGTGATAAAAAAACAAAACAAAGTAAAAGTACTGGAAGGTATAACGCCAGATTGCATTCCCTTTGATGAGCTATTTGCACAGGACCAACCTGTCATTTTAAAAGGGCTGGTTAAGGGTTGGCCTTTGGTCCAAGCGGGGCAACAATCATCCAACAATGTAATGGAACAACTGGAGTTGAATTATAGCCAACGTCCAATGTTAGTTTACAAAGGTTCTCCAGAAATAAAAGCACGGTTCGGCTATGATAAATCCTGTACGGGCTTTAACTATTCCAGCCAGCGAACCACCATTGTTGAGGTGTTTGATACCATTCGCAGTCAATTGACTCAAGAAGAGCATGATTACCTCTATATCAATTCACTTAAGCTAAACGAAGGTTTTCCCACGTTAAGTGAAAGTCATAATCTAGCTTTTGAACATCCCGAATTTATGCATAATCAGCCGGTTGCCAAAATCTGGTTAGGCACCGAATCTGTTGCCGCGGCCCATTTTGATCAGCCAAAAAACATCGCCTGTTGCGTGTTAGGTAAACGTCGTTTTACTTTATTTGCACCTGATCAAGTAGACAATTTATATCCCGGACCTTTGACTCCAACACCCGGTGGGCAAGTGGTCACTCTGGCAGATCTCAGTAAACCTGATTTCACTCGTTTTCCGCTATTAAAAACCGCCCTTGAAAATGCCTATATTGCCGATCTAGAACCAGGGGACAGCTTATATTACCCCAGTATGTGGTGGCATGAAGTCGAGGCGTTTGATCGCTTCAATGCGATGATTAATTTTTGGTGGATGACGGTTCCACCCTACTTGGGTAATCCAATGGATGCGTTAATGCATGCCATGATGAGCGTAAGAGATCGTCCAGTTAACGAAAAGGCGGCATGGAAAGAATTATTCGACCACTACATTTTTGCTGATCCTGATCAGGTTCGTGCCCACTTGCCGTCTGAGAGCCATGGGGCATTGGCCACCATGGACGATAATTTAAGTAGGCGTTTGCGGGCAATGTTGCGTAACAATCTAAACCGCTGAAGATAAGAGACAAAATATAAACATGAATGCAAAAACTAAAGTCGTAGTAGCAGGGGGCGGAACAGCGGGCTGGTTAACGGCATTTAGCCTGGTCACTCGTCTCGGTAAGTTACTGGACATCACCCTAGTCGAATCCGACCAAATTGGCACAGTGGGAGTGGGAGAAGCTACCATTCCTACCATGCGCACATTTCATGGCTTAATCGGTATTGATGAAAAGGAATTTATGGCTGCCACCCAGGCCACCTTTAAATTGGGGATTCAGTTTGATAATTGGGGCGAGCAGGGTGACAGCTTCTTCCACTCTTTCGGCGAGATCGGTCAACGTTCCTGGATGGCTGAATTTCATGAATTCTGGATGGAAGCTAAAGCCCAGGGGTTTGGTGGCAGCTTGGATGATTATTGTCTCGAATTAAAAGCCGCCAAAGCTAATAAATTTTCTACTATGGCTGGCAAGAAACCAGTTAACTTTGCTTATCATATGAATGCTACGGCTTACGCTGCCTATTTACGGGAAAAAAGTTAAAAAGCCGGTGTCAAACGTATAGAAGGTCGTATCAAACAAGTACAAAACGACCAAGCAGGTAATATTTCATCACTTATATTAGAAGGTGGTGAACAAGTATCAGGGGATGTGTTTATTGACTGCACGGGCTTTCGAGCTTTACTTATCGGCGATAATTTGGATGTCGGATATGAAAACTGGAGTCATTGGCTGGCCGCCGATAGCGCCATTGCTGTGCAAACGCAGGCAGTAGAAGCGCCTCGTCCTTACACCCGCTCCATCGCCCATTCAGCTGGTTGGCAATGGCGTATTCCTCTACAAAACCGAGTGGGTAATGGCATTGTTTACGCCAGTCAGTTCCTGTCTGATGATGAGGCTCGCGACACGTTATTGGCTAATCTAAGCGGCGAAACCATCACTGAGCCACGGCAACTTCGTTTTAAAACAGGTAGGCGTAAAAAAGCGTGGCATAAAAACTGTATTGCCATTGGATTGTCTAGCGGGTTTTTAGAGCCATTAGAATCAACCAGTATTCATCTGGTCACCACTGCAATACTTCGACTCATGAAGCTGTTTCCATTTGGTGGTAATACCGCCTTGCTAGCAGAACAATATAATCGTGAGACTCAGCTAGAACTTGAGACTGTTCGTGATTTTGTCATTTTGCATTATCACCAGACCCAACGTAATGACAGTGCATTTTGGGATCATTATCGCAATATGGCTGTGCCTGACTCCCTTGTTCATCGCATGGCAATGTTCCGTGAAAATGGTTATGCATGGCCCGACGATGTAGGTTTGTTCCGAGTAGATTCATGGGTACAAGTCATGATGGGGCAGGGGCTGATGCCCAAGCAGCATCATGGGGCAGGTCGTGTTTTACCTGCAGATGGATTGAAGCAACAGATGATGACTCTAAGAAATATGATAGACAACTCTGTTTCGCAAATGCCGGAGCATGGTGATTTTATTCAAAGCTACTGCCCTGCTCAGGATTTGTAAAAAATGAAAACGAGGGTAGTGATTGTTGGTGGCGGCACGGCTGGTTGGTTAACCGCTGGTATTATTGCTGCAAAACATTGTTTAGCAAAAAGCACAGGAAAAAGCACAGAAAATATCTCAACACAAGAAACAGAAGTGATACTGGTCGAGTCACCTGACGTTAAAAATTTGGGGGTAGGTGAAGGAACTTGGCCTACCATGCGCGATACCCTGCGCCAAATAGGCATATCTGAACGTACATTTCTGTCTTGTTGCGATGCTAGTTTTAAGCAGGCTTCTAAATTTGTTGGTTGGGCGGACGGTGAAAATGAACACTACTACCACCCGTTCACAGCGCCAGTTGGTTATGGCGCAGTGAGTATAGCTGAGCATTGGTCAGCGACACCTAAATACATTGATTTTGAAAGTTGGGCTTGTGCGCAGGGCACTATCTGCAAACAAAATTTAGCACCTAAAACCCCACAAATGCCTGAATATGCTTTTGCTTTGAACTATGGCTACCACCTAAATGCGGGGAAGTTTGTAAAAATGCTGCACCAGCATTGTGTTGAAAAGCTTAGCGTACAGTACATTCAAGGGCATGTAGAGCATGTACTCTCTGCTGAAAATGGTGATATTGCATCGATAGTATTGGTTGGAGGTGAACATGTTGACGGTGATTTATTCATAGATTGCAGTGGTTTTGCGTCCATATTGATTGGTAAACATTATGAGATCCCCTTTAAATCAAAACAGCATATTTTGTTTAACGATACGGCACTCGCGTTGCAGGTTGATCATGCTTCAGATGATGTTCCGATAGCGTCTTGTACGGTGGCAACCGCACAGAAAAATGGGTGGGTTTGGGATATTTCGCTGCAAAATAGACGGGGTATTGGGCATGTGTTTTCTAGTGACTTTACCGATGACGAGCAAGCAGAACAGGCGTTACTTGAATACGTGCATAATGATCCCTTTCTCGCCTCACAGAAATTAAGCCCTCGGAAAATCAAATTTACCCCAGGCCACAGAGAAACGTTCTGGCATAAAAACTGTGTTGCCATTGGTGTCTCGGCGGGATTTGTAGAGCCTTTAGAAGCCACCGCTTTGGTATTAATTGAAAAGTCAGCTGAGTGGATTAGCCAACAACTTCCACGTGAGCGTAGCGCTATGACAGTGCTGGCAAAAAGATTTAACCTACTCACGCTGCAGCGGTGGCAGGAAATTATAGACTTTTTAAAGTTGCATTACGTACTCACAAACCGCACAGACGGTGAATATTGGCGCGCCCATCAACAACCGGACTCTATTCCTGAAAGTTTGCAAGATACGTTGACATTATGGCGTACTCAAGCCCCTGGTCTATATGAAACAAACCAACGGTTTGAATTGTTTTCCTCTGCCAGTAAGCAATACGTGCTTTATGGAATGGGCTTTCACACAGCTAGAGAACAAGGTGATTTGGGACGTCAAGAAGCCTCAATGATAAAAAGACTACGCAATGAAACCCTGCATACCACCGAAAAATTACTCAGTGCATTACCTTCTAATCGACAATTTTTAAGTGGTTTAAAGAAAGTATAAGGCAAGGTGTTTCCATGGATATGAGCTTGTTTTTTGTGGCAGGAGCAGGGATAGCGTTACTACTGTTTCTCGTTATCACTTTACGTGTACCCGCTTTTTTAGCCTTGTTGACCACTAGTTTGTTGGTTGGGATTGGGTCTGGATTGGAACCAGAACACGTTCTCAACTCCATTAAAAATGGCATGGGTGGCACGCTAGGTTTTGTGGCAATTGTGGTAGGGCTAGGGGCTATTCTCGGACAGATTTTAGAGAGCTCTGGTGGAATTGAACGAATAGCGGGCAGCTTAGTACGTTCTTTTGGCCCTGAAAAAGTGCAATGGAGTTTAGGCTTAACGGGTTTCATTGTGGCGATACCGGTTTTTTTTGATGTAGCATTTATCATACTTGCACCCTTGTTATACGGTCTGGCAAATCGTTCTGGGCGTTCACTTTTATATTACGCCATTCCTCTGTTAGCGGGATTGGCTATTACCCATAGTTTTATCCCGCCCACTCCTGGTCCTATTGCCGTAGCTGAATTAGTGAAGGCTGATTTAGGTTGGGTTATCTTCTTCGGTGCCATAACGGGGATCCCCGCTATGATTATTGCGGGTCCTTTGTTTGGAAAATTTATTGCAAAAAGAATATTTATTGCTGTTCCGGACGCCCATAACACCCAAGACAAGCCGGCTGATGTGCCTTCCCCAAGTTTTGTTTGGGTAGCTTCCATTATTTTATTGCCACTGTTGCTAATTATGTTGGCCACTACCGGGCCTTTTTTTCTGCAACAAGAAAGTCATTTATTAACCACCCTTAGCTTTTTGGGGCATCCTTTTGTAGCTTTAACTATTGCCACTATATTGGCCATGTTGATTGCTCATACAAAATGCGACTTAAGTAGTCAAGCATTACTCAAAATTGCCAATAAAGGATTAGAGCCGGCAGGCGTTGTCATCCTGATTACCGGGGCTGGTGGGGCGTTTAAACAAGTATTGATTGATTCAGGGGTGGGACAAATGTTGGCTTCTGTGTTTATTGAAGCGCAATTTTCGGTACTGGTATTAGGGTTCTTAATTGCAGCAATCACCCGCATTGCTCAAGGTTCAGCAACGGTAGCCATGATCACTGGCGCCGGTCTCATCGCACCCGTTTTAGAGTTGCAACCTATGTCTGGAGCGATGTTAGGTTTATTGGTGATTGCGATTTCATCAGGGGCAACTATTTTGTCACACGTCAATGATTCTGGATTTTGGTTGGTGAGTCGTTACCTTGGTATGAGTGAAAAAGACACATTAAAGACTTGGACAGTAATGACTACTTTAATTTCGTTGACAGGGTTAGCCAGTTGTATGCTGATATCCCTATTTTTATAAGTGATATTAGGTAAATTATAAACAACACACATTGTGGAAATCTATGAATATTCGACTCGCTACTGAACACGATCTTGACCCTATCTCACAGGTATATTCGGAGTGTTTTCCCGATGAACGTAATCACTTGTTATGGATTAAGTCATCGTTCAATTCATTCCCCCGCGGCGTTTATTATGTAGTAGAACAGCAAGGTGTCATTGCCGGCTATATCCTGTGGTGCGTGAAAAATGGATTTAGAGAGGCCACTATCATTGAGCTTGAACAGATTGCTGTATACCCTCAGTATGGTCGCGCTGGGCTAGGGCGTAGACTCATTACAGACTCGTTTGAACAATTTAAACAGCATGTTGAAGATACAGGTAATAAAGTAGGTGCAGTGATGGTGACTACCACAGAGGGCAACTACGCAGAAAATTTATATAAATCAACTTTAAACGTTTCCAGAGCTGCAATGTTGAAAGGCTATGCCTCAGGAAACGAATTGATTTTATTCAACAATTTTATCGAAACTTGAATCTGCAAAAATTTCAGTGTTGAATGACTTTAAATTTGTCTTTCACCACAACCATAGCAGTTTGATATGCCTTCATATTTAGCAACATGAACATAACCTAACACAGCCTGTAACATTGTTAACTAGACAAGTTTTTAACCTCGGATTACTCTGGTTTAATGTTAATAGATAAGGAACAATCATGTCTGACAAGGATCTTCCTGAAAACCAAGACACAGTGTCAACTTCACTGATTTCAGCCACGCCTTCACCGCTCATTCCTGTTGCACCCGACCAAAGGATAAATGCCTTAGATATTTTGCGTGGCTTTGCGTTGATTGGCATTTTATTGATGAATATCGAGTGGTTTGGACGCCCTATTAGTGATCTTGGTGGTTTTAACGCAGAACTTACAGGCCTTGACCATGGGGTTGGCTGGCTGATTCGGTGTTTTGTGGAAGGGAAATTTTACAAGCTTTTTGCTTTGTTGTTTGGTATGGGCTTTGCGGTGATGTTGACTCAGGCCATGCGCAAAGATAGGCCCTTCGGTGCATGGTTTTCTCGCAGAATGTTTGTGTTATTTATTTTTGGCATATTACATATGGTGTTTGTGTGGCAGGGGGACATTTTGCATGACTACGCTTTTGCAGGTCTGCTTATGCTGGGGTTTATATATCTTCTGCGTAAAAAACGTTTTGAGAAGTTCAACAATCCTAGGTCAATATTAAAGTTAGCTTTGTGGTGGTTAAGCATTCCCATGCTGCTCGCTAGTTTAGCTGGTATAGGATTTGGGACATTTTTTGATCGCCAATCTGTTTCAGAACAGTGGCAGGAAAGCCAAGACATTAGAGCGTTAGTCTTACAGCTTGAAACTGAGGCTGCTGAAACTCAAAAGTTATCATCCATCGAATCAGTTGAGCCTACCGAAGATTCGTCAGAGGTCTCATCAGATGACGAACTAAATACCGAGATTGCGCAAGCTGAGTCCGGCACAGATGAAGAAGAGGTTGGTGAATCAGAAAATATTGAACCTACACCTCAAGAGCAGGCACAAGAGATTTTTGAGTCTGAACAAGAGATGGTCCAAGATGGGACTGATGAAATAGCGGCCCTTAAGGATGGCAGTTATTGGCAGGCCACAGTGTTTAGAGCGAAAGCGTCAATAATGTTGTTGATGTTTACCCCTATATTCGCTCTGACTATGTTACTGCCGATATTCTTGCTTGGCTATTGGTTAGTTGTGTCAGGTGCAATCAAAGAGCACGCGCAACATCCCAAGCTCTTTGGATATATGGCTCGCATTGGTCTTGGTGTAGGTTTATTTGTGACAGTTGGTGGCTTAATCATTTTGGGCCATCCAGCGGTTGAACATATTATGCCTATTCAAGCTGCAGCCAATGTGTTGTTTGCTGGAGGTCAGTTCTTTATGGCCGCTGGTTATCTAGGGTTATTGATCAGGCTGCTAGATTCACCTAAGTGGCATAAAATGTTAGCTAAATTAGCCCCAATGGGACGTATGGCGTTAACCAACTACATTATGCACTCGATAATTTTAAGCAGTGTATTCTACGGTTATGCTGGTGGCTTGTATGGCGAAATATCTCGCGCACCACAAATGTTCATTGTATTTGCAATAGTGGCAATACAAATCCCATTCTCTAGCTGGTGGTTAAAGCACTATCAGTTTGGTCCATTAGAATGGTTGTGGCGCTCGTTGACCTATAAAACGAGGCAGCCTTTTAGAGTGGTACCTAGCTAATCGTTTCCTTTAATCTAAAATGTTCTAAAAAATAGAACTTATTAAGCTAATTATTGCGTTATTTTTTCATTATTATCGCAAGTATACTTTCCTCATCAACTTAGAAGAGGAAGGCATTATGTTCGTTTTAAGACCATCATCACAGCGCGGAAGCGCAGACCATGGCTGGTTAAACAGCCAGCATAGTTTTTCCTTTGCAAATTATTATGACCCCGCACACATGGGCTTTTCAAAACTGAGAGTGATCAATCAAGATATTGTTCAACCCAGCATGGGTTTTGGCACTCACGGCCACCGAGACATGGAGATTATCAGCTATGTACTTGAAGGTAATATCGCCCATAAAGATAGCCAAGGAAATGTTAGAACCTTGCCCGCGGGTGAGTTCCAATTGATGTCAGCAGGAAGCGGTATTACTCACAGCGAATACAACCATTCAGATACACAAGCACTGAATTTTTTGCAGATTTGGATTGAACCTAATATCAAGGGGCAAGCACCGGGATATCAGCAAAAGGACTTTGGTCAACATGAAGGGTTAACGCATATTATTAGCCCAAATGGAGCTGTCGATACTTTGCAAGTCAAACAAGATATGCATTTGCATCAATTGATTTTAAGTACGGGGCAGCCAACCCATTTAACCAGCAGGCTTCCGAATCAGTATGTGCATTTAGTCAGTGGGAAATTAGATGTCAATGGTGTTGAAATGGGGCCTGGAGATGGATTAAAGATCACTGATGAAGTAGAACTGGTCTTTAAATCAGTAGATGAAGAGGCAGTTAAAGCGTTAGTTTTTGAGCTGCCTTAGCGATGACAGTTTCAATGTGTTCTGAAATGTTCCCATTGGTGTTGTTTCAAATTTGGATTAACCTACCACCGAAAAACAAATTGGTAGAACCACATTTCGCCATGCTTTAGGGTAAAGATACCCCCGTTGTGGAATGTGCCGATGTCAAAGGCAAGGACAGTACGGTTAAAATTAATTCAGGGGAGTTCAACAAGCATTTTCTGATTACCGTAAAGATCAGTTTGGTGGTTGGCCTTGGTCGAATACTGGCCCCGTGCATTTCGATACCAAAGGGCGTTTTGCAAAACATGCCGACGTCACATTAGAAGAGCCAGATGTTTGATGGACGATGCTGCAGCCCCACTTAAATCGGTTATTTTATTAGCTCTGACACTGTAAGTGATGCCTTGCTAAACCCTAACAACATTTAAATGAGCTTCTCTTTTAAATGTTGTTGCATAAAATTATTTGCAGCCCAAATATCGGTTAAAGGTTGATGGGTACTAGGTTGCACATGGGCGTATGGAAAGGGGCCAAACTCTGGGGTGATGGTAAAGGTTTTTTGACCTCTATTTTTGGCAAGGTTGATCACTTTTTGCCATAGATTGACATGATTATTTAAGTGGCCTGCCCACAGTTCGTCTTGAGGGTTGGTGACCTGCGGCCCTTCTTCAAAACCTACTCGCCCATGAATGTGATGAACGTGTGGAAAAATAGTGTCCAAACGAGTCAGTTGGTCGCTTAAGTCAGACTCATGCACCACCATCCAATGGCTGATATCCAAATTTAATTTTAATTCTGGTAACACTTTGATAATTTTTTCAGTATCGAATGTACTGAATGTGGGCCTAAATCGGTGGGTTTCATGGGTGATGGTCACATTGTATTTTTGTTCAAGTTTTAAGGCGTTTTCAAATAGACACAAATTGTCTTCAAGGCTGAAAATATCTCGGCCGGTATGGGAATTAATTAGCACAGGGGAAAACTCAACCGCGCGGTCAATTTGAGCATTCATGCTTTTGAGATGGGCTTCAACGTTGTCTCCTTGAGTCGCTATTCCAGTAATGATGTTGAGGCCGTGTTCGGCATGGGCTTTAAGGGTGGTGTCGGTATCAATCTCAAAGAATGGTAAGAACAGTTCGGTACCCTGATAGCCATCCTCAAAGCTGCGTTTTACTAGTTCATTAAAGTCCTGCTCGTTATTACAGGGCGCTTCCCAAAAAGATTTATGAAAATTAAGTTTCATTTAGTGTTCTCATAAAAGTAGACAGATTCTCATTAAGCAGCACTTCACAGATCATTCTGTTTATTCTTCCATTGCGCGAGTGTTACTTACAAAGGTTGGCTCATGGATGACATTTTATTATTCGCTGAACAGCGGTTCAGCTTAAGCTTCGTTTAAGTCTCAGTAGGTTAGTCATTCAAGTTGATATTGGTGTTTTTGCTTAAGAGGCGATTTAAACATAATCCAGCACATGTTGCTGTTCAATTAAACTCACACTTTTGCTTCTGCGATGAATGAATGAAAGCTGATGTCGGCAATGGATCTTTGTGGTTGATTGTTTATATAAAACGTTACTAGCTTAAGTGCTTGTTTCATTTGAATTTAACTATCATAATAGTTTTTTAAGATTTTTATGGATGGATGAATGAAAGAGTTTCATGGATGAATAATACCCAAGCATCTTTGTTGCTGACTGAAGAAGTCAATCGTTTATTAAACCAATGTGATTTTCCATCATCATTGACCATTGAACAATGTGCATCAACATTGGCCATGAGCATGACCTCGTTTAGACGTAAACTTACGCATGAAGAAACCAGTTATAAACTTATTCAAAGTAAGTTTTTAAATGAGCTATGCGTTAAAGCACTGTTAACCTCGGAAACCAAAGTTGATGATTTAGCTTTTAAGCTAGGGTATTCAGAACGGGCGACATTTGAGCGGGCATTTCGAAATAAATTTGGGGTGACCCCATCACAGTTTCGTGAATTTGCATTAGTGGGTAGCGTTTCAAGTAATTATCAAAAACTCACTGAAATTGCTGAAAATATGCCACCGATGCCTGAAAGTTGTCAGCAGTTACTGCGAGAAAAAGACCAAGGTAATCTCGATCTGCAGCGGGTGATTGATATTGTTGCCAAGGACGTTGTTTTTTCTGGTCGTATTATGGGACAAGCGAGCAGAGCTATTTACGGTAGAACCCCTTCGACGCTTAAAGAAGCGGTTAGTCGAAATTTAGGCATAGGCAGCATTGTTAATTTTGCTGTTGTTTATGCAGTGAAAGATGCACTGCAAGATCACGTTGAGCAGGTCATTATTGTTCAATATAGCCAAGCTTTTTTATTAGCACCCAAGTTATTTCAACGTGTACGCAAATCGTTGGCCTCAGATCTTAAATTCGATATTACCTTAACTGAGCAAGTATTAGCGTTTTCGTTATTAGGGATATTTCTACTAAGTCATAAAAGTGCATATAAGCACAAAATGATGCGATATGCATTGCAAGGTATAGATGATTTGCATTCACTTAATCAACATGTTCGCGAGTCTATGGCGATCAGTCTTTATTCGGCTTCGTCATTGATGTTGTCGTTATGGCATATTGATGCAAGTTTAGTTAAACAACTTAGTCATCTAGATAAAGTGAGTCAGTTAGGGGGCAAAGGTAGTGAACAAGATGAGTTAGTGTTATTTATGTTGTCCTGTTTATACTTTGCGGCGGCAGGGCACTGCGATTTTAATGCATTGGAACAAAAAGCAGAGTTACTGAATATTCAAAATTTTGATGAAGTAAAGCTGCTATTGTCTGATTTAAATTAATCGATGCTAGATGTTATGAGCTTTCTCATTCATTAGTTTTGATGGGCTAGGTATTGACCAAGGCAGTAAATATATCCTAAACGCGACCTTTGTTTTCATCGTCATTTAAGTTGGTGTCAAATACCTTACCGTAAGAGCTTGAATTCATGTATTTCAAACTCGTTCAGGCAACAATCAACCCAGAAAAATGATCGAAGGTAATGTAAAGTCATGGCTTTTAAATAAGCTCAGATGTTGCTGTGAGATGATAGATGTTGGCTGCAGGAAACATCCAAAATCAGACATTCCTTTGATCACAAGAGTGAGCGAACTTATGTTCACTGACTCTGACTTATGTGACTATCTTAGCTCCAAATTGGGCATTGTATTGGCTCTGATATTGAATGTTCGTAACTTATTATCTGCATAATTAGGATGCAGCTACAAAAGTACAGCCATGTTATATAAAGGTGGCTATTTCATTGAGCGGCTTTTTGTTAATAGCATGGCGTGGCACGGTGGCATCTTCTGCGGGATAACCCACAATCAACAACATATAGGGGCGTTCGTTATCTGGGCGGTCACATATTTTAGATAAAAAACTCATGGGCTTTGGTGTGTGGGTGAGGGTTGCCAAGCCACAGTGATGTAAGGCATTGATGAGAAACCCAGTCGCTATACCTACAGACTCATGCACGTAGTAGTTGTTTTGTTTATTGCCGTCTTCTTGCTCAGTATTTTTTTGGCTGAAAATAGCAATCAGCCAAGGGGCATCTTCTAAATAAGGTTTATCGGCATCAGTGCCTAAGGGCTTGAGTGCGCCTAACCATTCATCTCCACCACGGCCTTGGTAAAAGCCTCTCTCATGCGCCTCGGCTTGCTCACGCACTTGTGTTTTTACTTGTTGTGAATCTATAGCCACAAAATGCCAAGGTTGATGATTGGCCCCATTAGGTGCAGTGCCTGCGGCTTTGATACAGTTTTTGATGATGGTTTTAGAGACCGCTCGGACACTAAATTTACGAACACTATGGCGACGTTTGATATCAGTATAAAATTGTTCGGAACGCACCAACATCTCTGCTGGTGGATATTCAATAAAATCATTTAAGGGTGATGCATCATGTTCTTGCATTGGGCGTCTCTTTTATTTTTTAGCCACTGTATTTTATCGAGACGCCTTTTGCCAGAAGTTAACTTTATGCTACCTTCAATGCCGCCTCGCGACTAGATAGATATTCGTTGTATGTACCTTGGAAGTTAATGATTTCATGATCGCTAATTTCAATGACGCGAGTGGCTAATGATGAAACAAACTCTCTGTCATGGCTGACAAAAATCAAGGTGCCGTCGAACTTTTTGAGGGCGTTGTTTAACGCTTCAATCGCTTCCATATCCATATGGTTAGTGGGTTCGTCCATTATTAATACGTTGATATCCGACATCATTAATTTGCCAAACAACAAACGGTTTTTCTCTCCACCCGAGCAAACCTTGGCTTTTTTATTAAAGTCGTCAGCTGTAAATAATAAGCTACCCAATAAACCACGAACCGCTAAGTCATCGTGCTTTGGAGTACGCCATTGTGACATCCAATCAAACAACGTGAGGTCGGTATCAAAATCCGCGGTGCTGTCTTGTGGACAATACCCTATGCTGGCATTTTCAGACCATTTGACTACGCCACTCGTGGCTTGTAAATCATCAATCAAACAACGTAATAGAGTGGTTTTACCTGCGCCATTTTCACCTATTATGGCTAGTTTTGCGCCCGCTTCTAAAATTAAATCAGCGTTGTTAAATAGCGGTTTGTCATCAAATTCATGACTCAGCTGCTCGAGGATCAAAGCCTGACGATGCAATTTTCTGTGCTGTTTAAGCATAATTTTAGGGGTGCGGCGACTGGACGACTTCACTTCGTCTAGAGTGATCTTTTCCATTTTCTTAGCACGAGAAGATGCTTGCTTTGCTTTTGATGCATTGGCTGAGAAACGATTTACAAAAGCTTGTAACTCATCTATTTCAGCGCTTTTCTTGGCATTCTCTGTGTGTAATTGCTCTTGAATTAATGATGATGCCGCTTGGTAAGCCTCATAGTTACCAGGATAAATACGTAATTCGCCGTAATCAATATCTGCCATATGGGTACATACTGAATTCAAAAAGTGCCTATCATGGGAAATAATAATCATGGTGCATTTGCGTTCGTTAAGCACGCCACCAAGCCAATTGATCGTATAGATATCAAGGTTGTTGGTTGGTTCATCTAACAGTAAAATATCTGGGTTTGAGAACAATGCTTGGGCTAATAATACCCGCAACTTCCAACCGGGTGCTACCTGTGCCATGAGTCCAAAATGATAGTGCTCGGCGATACCTGCCTGTAATAATATTTCGCCGGCTCTCGATTCAGCTGTATAGCCGTCCATTTCGGCAAACTGGGTTTCCAACTCTGCCACATGCATACCGTCGGCTTCACTCATTTCTGGTTTTGAGTAGATGGCATCGCGCTCTTGTTTAACCTTCCAAAGCTTAGCATCACCCATGATCACAGTGTCGACCACTGTGTATTCTTCAAAGGCGAACTGGTCTTGGCTTAGTGTGCCGACTTTATCGCCAGGAGTAATCGACACATTACCGGCGCTTGGCACTAAGTCGCCACTGAGAATTTTCATAAATGTGGATTTACCACAGCCGTTAGCACCAATCAGTCCGTAGCGATTGCCGTGGCCAAATTTAGCCGAGATGTTTTCAAACAAAGGCGCAGCGCCAAATTGCATGGTGATATTTGCAGTAGAAATCAAAAGTAGGTCGTCCAGAATTAAAAATTAATCGATATGTTTGCCAAGCGGCTCTGTGCCATCAGGTAAACAAAGGCCGCGCATCATACGGAAATGTGACGCTAAAGTCGAGTCGAATTGATGATTATTTATACAGGCTGGTATAATTGTACTTCTTATAAACTGCTTGGTAGCATTATCATGGGCACAAATTTAAATGGATTGTATATGACTCTTAGCTTTAATTTAAAATCGGTTGTTGTGGTGGCGTTAATACTTTTAGTGTCTGGATGCTCATCACCACCGGTTATTAGCGAAATCGATCGTTTGACTGCCAGAGCAGAGCGAGTTGAAATTATTCGCGATGATTTTGGGGTGCCACATATCTATGGCAAGACAGATGCAGACGCGGTATTTGGTTTGCTGTATGCCCAAGCAGAAGATGATTTTAAGCGGGTAGAGCGCAATTATATTTGGGCCATCGGCAGACTGGCAGAAGTGGAAGGCGAAAAAGCCTTGTACAGTGATTTACGGGCGCGTTTATTTATGTCTGTCGAACAAGCAAAATTAGATTATCAAAATTCTCCTGCAGCACTTAAAGCGCTATGTGATGCTTTTGCTGATGGTCTTAATTATTATCTCGCTACTCACCCAGACGTCAATCCCGCTTTGCTGACAAAATTTGAACCTTGGATGCCGATGTTTTTTTCTGAAGGTTCAATCGGTGGCGATATTGAACAAATTTCAGAGAAAGGGGTAGCAGCCTTTTATGGAGACAAAGCGGGTCATCCAGATACGCCAGATTTAGCTATGGTTGAGCCTAGCGGTTCAAATGGGTTTGCTATTTCAGGTAAGTTGACCCAATCCGGTGATGCCATGTTATTGATTAATCCACATACTTCTTTTTACTTTCGACCAGAAGTACATGTGGTTAGCGAAGAAGGTTTAAATGCCTACGGAGCAGTGACGTGGGGTCAGTTTTTTGTCTACCAGGGATTTAACCAAAAAAATGGTTGGATGCACACCTCGACCCATGTGGATTTTATGGATGAATATCTTGAAACCATCATCGAGCGTGGTGAAGATTTATATTATTTATATGATGGTGACGAATTAAAGGTTGATACCTCAACTGTGACCTTGAAGTATCAGGATGGAGACGGTTTTAAAGTTAAAACGTTCCCTACTTTTCGCACTCATCATGGGCCAGTAACACATAGGGTGAATGGGCAATGGGTCACAACGCGAATCAATTGGGATCCTGTGAATGCCTTACAACAGTCATTTACCCGCACAAAAACAGCTAATCATGACGAATTTCGTAACATGATGGATATGCGCACTAACTCATCAAACAACACCGTTTATGCGGATGCTGATGGCAATATCGCTTATTATCACGGTAATTTTATCCCCAAGCGCGATCCTAGCTTTGATTATTCACAGCCGGTGAATGGCTCCAACAAAAAGACAGACTGGAAGGGTCTGCACACCGTAGATGAAACTATTAGCATACTTAATCCTGCTAATGGGTGGATCCAAAATGCCAATTCCACTCCCTTTTCTGCAGCTGCTGAATTCAGTCCTAAAGCTGAAGATTATCCGACTTATATGGCACCCGATCCTGAAAACTATAGAGGCATACACGGGGTTCAAGTACTAACAGGTCAATCTGATTTTACGTTAGATAAGTTAATTGAGGTGGCTTATGACCCCTATTTACCTGGATTTAAAACACTTATATCTGGTCTTATTGCCGCATATGATAAATCACGTAAGCCGCTCAGAGCTTTAGCTGAACCCATTAATGCACTGCGTCAATGGGATTACCGAGTATCAGTAGACTCTGTTGCTATGTCTTTGGCACATTATTACGGTATGCAATATTTGGCACAAGGCACTCACCCTGAAGATACAAGTTTTATGCAAATGATTGAACATTTTGGTGAAGGTTCGCTGCGTTCAGAGCGATTAACCATTTTTGATTTGGCAGTAGAAAAATTGACCGCAGATTTTGGTCAGTGGAACACTCCTTGGGGAGATATAAACCGACTCCAAAGGCTTACAGGGGATATCGATTTGCCCGTAGATGATGCACAACCCAGTATTCCCATCGGTATGGCGTCTGGGAGATGGGGGGCATTGGCCGCTTTTGGTGCCCGCAGTGTCAATGGCAGTAAAAAGCTTTATGGCTATCGCGGTAATAGTTTTGTGGCTGTGGTGGAATTTGGCGATAAGGTAAAAGCGAAATCATTATTGGCAGGCGGCCAAAGTGGCGATCCAACATCGCCGCATTTTTATGATCAGGCTCAGCGGTATGCCCAAGGTCAGTTTAAAAATGTGGCTTTCTACAAAGAAGATGTGTTGAAGCGAGCTGTTGAGCGTTATCAACCGGGTAAACGCTAATACACTAGGTGCTTAGCCTTTAATACATGGTAAAAAAGTTTGCTGATCAATCCTTGGCTATATTGTTGCCTTTGTCGTCAGCAGATCGGGCTTTTAAGAACTGCGTAGTCATTTTTTCTGCTGAACGACCTGCTACGTAAACGCCTAAGCCAATTTACAAATTTCTGTTGGCCAGTTTATAAACTTTATATCTAGTAAGACTCTGTGGTGGCCAGTAATTCTTGTAATCTATTTGGGGTTGATGACTTTACTCATTCTAGTTTATTAAATCTAGAATTAACCGCCTCGTATATCAGTCTAGCTGCCAACTTGGCTGTTCTATTATCAATATCAAAGTTGGGATTCATTTCGGCAATATCTGTTAGTCGCCAGTTATAGTGAAATTGAGATTGTGACTGGGCTATCCAACGAAGCATCTGGACAACAAATTCTACTGAAATACCTAAACCACTCGGCGCACTGACGCCAGGTGCAATATGTGCCGGAAATGCATCAAGGCAGACAGTAACATACAGTTCATCTACAGCTTTTAACATCGGTATCAGTAATTCCTTAGCAGCACTAGGGTTGCAATCAATATCCAGTAGATATCGTGTTTTAGTTTGTTTGGCATACGTAAATAGTGCCGACGTATTTGATGATTCAGCCACGCCCAAGCAGGCATAATGAAACGGTTGATGATGAGTTTGACAATGTTCAGCAATCTGTCTAAAAGGAGTACCTGAACTGGTTTGTTTAGAAGGATTACGAAGATCAAAGTGTGCATCAAAATTAATGATACCTATTTTTTTCTTTGGTTCAGCAGCAAGATGCTGGAACAAACCCTGGTAACTACCCCAAGCAATTTCGTGGCCGCCACCTAAGCCAATAACAAATAAATTTTCATTAAGGCTTTTTGCGATTTGCTGGGCATATTGATTTTGTGCATCGGCCAAATGTGATGTAGCAACGATATTGCCTGCTTCCCGTAAACCACAATCTGCATGCCAAGCTAGGTTGGCTAATGCATTACGTATTTCATTTGGGCCTTTTGCTGCACCCACTCGACCTTTATTGGCAGCCACACCTAAGTCACATTCAAAGCCAAGTAGACTACAGCTATTGGTTCGTTGCTGTTTATCTACCACCTGATGCCATCGCAAGCCATTTTGAGTCTCTTCAGTATCTTCACGGCCTTGCCACTGGTATGTTTTATCTAGTTTCGACATCATGCTTAACACAACTTTCCAGAAAACCACTTAGCAGAAGGTCGATGTTGGTTAATGCCATAAACAAGCTCTGCAGGATGTTCGATATCCCATAAACATAAGTCTGCATCCATTCCTGTTTTGATTTGTCCTTTGTTTACAAGATCCAATGCTTTTGCCGCATGCAGGGTGACACCATACACCACTTCTTCTGGCGTCAAACCAAACAACACACTCGCCATATTCATTATGGTTAAAATGGATGCAATAGGTGAACTACCAGGGTTTAAATCGGTGGCTATCGCCATAGGAACCTGGTTAGCTCTGAGTTCGGCTACAGGGGGTTTTTGGGTTTCACTCAGATAATAAAATGCGCCGGGTAACAACACAGCAACCGTACCCGATTGTTTTAATGCGGGGATATCGTTAGGGTCTAAATATTCAATATGATCGACAGAAATGGCACCAAATTCAGCTGCAAGTTTGGCACCCTTCAAATCAGAGAGTTGTTCAACATGGGCTTTCACATTGAGTTTGTGGGTTTTAGCGGCTGCAAAAATCTTGCGGCATTGTGCGGGTGAGAAACCAATGCTTTCACAAAAGACATCGACACAGCTTGCCAATTGTTGTTGAGCGACAGCAGGTATCACCTGCTCGCAAATAAATTGTACATAGTCATCTGGGTTGCAACGATATTCTTTAGGGACAGTGTGAGCACCAAGATAAGTGGTAACAATACTGACAGGTAAATGCCCAGCAATTTGTTTGGCGACCTTGAGCATTTTTAATTCGGTATGCAAGTCCAAACCGTAACCGGACTTCACTTCTATGCAGGTCACGCCTTCTTCGGCTAATCTCGCCGCGCGTTTAATGGCACTAGTAAGCAGTGTTAGTTCCGATGCTTCCCTAGTAGCATTCACCGTACCTTGAATACCGCCACCTTGTTGGGCTATTTCAGTGTAGGTTTTACCCTGTAGGCGTTGTTCAAACTCATTGGCTCTATTGCCGCCATAAACAAGATGGGTATGACAGTCGATAAACCCAGGTAGTAACCATTTGTTTTCGCCATCGACTTTTTTACTATTCTGATAGGACGTGTCAGAACTATCGAATATGGCGAGCACTTTGCCGTCTTTTATGGCAACACAAGATTGACTAAGTATGCCGTAAGCTTTGCCGTTTTTTTGCATCGAAGCAATACGCACATTTTCTATTACTACATCACACTGCTTAGTCATGGCTTATACCCTTTAGTTTATGTACGTATGAGTCTACTTGTACATACTTGTATATACAAGTATGTACAAGTGTATTAATATCACTTTATTCTTACATACTGGATGGGTTGATGATGAATAATAAATCTTCGGTGCAAGCCAGATTTGTACAAATTAAGTCTGCATTATTAGACAAAATTGAACGTGGCGACATGCGCCCAGGTGACAAAGTGTTGTCAGAAAATAAGCTGGCAGCTAGTTTTGGTGTGAGTCGTATGACTGCTCGCCGTGCTTTATCTGAATTGGTCGTGGAGGGTATTTTGGCCCGGTCTCAAGGTGTAGGTACCTTTGTTTCTGACAGCCGACCTATGAGTTCGATTCTTGAAATACGCAGCATAGACGACGAGATCATGCAGCGTGGCCATCGTTATTCAAACCAAGTGTTAGGTGTGGACACAATACATGCATCTGAACGACAAAGTGTTTGGTTGGGCGTTTCGGCTAATAGTTTAGTTTTTCATACTAAGGTTGTGCATATGGAAAACGAGCTTGTTATTCAATTAGAAGACAGATTAGTTAATCCTGCTTTAGCGCCTCACTATATTGAACAAGACTTTATACACACTACAGCGAATCATTATTTGAGCAAAGTAGCGCCTCTGACTCAGGCCGATCATTCTGTTGAAGCCATATCGCCCAATAAAGGATTAGCCGATATATTGGATATTGATATCACTCAGCCTTGTTTGAAAATAAGTCGTCGCACTTACTCAAGTAAAGGCATTGTCAGTTATGCCCGCTTATACCACCCAGGCAACCGCTATCGAATCGGTGGTCACCTTGATTTTCACCCTTCAAATTAGGACATTTTTATGAATCGTTATGATCCCAGTCGCACTATCCGCGCACCTAGAGGCAATCAACTCAACGCTAAGAGTTGGCAAACAGAAGCGCCCCTTAGAATGTTGATGAATAACCTTGACCCTGAAGTGGCTGAACATCCCCATAGTTTAGTGGTGTATGGTGGCATTGGGCGCGCTGCTAGAGATTGGCCAAGTTATGACAAAATTGTTGAAGTACTCAAACGCCTGAATACCGATGAAACTTTGCTCATCCAAAGTGGCAAACCCGTAGGTGTGTTTCCTACTCACGAAAATGCACCACGGGTTATTATTGCTAACTCAAATCTGGTACCACACTGGGCAAATTGGGAGCATTTTAATGAGTTAGATAAACAAGGCCTGATGATGTATGGCCAAATGACAGCTGGATCTTGGATATACATCGGTTCACAGGGCATTGTTCAGGGCACTTATGAAACTTTTGTCAGTGTAGCAAAACAACATTTTAATGGTGAAGCCAAAGGCCGCTGGATATTAACCGGTGGTTTGGGTGGCATGGGAGGCGCGCAACCACTAGCAGCCACTATGGCTGGTTTTTCC
Organism: Paraglaciecola sp.; assembly: GCA_034111205.1. Classification (GTDB taxonomy): domain Bacteria; phylum Pseudomonadota; class Gammaproteobacteria; order Enterobacterales; family Alteromonadaceae; genus Paraglaciecola. The sequence goes on along the minus strand of JAWUXT010000163.1, from coordinate 4,760 downwards.
ATGTTAGCCATTGAAGTGGACGAAAGTCGCATCGATTTTCGGATTAAAACTGGGTACTTAGATAAAAAAGCCCAAGATCTAGACCATGCTATTGAGTTATTAAACGAGGCCAAATTGGCGGGAGAGGCCGTGTCAATTGGTATGCTGGCCAATGCTGCAGACGTTTTCCCCGAATTAGTAACACGAAATATCATCCCAGATGTGGTGACTGACCAAACCAGTGCTCATGATCCATTGAACGGATACTTACCTAAAGGATGGAGTTTGCAGCAAGCTGTAAACATGCGGCAATCCGATGAAAAATCAGTAGTCAAAGCGGCTAAACAATCTATGGCCTTGCAGGTTAAAGCCATGTTGGACCTGCAAACCAAAGGTGCGGTTACTCTGGATTACGGCAACAACATTCGGCAAATGGCGTTAGAAGAAGGTGTGCAAAATGCCTTTGATTTCCCAGGGTTTGTGCCTGCCTACATCAGGCCATTATTTTGCCAAGGCATAGGTCCATTTCGTTGGGTGGCATTATCAGGCGACCCAGAGGATATCTATAAAACCGATGCAAAAGTAAAAGAATTAATTCCAGATAACGCACACTTACACCAATGGTTAGATATGGCCAAAGAGCGCATTCAATTCCAAGGTTTACCGGCACGTATTTGTTGGGTAGGTTTAGGCGAAAGGCAGAAACTGGGGTTGGCCTTTAACGAAATGGTCAGAACCGGTGAACTATCGGCACCCATAGTGATTGGCCGCGATCACCTAGATTCAGGTTCAGTCGCTTCGCCAAACCGTGAAACAGAAAATATGTTAGATGGTTCAGACGCAGTATCAGATTGGCCGATACTTAATGCACTTCTAAACACCGCTGGTGGCGCAACATGGGTAAGTTTGCACCATGGAGGCGGGGTTGGCATGGGATTCAGTCAACATTCTGGTGTGGTTATTCTGTGTGATGGCACTGAAGATGCAGACAAACGTATCGCCAGAGTATTACACAACGATCCTGCTACAGGCGTTATGCGCCATGCCGACGCAGGCTATGATGTGGCTAAAGAATGTGCCAGAAAACACAATTTAGACCTACCCATGTTAGACAATGAGGGAGATAAGTAATGGAACGTATTGTAATTCAACCGGGGCAACTCACCTTATCGCAATTAAGAGACGTGCATCGTCAGCATATCCCTATTTCTTTATCACCTGATGCTCATGAGGCTATTCATAAAGCGGAACAAGTGGTGTTGGATGTGATTGCACAAGACAGAACTGTGTATGGTATCAATACTGGTTTTGGTCTATTAGCTAACACCAAAATTGATGTGTCGGAGTTAGAGCTTTTGCAGCGCAGCATAGTGTTGTCACATGCTGCTGGTATTGGCAATTTTATGTCTGAAGATGTAGTGCGTTTGTTGTTGTTACTTAAAATAAACTCGCTGTCACGTGGTTATTCAGGTATTCGCCTGCAAGTGATTGAAGCCCTGATTACCTTGTACAACAAAGAAATCTACCCTGCCATTCCTGAAAAAGGTTCGGTGGGTGCTTCGGGTGATTTAGCGCCACTGGCCCACATGAGTGTAGTGCTCTTAGGAGAAGGTGAAGTCATCTATCAAGGCACACGAATTTCAGCAGAACACGCCTTAAAAATAGCCGGCTTAGAAAAAATCGCTCTAGCGCCTAAAGAGGGGTTAGCCCTACTTAATGGTACACAAGCCTCTACTGCGTTTTCCTTAAAAGGACTATTTTGTGCCGAAAATGCATTAAATTGCAGTATCGCCATAGGATCATTAAGTGTCGAGGCAGCACTGGGTTCGAGAGTGCCTTTTGATGAACGTATTCATGATGTGCGTGGCCATCAGGCACAAACTGATGTGGCGGCGGCTTACCGAGGTTTATTAAAAGAATCCTCTATTGGTCACTCCCACGGCGGCTGTGAAAAAGTCCAAGATCCTTATTCACTGCGTTGCCAACCCCAAGTGATGGGCGCTTGTTTGCAACAAATGCGTTTTGCCGCACAGACGCTTGTAGTCGAAGCGAATGGCGTATCAGATAATCCATTAGTGTTTGCCGATAGTGGCGATATCCTCTCTGGCGGTAATTTTCATGCTGAAATCGTGGCTATGACTTCAGACATGTTAGCCATAGCCTTATCTGAAATTGGTGCTTTGTCTGAAAGACGTATGGCGTTGTTGATTGACTCGCACCTAAGTGGTTTACCCCCCTTTTTAGTGGATAACGGTGGCGTGAATTCAGGCTTTATGATTGCACAAGTGACCAGTGCCGCCCTTGCAAGCGAAAATAAAACCCTAGCACACCCAGCATCAATCGATTCATTACCGACTTCGGCCAATCAAGAAGACCATGTGTCTATGGCCACCTTTGCAGGCAGACGATTATGGGATATTTTCGACAATGTAGCGGGTATTTTGGCCATCGAATGGTTGGCGGCTAGCCAAGGGTTAGACTTTAGATCACCACTTGAAACCAGCGACAAGCTCAAATCAGTTAAAGCCCTGCTACGCACCAAAGTATCTTTTTACGACAAAGACCGATACTTTTCACCGGATATTGAGAATGCCAAAAAGTTGATAGTCAATCGTAGTTTGTTGGACATTGTTGATATTGAACTGCTCTGATGTAAATAAATCTATGTCTCAGAATGCCAAAAGTTGGGTATTGACGCTTTGCCAAGGGGCCAGCACAAAAGTGCTTGAGCAAATTTAGAGAGTAGTTGTCTCGAAGCGTTCTTAAGAGGCGAAATTGGACAATTCGTTGTACTTGCTCACAATAGCTTGCTATTCCTTCGCAAGCTCGCCTCGATAAACGCAATAATAGCAGCACTGGATACGTCCAAACTTTAGTCAATCAATTATAACGATCTAACATACTGTTAGGTTTTAATAATCACAATTGGAGAGCGTTATGAAAACTATAATTCAATCAATATGTATAATTTTATTTTCGGCTAATGTCATGGCTGAAACCGCCGAAGAAACCCGAAATTTAGAGGCTATGGATAGATGGGCGCAAATATGGAATAACGGCAACTATGAATTAATGCCGGAAACAGTCACCCCAACTTATATAAGACATGAGCCAAAAGGTAATAGAGTTATAACGCGAGAAAAATATCTAGAAGAAATTAAATATAATCGGGAACAAATAAACCTGAGATTTATTAATCATAAGGTTTCAGCTGATAAAGATCTTGTCTGGCTACTATGGACTGCAACGTCAACAAATCCTGAAACTGGCAAAGACCAGTTTGGTCGAGGAGTTCAAGTTTATAGACTTGAGGAGGGTAAACTTGCAGAAACATGGTGGATGGGCACTATTGACCAAGGCGCGTGGCCACAATAAACCCAATAAAGCGCTCAAATGAACACAAAAAGCCTAGCGGCTTTTCGGTTCATTTAGCTTGGCGTTAAGGCCAGTCTATTAAATATGTCTGGTCACAATTTTAAAAATTAAATACTAAGTAAGGTCGCCCACCTAAACTAGACACCCAAAGTAATAAAGTACCCAATCTCAATGTAATCAACAAGCACAAATTGTTGGATATCAGCTCACTATTTATGTTTTGAAGTGACAAGTTCGACTTACTTGGAATTAAAGTAGATGAATGCTGTGAAATGTGTCGCTCAGTTCAAATTGCAGACAGTAGGAATCGACACATTTTGTGTTAATGACTTTAACTATATATGGGGTTGTAATTCAAGCTGATTGAAGTAAAGCTCTGTCCTTTGCAATCCCTCGTATACGTTGATGGTCTGTGTGCTGTTTGAATTTTTTCAGCATATGTTCACTGCCAACGGCGGTGCTGAAGTGTTGTTCGAATTCAGTGGTTAAGGTTAACCATTGCTCAGTATCTAGGCCAAAGCGCGTTAAAATGGGGCTATGATGTTGCTCTATATAACCCTCTTTATCCTCTCGAATAAAACCTGCCAGTGCAACCATCTTCCTTGTTCGCTTCACGGGCAATGTACTCATTGAAATTGCGCATGAGCCAACTGATGTCGTATAAACGCTGACGGTAAATCGTCACTGTTTCTTCTAAGCTGATAAGCTCACCTTTACTGAGTGCATCCCCTCTTTGATACTTTTGACTTAAGAGCGTGCCTTGGTAAAGCTGATGCCACCGTCTTACTACCTCTTGCATTGTCCAGCCATCAGCGATGTCTTTGTCCACGCACAGCACCACATGCGTATGATTACTCATCACTGCATAAGCACAAATGCTGATTGAAAACACTGACGATAAAAATAACAAACGTTCCTCTACCCAACCTCGGCGATGTTCGTAACTCTGTCCCGTAAATTTATCCTCACCGCATAAAAAAGAACGACGAACACAGCGAGAAACACAATGGTGTAGAGTATCAATTAAACTGACTTGAGTTTTACGTGACTGAGGCATGACAGACCATCCTTGGTTTTTTGTGTAGCTTAAAGATTAGGACATAACGGCTGTTTTGCTACTTTTTAAAAATGGGTGTCTTCTTTAGAATTGGTTTGTGGACTAATAAGATAAGTTTAAAACGGTTTATTCTACAGCCTCGTTATGTGCCGTAATGGTAACGGAGTTGTGCAATTAGAATTGAGCCGTTTTGTTGCTTATAAACAATTCTATGTTCATCATTTATACGGCGAGACCAATATCCGGATAAACCATGTTTTAAAGGTTCAGGCTTTCCAACACCTTCGTTTGGGGTTCTTTGAATATCTTTAATGAGCAAATTAATACGCTTTAGTATTTTTTTGTCCGT
>JAWUXT010000162.1:0-9239 GCA_034111205.1 Paraglaciecola sp. | reverse complement strand
AAAAAGTCTTGAACGAGGTAAAAAGTCTTGAACGAGGTAAAAAGTCTTGAACGAGGTAAAAGTCTTGAACGAGGTAAAAAGTCTTGAACGGGGTAAAAAGTCTTGAACGAGGTAAAAAGTCTTGAACGTGCTAAAGAACTTCAAAACAGTGGATAAATAGACCGGTTATCCCTAATTTATCCACTTTAATGTATTGGTTAATGATTAACGCCCTAACATCATATCCGTCAGACCAAATAAGCCATACAAAATAGGCTGATGTATTAAATAAATAAGCAAAGAATGTTGACCTAAAAAAACCAACTTATTTAAACCCCTATTCGATTTAATTTTGATCTGAAAAAGCGCTTTATGCATCACAAACACACCAATCAATACCACTCCAATCCAAGGAAAAAAGCTTACTAAGTCGACGGTTCGTGTAGGTATACTTAGATGTAAAACACTCCACTCCCAAAAGGGATTTAAGTTTACTATACCAATCGCATAGCCCACTATGCATGCTATACCAATCACTAAGGCAATGTTTGGGACGCGGACAAATAACACTGATATAGGTAATGCTAAGGTAATAAAATGGATTATGCCAAAGTACACCCATGTACTAGGATGCATAAAAAGACTACCAAGGGTGATAAACAGTGAAATGGCAAAAAGTTTAGTCACAGCCTTAGCCAGTTTCTTTTTGTTGATAGATTTTCGATATGCCAAGTAACTGCTCATGCCCACAGCCAATAAAAAGCTGCTAACGATAACTGATCTAAATATTCTCCATTCAATATCTCTACTGGTGCTAAAGTCCGCCCAGCCAAAAACTGTTAAGTCATAACCAAAATGGAAAATAACCATTAGCACAATGGCTAAGCCTCTTAGTAAATCAATCTCATAATTTCTGGTAAAGCTATTACTTGAAAAATCTCTCATATTATTTATTGTGATCCTTAAGCCATTCATTTAAAAGCTTAATTTGACCACACTTATAGGCTGCATAGGTTATGCGTAACGCATTGGATAACATTTCACTGTCGGTCCATTTAGTTTTATCAGACAACTCTTTATAACAATCCATAGCCTGAGGCGTAACATATCCCCTGACTTGTTTTTTACCCTTATCTTTTTGTTTGTCTCGGAAACGTTTTTGTTTCTCAGCGTTAGCGCTGCGTTTAAGTATGCTCATATTGTAGTAATAGTCATTTGTTGAGGTTTAAATTAGTCAAAAGTTAAAATATATCACTGTTCAGAGTTGTTTAGCATACAAGTGTTCGCTAAATTACCCACCTCAGATTATTTAGGCAGTATATAGAATGACAGAACAACAAAATAGTTTCACAAAAGAAGAACTTTTATCTTGTAGCACCGGCGAATTATTCGGTCCTGGAAATAGCCAACTTCCAGCACCTAATATGTTGATGATGGATCGCATTGTCGAAATTCATGAAACCGGTGGTAGCCATGATAAAGGATATATAGTGGCAGAGCTTGATATCACACCCGACCTTTGGTTCTTTGCGTGCCATTTTCCAGGCGACCCTGTAATGCCAGGTTGCTTAGGCTTAGATGCAATGTGGCAATTAGTTGGGTTTTTCTTGGGTTGGTCAGGTGGTCCAGGCAAAGGTAGAGCTTTGGGTGTGGGTGAAGTTAAATTTAAAGGGCAAGTACTACCTACTGCTAAAAAAGTGACTTATCGCATTGATTTAAAACGCGTCATCAAGCGTAAATTGTTTATGGGTTTAGGTGACGGTACAGTTGAAGTAGACGGTAGAGTAATTTACGAAGCGAAAGACTTAAAAGTAGGTTTATTTCAAGATACCAGTAACTTTTAATATAAATTTTCGCTCACAAAAAATTAAAGCCCCATATGGGGCTTATTTTTTAACGACTGGCTAGTCCTATACTTCTATCTCCAATGGCCTCTCGCCATCCTCCTAACCATTCAGACCGCACATTGGTTGACTGAAATGGGCAATGCTCTTTTGAGCGGCCTGAAATGCCTGCTTGATAACCTTTAGAATGTGCTCTTGAAAGTTTATCTCTCTTTTGTCGCTTCATTGAGTTTCCTCTATTGAATAATTAATGACTTGTGGTTAATGACTCATGGTAACCACGTAATAGAGATAGTTGAATTTAGGCTTTGGTTCAATAAGAAATATGATTTTTTTAAATTGACATTATTTAACTGTTTGAATAATTGTGTTTTTTGTTTATAAACTAAATTTGTATATAAAATCGACATTTTATAACTATTGGTAATAATAAAATTATCACTACGTAACAAACAAAAAAACCGCCATAAGGCGGTTCAATCTGATTAAAAAGTTAGTCAAACTAGAAATGATTTTTAAATCGCCTCCAACCTAATATTCCTAATCCAAATAAGAATATCCAAGAAACACTCGCTCCTTGTCTATCCCTGTTTACATCATCGGCCGGGGCATCACAATTTTCTGCTTCACCACCTGTAATTGGCTCTAATTTAACGGCCACAACTAAATCAATTATTGTTTCACTACCCGTTGAATCAAGTATCACCTCCCCCCTTGAATCTTTTGCGGGCCCTTGATAAAGAGCCGTCGCGCCTATTTGGCCTTTATCATTGATGCTATTGGCCTGTACTATTCTATAAGGTGAGTCGCAACTGATTAAGTCTCGTGCAGCATAAAACTGTTTGGCCATATGATCATATAAAAAGCCTTCAGTTCGACGTCCAGTTAGAGACGCATCGACTTCTCCATAACCGACAACTAAACCATTGTTATTGATATCTAAAGCAACACTTGAAGAGCCTAAGAAAAAGTCATCTGGAAAAGTGATTGCGTCCAAGTTCATATCGTAAACAAAGAACTTGGTTCTGTTTGAGCCATTCACAGCTTTAAACTGATAACCCACCACTAAATTATCATTATTAATATCAGTAGCCGAACTGATAGTGTTGGAACGCCGAGCTACAGCACTATCTGGCTCCGGGGACAAGTTGATAACTTGATCTTGGTCAAATATCACTCCGAAGTTTCGGATCACAGTGATATCGTTTTCTGTGTATTGACCATTTGAAATACCAACAGCAATACCATTGTCGTTAATGGCCAATGCTTGACTACTGTAATTAGTAGTGTCATCTGCTTCAGGCTCAAAAAGTATCCCTAGCTCCTTTGTGTCTAGTAGGTTTCCTTGTGCGTCTAATTGCCAAATTAGTCCCCTTAGTTGAGAGAACGTACTGGGAGAATTAGTAAGTGAGTCAACAATACTACTGATACAAGATTCAACTGGAATATCGCCTCTTAGGGGAAAGTCCTGGGTGTCTGGATCTTCATCATCAACTAATTCATCATTTTTACAGTCAGTAATTGCTGTTTGTAATGTGTCTGATGAAAATAAGGAAGTACCATAACCTACCACTTGGTTATTCTCATTAATCCCAAAGGCGTCACTAAAACCACCTGCAGTTGTTACTGGCGCTGGCAAGTCAATAACCGTATCGCCAAAACTAACAAATCCACGTGTGCCAAACTCATGCACAACAAGGTTTATGTCAACACCGCTAGCTAGCGTGTAATCAATTTTATTGTAAAACCCTTCACCACTGCCGACTATAAAACCTGAGTCATTCAGATCTCGAGCAATAGAAGTGGTACTTAACGAAAATTTATTATCTTGTTCAGAAAGCTGATCAAAACCAGAAATATAATTTGAGTCATTTTCCGAGGCTAAAAAACTGACGATATCAGCAATTTGTTGTGCACTTTGCGAACCGTCTGCAGCACTAATAAATCCAAGTAGTAATTCATAATCAGTACTATTGAAGTCACCGTTACTGGCTGATTCAACATCAGTTAAACCATTGATTAACGCGTCTGATTCAAAATCCAATAAATCTAGATCAATCGGAATATTGTAAGGGGTTCTCACATTTACTGTGATATTGCCATCTTCGTTGATTGCACTAGGGAAACTATTCTGTCCTTCACCTGCAACAGGTAATTCAACTACTCTGTACTTAGCGGCTTGGCTAACAGGTGTTACCAAAAGGGCTAAAGATAATGCGGCGTACAGCCTTGTTTTAGTCATGTATAATTAATCCTACTTACTGCTAATATGTTAATTTGTAATGTCTATTTTTCGTTATCTACTATTAGAACATACCTTCAATCTCATCCCACCTTTCATACGTTAGTTTTAGCGCTTTTTCTGATTCAGCTAAATCTGCAAGTACTGGGTCTGATTTTGACGCCTCTTGTGTAAAGAAGTTTGGGTCGTTCACTAATTTCTGAAGACTTTCGACTTGTAACTCAAGAGTTTCAATTTTCAAAGGTAACGATTCTAATTCAAGTTGCAACTTATATGACAACTTTTTACCTTTTACTTCTGGCGAGCTGCTTTTAGGACTCTGTGATTGTGATTTAGTTGCAACTGGTGTGACTTTTTGTGTCAATTGCTGCGAGTACCAATCACTGATATCGGTGCACCCCCCTACAAACTCTCTTACTATGCCATTGCCTTCGAAGAAATAACTGGACGTAACCACATTATCAACAAATTCCCTATCGTGGCTAACCAAAATAACCGTGCCAGGGTAATTACATATAGTATCTTCCAGCAATTCTAACGTTTCTACATCTAAGTCATTTGTTGGTTCATCCAGAATAAGCATGTTGCTTGGTCTTAACATCAACTTTGCTAACAACAAGCGATTTTTTTCACCGCCTGATAACGACTTAACAGGTGAATTCACTCTTTCAGGCGTGAACAAATAGTCTTGTAAATAACTCATGACATGTTTTGTTTTGCCATTAATCGTCACTTCTCGTCTTCCATCAGCAATTGCGTCAATGACTTTAAGCTCGCCATCTAACTGGTCACGATGCTGGTCAAAATATGCCACTTCAAGTTTTGAGCCTGACTTTACCACACCCGATGTAGGAGATAATTGGCCTAATAACAATTTTATTAAGGTACTTTTACCACAGCCATTTGGACCAACCAAGGCTAATTTTTCGCCCCTTTGAATAGTCGTTGTCAGTGATTCAACAATCAGCTTGTCGGCAATGATGTAATGTAAATTCTCTGTTTCAAAAACAATCTTTCCAGAACTCTTAGATTCGCTAACGCTGACTTTCGCCGTCCCTAATTTGTTAGCTCTTTGCGAACGTTCTGTTCTTAATGCTTTAAGCGCACGTACTCGACCTTCGTTCCTAGTACGGCGGGCTTTTACACCTTGTCTTATCCATGTTTCTTCTATACTTAATTTTTTATCAAACAGCGCGTTCTGGGTTTCTTCAACTTCTAAGTCATGGGCTTTTTGATCAAGGTAGGCCTGATAATCACCAGGATAACTGACCAAATTGCCGCGGTCTAAATCGATAATGCGACTGGCGACTTTACGAATAAACGCCCTGTCATGGCTAACAAAAACTACCGCGCCAGCGTAACCCAAAATGGCATCTTCAAGCCACTTGATCATATCAATATCAAGGTGGTTGGTAGGCTCATCTAATAACAGTATATCTGGCTCACTTGCCATAGCTTTGGCTAAGGCCGCTTTTCTTCTCCAACCACCAGATAAATTGCTAAGTTGTTGATTAGGATCAAGCTGCAGCTTAGTCAATACCTGCTGTATACGTTGTTCAAGCTGCCAGCCATTGTGGTGATCAAGTTGATGTTGAAAGAACTCCAGTTTAGCCATGTTGGCATCAGAGGGGTCTTCAGCGACCAAGTCAGCCGTATGAAAATACCCTTTCAGATACTCCCCTACCTCAGCTAGTCCTTCAGCTACATAATCAAACAGACTACATTCCACACTTGCAGGAGGGTCTTGTGGCAAACGAGAAATTTTTACTTCTTTGTTCACTAAACGTTGACCGTCGTCGAGCTTGATATCTGCTTCAATGACTTTGAGAAGAGTGGATTTTCCGCAACCATTGCGGCCCACTAGACATAATCTTTCACCGGGATGAATGACTAATTCTATACCATTTAATAAAGGAGGATGACCAAGGATGATACTGGCATTTTTTAACTGCAATAAACTCAACGTAAAAACTCACCTAATTGAAAAGAATCGAATGGCCAAGGCAATTCACTTTGTATATCTTCGCGATACAAAACCGGAATTCGAGCACCATATAAATGGTACAAATCAGAGCTGGCACGCACATCCACTTTTTTAACGATGGACGCCGCACTGTTGTCTACTTTTTCAAGAAGACTCTCGGCTTGTTCGCAAAGGCTACAACCTTGGCCTGTATATAAAATTAAAAGCACAACTTAACACACCCTATTGTTTAACTAGAGACCAACAGTGATGAATTTTAGGGTTACGTTGAAAATCTTCAGGCAAAGTTTGCTTAGAAATATCTTCAATACTCAATCCCAACGCAATCAATGCGGCTTCATCTAACTTAAACTGGCGCAAGTTGTTCGAAAACAAAATTTCTCCACCAGGATTGAGGCATGTTAATGCGTCTGTAAGCAACGCAATATGGTCTCTTTGTACATCCCATGTTCCTTCCATTCGTTTTGAATTGGAAAAAGACGGGGGATCAATAAACATTAAATCATATTTACCATTGTGTCGGTTAAGCCATGTCAAACAGTCGGCTTGTATAAATTCATAAGCCCCAGTTAACTTATTGGTTTTGAAATTCTCTTTTGCCCAATCAATATAAGTATTCGACATGTCAACAGTGGTCACAGATTTTGCTCCACCTAAAGCAGCATGCACAGAAAAACTACCGGTGTAGGCAAACAAATTCAGTACATCTTTAGACTTAGATTTTTGTTGAAATAATTGACGTGTCACTCTGTGATCTAAAAATAACCCCGTATCTAAGTAATCATATAAATTGACTTGAAATTTAGCGCCGTTTTCAAACACTTCTACCGTTTCTTTACGCTCTGATACTTTCTGATATTGGTTTGTACCTTTTTGTTGCTCTCTGACTTTCAGAATAATCTTGTTGGAATTAATTCCTGTTACCTGCGGCAAAGCCATCATTACTTCTTGTACTCGTCTTTTAGCCTTATGTTCAGGCACATCTTTAGGAGCTGAATATTCCTGCACAACTAAATAGTCTGCATATCTATCCACGGCAACATTATATTCAGGCAAATCAGCGTCATAAATACGATAACAATTGGTGTTTTGATTTTTTAACCATTTATTGGTTTTCACCAAATTTTTCGCTAAGCGGTTAGAAAAGTCATTATTGACTGTTTTATTCTCTCGTACCTGGCAGTTTTTTTCATCCAATTCGAAGTTAACTAATAAACATTCCAATTTACCGTTCATTAGTTTGTAATCTTTTTTGGCTGCTAATTTCATTTGTCGCAACAAGTCACGGTCAGATGTTAATAACGAAAGATGCCAAGTCTTAAATTCTTGTTTTAACCAACTACCCCATTTCTGGAAAATAGGAATGAGTTGGGTGGTTTCGCTCAACCTTTCACCGTAAGGAGGATTACTGACAATGTAACCGTTAGGCAAATCTGTTGATGGTAAGGTACAGGCGTCTTGTTGAGTAAATTTGATTAGGTCTGCAACACCCGCTGAATCAGCATTTTCTCTGGCAACCGAAATTATCGAACTTTCAATATCATTTGCCCAAATAACACCGTTATGAGTCTGTCTAGCCTGTTCAGCTTCTTGTATTAAATTATCCCAGCTAGCTTTATCGTGTTGTTTCCACGCATCAAATCCCCAAGACTCGCGTTTTAATCCTGGCGCGATATTGGTTGCCATCATCGCTGCTTCTATCGCAATGGTGCCAGAACCACACATAGGGTCTATCATTGGTGATTGCATATTCTTAGGCCATCCGCTTCTAATTAGCATGGCACACGCTAAATGTTCTTTTACTGGCGCGATTCCTGTTTTAGAGCGATAGTGCCTTTGATGTAAGCTTTGACCGGTTAAATCGATATATACACCCAAAATGCTACGCCACATACGAGCTTGAACTCTAATGTTAGGAGATACTTTACTGACAGAAGGACGCACATCGAAAAAAGTCGAAAATTGATCAACTATGGCATCTTTCACTCTTAAGCCACCGAATTGGGTATTATTGATGCTTTGGTTAGTACCCGTAAAGTCCACCATAAATGTATCGTCTACACTAAAATGAGTTGGCCAGTTTGCTTGGTCAGTAACTTTGTATACATCGTCTGCAGTATTAACCTCACCCTCAGCAAGCTTGACTAATACTCGGTTTGCCAAGCGCGACCAGATACAGACTTTATATGCGTCAGCGAGTTGGCCGCTAAACAATACTTGTCCGGGTTTAGATTTTAGTGCCACGTCTGGGCATATCTCTGCTATTTCTTCTAATAGCAATCCGTCTAAGCCCTTAGACGTAGTAATTAAAAATTCGAAATTAGTTTCGGACGACATACATAGACTCATAGTGCGGCTCAGGATACTCATAATTTAAAACGGGCGCGATTATACGGTAAATGTCGACTAAGCGCATGTTTAATCGACATTTAAAAGACGCGGGATATTTGTTGTTTATAGCAAGGATTATCTAGAGATAATAAGTAACTTGAAAATAGTTATGCAGTTTGCTGGGAGCTGGTTTCGGCCAATAATGGTTCAAGGCGGTTTTTTGCCAGCTTAATTAAATCAAATTGTCTTAGAAATTTATTTTCATTAAGTTGTAGCTTCGAAGAGATCAACATACAGGTGGCTAAATTGTGTTCATCGGTCAAAACCAATACCACACCAGAATTAAATTTATTGGCGACTCTAGCTAACCTGTGATGAAAACCGAAAGATTCTATTTCATCTAAAAACCAACTTTTGGGTGACACCGGTTTGTGAAACATTGTCGCTGCAGTGGCATTGATTAAAATATGCGTGAGTTGCGCATCTGAAAATTGGCCACCACTTGCAACTAAATGCTCGGCTAGTAATAGATAACACTCTGTATCATATAAACTAAACAACTGCTGAGACTTTGGTAAATCTATAATCTGTTTTTGTCCATATGCAGTTGTACACTGCCACTCTTCTCCCATAGACAACATGAGTTGACTATTTTCAGAAACCCAATACCAATCTGACATGGGGTGCAGCATATAACTGAATAATCTCTGTTGTTAATTACCATTAAAAAAATAACATATGTTTTTAGCCTTTGGGCGATTTATTACCTTTTTAATTAGTATAAAAGAAGCAGATCTTCGCAGGATCATTATATAGAATCCACGATCTCCTTGATCACTTTTGGCCCTTGGTAGATCAA
>JAWUXT010000161.1:0-11407 GCA_034111205.1 Paraglaciecola sp. | reverse complement strand
GCTTCGAAAATATTACGGTTCTGTATCAAGCTGAACACATTCCGCTGGTGATGAACTTAAAAGAACGACAACACATCATCATTAATTGCCTTGGTGATGTATACCGGAGAATTTATTCTTAAAGTGGGTGCGGAAGATCGGTTTTACCTATGCGAGGGATTCGGAAATCTGTATAAAAAATCCGATAATCTAAATCATCAGATTTTGTCGGACTGTATGGATCTGTCAAATAACCCTGAGATTTTTTACTTATTAATGCTTAGCTAATCGGCATTTGGCACACAACCTTATTTTTTACAAGCGACATCTCCGCATACTGTAATACCGCCAGAAATGTTCCATTCAAGAGAAGATAAATATTTAGTAACATTTATGGTATTCCCTGAATCAGGATCTTGTATTGTTATTGTCGTGCCATAAGCCGCTCTTCCCGCTGCGTTCTCCCATCTATTTGCATCGTGATTCACTTGTAACTGAAACGCAAATCCATAAGTAGATACATTATTGCCTATTCCTTGACAGGATTTATCACAGGTTACCGTTATCACTTCAACACTAAAAGTTGCTGCACCATCGATGGCTTTATTATTGGAAATGTTTTTAGCTTCGTTGAACAACAGCGGAAACTGTCGATAAAAATTAAAAAAAGCATCAAACGGCACGTTTGCCATTTCTGCTAGCATTTTTGCTTCCAATTCATATTTTTTCGCTGTAAGAAGCATTTTGGTAGAATTAATATTGGCGTAAGGTTCGTTTCTGTAATCAATTAAATTTAATACTTCATCGTCACTTAACTTTTCCAAATCACTGAGCTTAATTCGTCCCCCTTGGTATCTGAGAATTATTGCGGCAGATCGTTCAAATTGCGCATTATTTAGTCCAAGTGAGCTTGCAACTAATCGAATAATATCAGCGTGCATCTCAATTTCATCGGCATAAACACCCCCGGATCCTGCTAATCCATAGGCTATCAGTGGTACAGCAAAAATGTTTCTTAACATTTTCATATATTTCCCTTTTGTGTAAACGTATAACTTAGAGTGTAAATTCACCCCAGCTTAGGGTGTAAATTCACCCCAAGTAAAATTAACATGATAATTTTGAGATGACCAACTTAATTTGATCAACCCAGGCAAGTTATCACTTCTAATTTGCAGTTTATTGGTTTTAAAACTCACCATTTCGAGGCATTCACATTGCCTAATATTCTCAGCCAGACTTTAGCTGTGCGAAGTGCGAGGGTTTGCAAAATTTAGAATCCGAAATAAAAATAAAGCCTACTGAAAAAGGGTTTAAAAATAGAAACCTAACAGGTTTAACATTTAACCACTATTATTTACCAAATACCGACCAGCCGGTTTTTTGAGTGAGTAATTCCAACGCTTCGGTTCCAAGTTTACTGTTGCCAATAGTATCCAATCCTGGGGACCATACAGCGATAGAGGCATTACCTGGAGCAATAGCGAGTATGCCTCCGCCTACGCCACTTTTACCCGGCAACCCAACTCTATAGGCAAATTCCCCTGAACCATCATAATGGCCACACATCAACATCAGAGAATTAATACGTCTCGCTCTTTTAGACGACACAACTCGGTAGCCCGTTGCTGGGTTCACACCACTATTGGCTAAAAATAGGCCTGCAGTGGCTAACTGAACGGTGTTCATTGCAATAGAACAATGATGAAAGTAGGTTCCCAAAACCGCATCCACAGGGTTTTGAAAATGACCAAACGATGCCATAAAATGCGCCAAAGATGCATTTCGCTCGCCAGTTAGCTCCTCTGAATGAGCCACTTTTTCGTCTATGGCGATGCTTTCGTCATCGGCTAAAAAACGCATAAACTGCAGGATCTCAGCCAAGGTTTCTTTCGGCTGATGGCCTTGAATAATGGCATCAGCTATGGCAATTGCCCCAGCGTTAACAAAAGGATTACGGGGTTTTCCTTGCTCATGCTCAAGCTGAACAATAGAATTAAAAGGGTCACCTGAAGGCTCCCGTCCCACTCTATTCCACACTCGTTCACCTAATTTCCCCAAAGCTAAGGTTAAGGTAAACACTTTTGAAATACTCTGTATCGAGAATAAGGTCTGTGAGCAGCCAGAACTGAAGACCGAGCCGTCAGCTAACGCGATACTGATCGAAAACTGATCGGGGTTAACACATGCCAATTGCGGAATATAACTAGCCACAGTACCTTTGTCAGATTTTGAGGCCATCGTAATCGCAATATCATCCACTATTTTTTGCATTTTTAGCAAGCGCCTATGACTCAAATACGCCATTCACATCAGACAAGAAAAACTTATATGCAGGGTTGTCTGTTTGTTCTTGGTATATATAACCCAGTTTAGCTAAGTGTTGATCAAATTCTCCACGCTCAGTATCTTGTATATCAAAGCCGGCTAATACTAAACCTTCGGCAGCACCGTGATTGCGATAATGAAACAAAGTAATATTCCATCTTTCGCCTAAGGTATCCAAAAACTTCATAAGGGCCCCAGGGTACTCTGGGAATTCAAAGGAAAATAGCTTTTCATTGAGTAGGCTTGGAGGCCTGCCTCCGACCATATAACGTACATGTAACTTGGCCATTTCGTTTTCGGATAAATCAAAACTATTATAACCATTGCTGCCAAGTGATTCAGTCAGCTGAGCTAGCTCTTGTCGACCTTCTCTTAACTTGATACCAACAAAAATATGAGCTTCACGGTCTGTGGAGTAACGGTAATTAAATTCGGTAATAGCGCGTCCACCCAAAAGCTCACAAAACGCTCTAAATGCACCTTTACGTTCAGGAATTTTAACGGCGATAACGGCTTCTTTTTGTTCGCCTAATTCGCAACGTTCAGATACATATCGCAACGTATGAAAATTGATATTGGCACCACATAAAATGCCACCAAGCTTTTTGCCTTGCATCGGATTGGTTCTAAGATATTTACGGATTCCAGCAATCGACAATGCACCTGCTGGTTCGGCAATCACCCGGGTATCATCAAATATGTCTTTGATTGCTGCACAGATTTCATCGGTGTTAACCGTAATGACTTCATCCACATATTGTTGGCATAAACGAAAAGGTTCTTCGCCAATAATTTTTACCGCGACACCATCGGCAAAAATGCCCACATGTTCAAGTGGTACAGGTTTTCCTGCTAACATAGCCGCTTGTAAACACGCAGACTCATCAGACTCCACGGCGATAATCTTCAAATCAGGCTTAAGCTGTTTCAGAAATACCGAAATACCCGATATTAAACCACCGCCACCAACGGCGATAAATAATGTATCTAAATCCGGATTTTGTTCGAGTAATTCACGGGCTATGGTGCCTTGGCCAACGATAACGTCTTCATCATCGAAAGGAGCCACCATAGTGTACCCAAACTCTTTGGACAGCCGTAACGCTTCTTCTTTTGCTTGTTCAAAACTGGTGCCATGCAATACCACATCCACGAACTCACCACCAAAATTGCGCACCGCTTCGACTTTAATATCTGGTGCAGTAGCGGGCATCACAATCGTCGCTTTAACGCCTTTCTTTTTGGCCGAATAAGCCACGCCTTGAGCGTGGTTACCTGCAGAGGAAGCCACCAAACCTTTTGCTAATTGCTCATCAGAAAGCTGGCATATTTTGTTATAGGCCCCACGTAATTTAAAAGACTTAACAGGCTGTTGATCTTCCCGCTTTAGCCAAATGTCGTTACCTAAAGAAGCAGAAAGCTTATCTAGTTTTTGTAAATCAGAATTCACCGCCACGTCATAAACGGGCGATAACAATATTCTTTTTAGATATTCATTCGCAGAACGGGTCATTTAATCTTCCAATTTTGATGCATCACGCACCGCACCTTTATCAGCACTGGTAGCTAACAAGGCATAAGCTTTAAGAGCAAGTGAGATTTTAGGCACAAGAGATACCAGTTTCCATAGTTTATCACTCGTATCCACTTTCTCACTGCGTATTTGTAAGACTTGGCCACAGATAAACTTACCCGTTAAGGCAAAATGACAACCCAAAAACCCCTCGGACTTTCGTGCAAAGGCTTCTAGTGTTGACATTTACTTACACTATTCCCGCAATAAAATAATCACTCATCCCTTAATTTGGGATGTTGTCATTGCATTGCGTAAAAAAGAATAGGGCATCACATAACAAATTTTATTTACCATCACTGTCCATAGAAATAGCATGAAGCTGATATTTTGATCAAGCATTGCTATATGCCTTTTTAGAGGGTGATATACTCGACACCGATTAATTTTATCATTCTTGAATGAACAAACTTGTACTTTAGGCAAAATATGGAAACTTGGTTACATTGGGTAGATTTAGCGGGTGTCGCGGTGTTTGCTATCGCAGGCACACTGATGGCTTATAAGAAACACATGGATGGTTTTGGTGTGGTGGTACTCGCCTCAGTTACTGCCATTGGCGGTGGCACACTTCGGGATATGATTTTGGACCTGCCGGTTTTCTGGGTGCAAGACCCAAGCTTTTTCTATGTGATTATCATCGCTGCTTTTTCTACTATTATATGGCTACGTAGCAAAGACACTTTTCCACTGCGCTACTTGTTTTTCGCAGATGCTTTTGGTCTAGCATTTTTTAATGTCATGGGCTTACAGAAAGCCATGACTTACGGCGCGTCTCCTCTTATCGCCATTGCACTAGGAACGATGACTGCTGTATTTGGAGGGTTAATCCGAGACGTGATTTGCCGAGAAATTCCCATGGTTTTAAAAGGCGAACTTTATGCTACCGCCTGTATTATAGGTGGAGCAAGTTACATCTTAAGTTTTCAACTAGGTTTAAGCACTGTAAGTTGCATGATAATAGGCTTTTTCATCACACTGACATGTCGTCTATGCGCGATGAAATGGCACTGGCATCTTCCCGTCTTTCGCCCCCATGATTCAGTAAAAGATGATTAACTCGCAATTTTTTAATGATTAGCTAGCCTTAAGACTCACCTTGTTCGCAAATGGAGTTGCTTGATGTCTTTAGCCGTTGTTTATTCAAGAGCCAGTGTAGGTATTGACGCCCCCCTTATTACTGTTGAAGTACATTTGTCCAATGGCTTACCCTGTTTTAACTTAGTCGGATTACCAGAAGCCTCGGTACGAGAGGCAAAAGACAGGGTGCGCAGTGCTTTAATCAATTCTGGCTTTGAATTCCCAGCGAAACGAATCACGGTCAACTTAGCCCCAGCAGATTTACCTAAAGAAGGCGGTCGATTTGATTTAGCTATTGCTATAGGCATTATCGCCGCAAGTAACCAACTAACTGGAAATCAGCTAGAGAATGTTGAACTAGTGGGGGAATTGGCTTTATCTGGGGGGATACGCTCAATAACAGGTGCATTACCTTTTACTTATGCCTGCTCACAAGCTAAACGAATAGCTATTTTACCTGTCGAAAATGCGGCAGAGGCATCGTTAATAAAACACGCTAACATTGTACCGGCCAAACAATTATTAGATGTGTTTCATCATATCGCAGGGCAACGCTCCCTTGATTTATATAAAGCAGATTCTATAGAAGAGCAACTGGTATATGACACTGATCTTCAAGACGTTGTGGGCCAAGCAGCAGGCAAACGTGCATTAGAAATTGCTGCCGCAGGTGGTCATAATTTGCTGTTTAGTGGCCCACCTGGCACCGGTAAAACTATGTTAGCGAGCCGATTGATCACTATTCTCCCCCCTATGACAGATGAAGAAGCCTTAGCATCAGCGGCTATTCATTCTATAGTGGGTAAACCCGTTGATCCTACCACTTGGAAACAACGCGCTTTTCGACATCCACATCACACCAGTTCAGCTGTTGCTTTAGTTGGGGGTGGCAGCATACCTAGGCCTGGTGAGATTTCATTAGCACACAATGGGGTATTATTTTTAGATGAACTCCCAGAGTTTGATCGCAAAGTGTTAGATGTATTGCGTGAACCACTTGAGTCAGGTTCGGTGAGTATATCCAGGGCCGCTAGACAGGCGCAATTTCCGGCTAGATTTCAATTAGTCGCGGCAATGAATCCTAGCCCTACCGGCAGTTTAAACGATGGGCGCAGCAGCAACGAACAGATTATGCGTTATCTTAACCGTATATCTGGCCCATTTTTAGACCGTATTGATTTACAGGTTGATGTACCTAAACTTCCTAGTAATGACTTTTCTGAACAGGTGAAGAGTCGAGGTGAAAGTAGCCAGGTTGTTCGTACAAGAGTCATTCAAGCCCATCAATTACAGCTAAATCGCTGTGGAAAAACCAATGCGCAACTCGGCACTAAAGAGGTTGATAAGTATTGCAAACTAGAAAAATCAGAGCAGCTATTTTTACAGCAGGCAGTAGAAAAACTGGGATTGTCTTTACGTACTTACCACAGAGTGCTCAAAGTCGCGCGCACCATTGCTGACTTAGCACATTGTTCAGATATTAATAGGCAACATTTAGCTGAAGCGCTTAACTATCGTGCCTTTGACAGGATGTTGGCACAGTTAACTAATAATTAGTTAACCTAATAACCTCAGACTGTTGGGCATAACGACATCACAAACTAGTATCAACAATTAAACAAAGCACGAAGGGCTGGTTCACCAGCCCTTTTTCGTAAACAACACAAGCCTAATTGATAGGGTTCGATATCATCCAGCCTAATACGATTAACTTTTTGGCCTATCGTGGAATAATCAAGTACCACCTCGGGAACTATGCCTAAACCACAGCCTAACGCCACCATGCTCACTATGGCTTCATTGCCAGCAACTGTGGCATAGATACGCGGCCTTATGCCTTGCTCAGCAAACCAATGATGCACAATACGTTTAGATGGTCCCGATTCGGGTAAAATAAAAGAGTGCTGACGCCAGTCCACTTGTTCTAAGCGATTTAATAAGGTGTCTTTGGCAGCAATCAGTAGCAGCGGTATTTCTCCTAGCGACAAGAATTCTAGCTCTGCAGGAAAGTCAGGGGTGTGAATAGCAATAGCCGCATCCACTTCTTGTTGCATGACTTTACTGACCGATAAAGCGTGATCGCCAGTACTCAGTTTAATTTCTACTTGTGGATATTTGTGCCTAAAATTATCTAATAGTCTTGGCAAGTGACTTTGACTGGCTGTGACTGAACAAAATAGACTCAATTCTCCTTGTAATAGTTGTTGCTCTTTTTGCAGCTCCCACTTTACTTTTTTCCATTCTGTCAAAATCTGTTGCGAAAACCCCAAAAGTCTTGATCCCGCGGCAGTCAGTTTGACCTTTCGATTATCCCGCACAAATAAAGTGCTTCCGCATTCCTCTTCGAGCCTTTGAATAGATCGGCTTAAAGTAGAAGGGCTAACAAACATCGATTCTGCCGTTTTAGCAAAATGTAGACTACTGGCTAAATGTTGAAACAACTCTAAGGTTCGAATATCCATCTAAATGGCCTAATGCTAGCTATGTTGCAATTTATGAAACATTATATTGCAAATATATCATTTTAAACAACATTGATTTACCTCTATTATCTTTTCATCGCAAGTGAATCATTAACTTGCTCCAAAAAATGAAGAGGATTTTAAACATGGCAAATTATTTCAATACATTATCTTTACGTCAGCAATTGGACCAAATTGGTCGTTGTCGTTTTATGCAACGTGCAGAGTTTTCTACTGGTTGCGATTTTCTTAAAGGCAAAAAAATTGTCATCGTTGGCTGTGGTGCACAAGGTTTAAACCAAGGTTTAAACATGCGTGACTCAGGTTTAAATATATCCTATGCATTGCGCCAAGCAGCTATTGACGAAAAGCGTGACTCTTTCCAACGCGCAGATGGTAACGGCTTTACTGTTGGAACTTACAAAGAGCTTATCCCCACAGCTGATTTGGTATACAACCTAACACCTGATAAGCAACACTCAAGTGTAGTCGAAGCTGTTATGCCCCTAATGCAGAAAGGCGCTACTCTTGGCTATTCACACGGTTTCAACATTGTTGAAGAAGGTCAGCAAATTCGTTCTGATATTACTGTTGTGATGTGTGCACCTAAATGTCCAGGTACTGAAGTACGTGAGGAATACAAACGCGGTTTCGGCGTACCCACTCTTATTGCAGTACACCCAGAGAATGACCCTAAGGGCCAGGGTTGGGATATCGCTAAAGCATTAGCATCAGCTACAGGTGGCGACCGCGCCGGTGTATTAGAATCGTCTTTTGTTGCTGAAGTGAAATCTGACCTAATGGGTGAGCAAACCATTTTATGTGGTATGCAGCAAGTAGCCGCAGTACTAGGCTATGAAAAAATGATCGCTAATGGCATTGATGCAGGCTACGCAGGAAAATTAATTCAGGACGGTTTAGAAACCATCACCGAAGCGTTAAAAATTGGTGGCGTCACCAATATGATGGATAGATTGTCGAATCCAGCCAAAGTGAAAGCCTTTGAATTGTCTGAGCAGTTAACTGAATTATTACGCCCTCTTTTTGGCAAACATCAAGACGACATCATCAGCGGCGAATTTTCGCGCACTATGATGGAAGATTGGGCGAATGGCGATGCTAACTTGTTTAAATGGCGTGAAGAAACAGGCCAAAGTGGTTTTGAAAACGCACCTGTTTTTGAAGGTGTAATTGATGAACAAGAATACTTTGATCACGCGGTATTTTTAGTTGCGATGATTAAATCAGGTGTTGAATTAGCTTTTGATGTGATGGTTGAAGCCGGTATTTTACCAGAGTCGGCATACTACGAGTCATTACATGAAACCCCGCTGATCTCAAACACTATCGCTCGTAAGCGTTTGTATGAAATGAACGTGGTTATTTCTGATACAGCTGAATACGGTAACTACTTATTTGCTAACGCGGCTATCCCTTTATTGGCCGAGAAACTGATGCCAAGCATTGGCACTGACCTTATTGGTAAAGCTTATACAACGGCTTCTAACAGTGTTGATAATAAGAAACTGGTAGATATCAATAAATCCATTAGAGAGCATGGTGTAGAAACAGTAGGCGCTAAGCTTCGTGGTTATATGACCGATATGAAAGCCATAGTTGAAACAGCATAAGCTACTTTTTGAAGACAAAATATTGAAACGATTTCTGTCGTAGGTGCTTGATAAAAGCCCTCTTGCCCAGCCAATTTGGCTGGGCTTTTTTGTATTTAATATAAAGTGTTTTTTACATGCGTATGCGATCGAAGACAGCCCAACAGCTTGAATTCATTAGTCCTCAAAGGGATACGGCTAAAAAAAACAAAAAGAAAACTCTTATCATGGCGTTTCTGCCACAACCCGACTTTGTGTAGCCAAATACATACATTTCATTCTAAGAAAGCTTAGGTATTTGTTGATTTCAGAGGCTTTGCAGACTTGGCCTATGACTTGCTAAAACCACTCAGACAATAAAACGCCGCATCAACAACACTGTCATTCATTCCAATAGACGAACAACAGGATTAAGCATGAATAAATCAATAACACGTATTGCCAAAATGGATGATTGGTTTTTTGAAGTTAAGATGGTTAGAGCAATCAAATCAAAAAATTATGGCGACCCATACTCAGCCATCGCACAACTGACCGCCAGCGGCGAGCAGATGCACATAGACTCACATTTATCGGTAAAAGACGAAGAGCTAGGCAAAGATGACTTTATGACAATTTACAAATTTTGTCAGTCAATGGGGATGAAGAGTATTAGTTACGACAGAATTAAAAATGGTTTTAGATCATCCAAAAAAGTAGATATTTGTGAAAACCAGCAGCCAAATATACGTTTGGTAAAGTAATTTACTGTCAGCGGGATCTAAAAAAGCGCTATGTATAAACCAAACTTGGTACAACATATACACAGCGCTCAAAATAGAACAGTGAAGGGTTGAATAAGAATCAAACTGAAGACTCACACAAACTTTAAGCAAATTTTACTGAATCAAAGATGAACATCGTCTGAATGTAGTACCAGATAAGTAATACTAAGGCTTATTTGCGTTCCAATATAATACAAACGATAAACTACCAAACCCTAAAAATCCTAGTGCCACTGGCGTAATGGAAGAGTCAATAAAACTGCCTATGAAAACAGCAGTAGGTACTGAAATCATACTACTTAGAGACCCAATAATAGCCGCCCCTAAGCCTGCCATTGCACCCAAAGGCTGCATAGCCATAGCATTCACGTTGCCAAACAAAATTCCAATACAAAAGAACGCGCAAAAAAGCACAGTAACAAATTGCCATAAAGGTGGAACACCATCAGAGAGTAAGCATAAAACCGTCAACACTGTAGAGAATAGCAACCACCCTAACATCGCCCAAGTGCACAATTTACGCATGCCCAAGCGCATCACTAATGTGCCATTAATAAAAGATGCCAGCCCAATGGAAAATGCCAACATAGCAAAGTACATAGGAAACAACTCACCCGTGTCATAAATATGTTGAAACAAGGTTTGAGAAGAGCTGATATAGGCCAAAAACGCACCAAAAATCGTACCCGACGACAGCGTATAGAGCATCACTGATTTATGCGTCAGGATAAACTTACTCGAAACCCATAATTGCGACCAACTAAACGGCAAACGCTTTTCTTTAGGCAATGTTTCTGGCTGGCGGATAAAAAACCATAAGCCAATCAATGATCCATAAATCAAAAATGATGAAAAAATGTGCTGCCATGAAAACCAAAACAAGATGGTTTGACCAAAAATGGGTGCCAGCATAGGCACTAAGATAAACACCATCATAATAAAAGACATGACCCTGGCCATGGCTTCACCTTCATACTTGTCTCGAATCACTGCCAAGGTCGCAATTCTTGGCCCTGAGACACCAAAGGCTTGAATAACACGGCCAACTAACATCACTTCTAACGACTCTGCATATATGCACACCAGAGACCCGACAGCAAAAATAATCAAACCAGAAATAATGGCGTAACGTCTGCCCTTACTGTCAGACAAAGGCCCATAATAAAGCTGGCCACAAGCCATACCGATAAAAAATAGCGAAACAATTAAGTGGGTTTGTCTAGAGTCAGTAATGTTTAAGTCAGCACCAATTTGAGATAATGCCGGCAACACTGCATCGATACTCAAAGCGACCAAAGACGTCATCATTGCCATAAGCGTCACAAACTCAACTAAGCCAATATTGGCCTTTGTTATGCTACTTGTGTTGCTAAGAGGTGAGTTGTGATTGGATGACATGCTAAAACCAGTGAATTTTAAGGTTGGGGAGTCTAGCACTGCCGATTGCTAGTGCTTAGAATTTTTAACTAACTCTTTAAGTGGGTGCTTATAAAAAAACGTATTTACTTAGGTGTTTTTATAAGCACTGAACACTCAGTATTAAGTTTATTTAAGGGTAATTGAAATACTATGCGTGGTATGTCCGAGTTCATGCTTCTGAAGCTTGAAGAC
>JAWUXT010000160.1:0-7050 GCA_034111205.1 Paraglaciecola sp. | reverse complement strand
TTTCCCAGCGTTGGTCTTGGATGACTGCCTCAAGCACTGAAACGGCGCGACCATCTCCATATCCGTTGCCGGTTTGGAACGGGCACTGCTGCACATATTCGGCACCATATATGGAAAGAGCGTACCCAGTCGCCCAACCGACTTTGCGCATCGGCTTTGGCAAATGGGATATATCACCTGAAAACATTCTAATAAAGTCGGCTGATGTTGCCATGCTGTCAGCGAAGCCTAGTTCGCAAAAAAAATGTTTGCTGTGGGTTATATACTCAGGGTCTTCGATTGGAGTGGGAGTGACGGGCACATAATGACCCGTGAAAACTTGTCTCGGCAAGTAGTCGATTCCATTTGCCTTAGCATCAGGGTCGCAATTAAGCGTGTCCAGCAGCGAGTAATCTGCCAACTCTGCTAGTTGGTCAAGGGTTACGATTGAAGGAGATGTTACCTTGGGCAGTTGATTAGTCATAAAAATACTCCACGCCAATGGCGATATAAATACTGCGCCGCTGCGGAAAAACCACACAACCGCAACTGATAATTGTTTGTATACAAAACATAAACGTATCTGCTTTGACCTGATGTAGACATTTTTTCTGTTCGTGCATTTGCTATTTACCCCCAATTATTTGATAGATGATTATGAGCAGCACGTAAACTTTGAAATGCATGCTATCACCGATTGCCAATTAATAAATTAGGGGCAGAACAAAATTATAAATTAGGGTCAGAACAAAATTAAATGTCAGTAATAATATTTATGGAGTCATTAATGGTGTTTGCAACCTATGACCTGTTGGTTGATTAAAATATTCACTATTAAGGCCCATTAATTATGATGCAGTGTTGAGCAGCCTAGCCTGAGTTGCACTTTTGATAGTGACAGAGCTTTTACCCTGTGCTTTTTCAATTATGTTTTTTTGAGCTGTTAAGGCTTTTTTATTCCCCGCATGTGCTTGACCATCAATATGGTTGGCATGTGGTAATGAGCCTGGGGTCAAATTAGGGTAGGGAATAGGTATAGGGTTGACTGGGGGCGGAGCACCGCATACATCAGGAAAGGAAAGATTAGACAGCATAATATTATTATTACTTAACATAATTAATCCTAAATGAGTTGTATATGAAATATGGGTTAACAAACCACATCAATGCAATAGGGTTTATCTAACAGTGATTTGGATTATTGCTAATCAATATTCGTTATCACACTGCGATTTACCGGTAATTTAAACCAAAACCACAGGGGAAAAGTGGTTGGTAGCTTTTATCACTTTCATACATTTTTGATTGTGAAAGTTGTGGCCAGCTATGGGATAACTTACCTTGAAAATTGAAGTCTCCAAACAATACCTCAGCAACCCCTTGCCCCTCTGAACCAGGTAACCACGCTGTAACAAAAGCCTCTGAATGAGCTAGCTCTTGGTCCACAATTAATGGTCTACCAGAAATTATAATCGTTACTACTGGAATGCCTTTGCTGCTGATGTTTTTGATGGTTTGTAAATCTTCAGGGTAAAGTTTACTTAACTCAATGGAGTGCCCATAAGCTTTTAATAGTTTAACTTGGCCATGAATATTTGAGCCGACGTCGGTGATTTTTTTATCATCGTCTCTGATATCTCCCATGCCTTCTGAGTAAGGTGATTCTCCTATAACGACTATTGCCACATCATGCTGCTGTGGATCTGCATCTAAGCCTGCGCCGTTTTCACTTAACTGTGCATGCTCTGCTATGTCGTTTATTCCTTGCCAGATTGAGGTGCCACCTTCAATTTGTTCATTGCCCGACAACCCTTGCCAAGTAATCGTAAACCCACCGCATTGATGGCCTATATTATGAGCACTTTTACCCGCGACCAATATTCTTGCTGATTTTGATAAGGGTAAAATATTGTGTTCATTTTTGAGTAGAACTAATGATTTCCTTACTGCTTCTTGGGCGACAAGTCGATGTGCAATACTCCCAAATGAATCATGATTAGACCATTTGCGATCTCTAGGCCTGCGCTTTTCAAAGAGGCCAAGAGCAAGCTTAGCCGTTAATATTCTGCTTACCGCATCGTTGATACGATCAATAGACACAGTGCCCAATTCAACATGGCTGAGTAAATGCTCTATAAACATTGGCCAATTTCTTGGCACCATAAACATATCAATACCAGCGTTAACACCTTTCGCCACGCCTAAATAAAAGTCGTCAGCCAAATAATCTATACCCTGCATATCTGATATAACAATACCGTTAAAGCCCATTTTTTCTTTTAACGTGTCGACTAATAAAAATTTGTGGGCATGACACTTATCGCCGTTCCAACTGCTAAATGACACCATCACACTTAATACCCCAGCTTTGATAGCTGTTTGGAAAGGCGGCATGTGTAAAGCCTGTAGCTCGTTAAAACTTAATATGGTATCGCCGTGATCAATACCATGGTGAGTGCCGCCGTCACCAATCCAGTGTTTAGCACAGGCCATGACAGCGTTTTTAGATAACTGCCCTTGCAAACCTTCAACCATTTTTGATGCATATTGGCTGGTGATCGCTGGCATTTCAGAGAAGCTTTCGTAACATCTGCCCCAGTGATAGTTTCGAGCCATGGCTAAGTTAGGTGCAAATGTCCAGTCAACACCCGCGGCCAGTACCTCTTTTGCTGTTACCCGGGCTATTTTTTCTATCAGCTTGGTATCATTAGTGGCGCCTAAACCAATATTATGTGGGAATACAGTGGCACCATTTACATTGCTGTTACCATGCACTGCATCTAGCCCATAGATAATGGGAATGCCTAAATGGTTCTGATCTTTTTCGGTTGATGCCATCCAATAGGCGTCATTCATTTCTACCCAATCTTGCAATTGGTTGTTGCCAGGACAAGAGCCTGCACTGCTTAATATTGAACCAATATGAAATTGTTTCGCCTGCTCTGGGGAACAGGTGGTACGTTCAGCCTGGGTCATTTGACCCACCTTTTGTTCAAGTGTCATTGAGCTTAATAAAGCATTGACTTTATTTTGTAGTACTTTATTTTTTCGACTTTTAAGCATCTATAATCTCGAAC
Organism: Paraglaciecola sp.; assembly: GCA_034111205.1. Classification (GTDB taxonomy): domain Bacteria; phylum Pseudomonadota; class Gammaproteobacteria; order Enterobacterales; family Alteromonadaceae; genus Paraglaciecola. The sequence continues at coordinate 3,994 of JAWUXT010000160.1, read as the reverse complement.
GCATCTTGCAGCCCTGTTTGTGAACAGCCCCCTAACCAAAGTTTGAATTGACCTGCTTCTGTTACCAGTTGCATATTCCTGTCATAAAACGCAAGTTTATCTGTACTCAGTTCAAATGTAATCCATTCACTAGTACCCGCTGCCAGCTTTACACGCTTAAAATCTTTTAATTCTTTGACTGGGCGGGTAACACTGCCCACTAGATCGCGAATATACAACTGTGCTATTTCTTCGCCCTCAGTGTCGCCGATGTTAGTCAACAACACACGAACCACTAATGTCTCACCTAGCTTTAATGTTTTGTGGCTAAGCTCAAGGTTTTGATAACTAAATTGAGTATAAGAAAGGCCAAAACCAAATGGAAATAAAGGACTAAAGTGAGTGTCTAAATGAGTGGCAGCCATACCAAGTGAGGTTTGCGGCGAATGCACAGGTATATCATCCATGTGCACAAAGGCCTGTTCAGTTGCAGGCTTGCCAGAATGTTTTTGTGCGTAGTAAATCGGCACTTGTCCTACTTTTCTGGGGAAAGTAACAGGTAACTTTCCAGAGGGAGAGGCTTTACCAAATAATAAGTCCGAGATGGCTGGTCCGCCCATTGTGCCTGGATGCCAAGCGAACAAAACCGCATCCACTTTAGGTAAGATCGTTTCTATCGTTAGGGGTCTACCGGCCATGATCACTAGCACAATAGGCGTACCTGTTTGTGCAATCGCATCGATTAACTGTTCTTGGCAACCTGGCAAACCAATTTCAGCTCGGCAATGGGCCTCGCCTGATAAAATAGACTCTTCACCTAAAATTAATATGGCTACATCTGCAATGGAAGCTGATTTAACTGCCTGCTTAAAGTCAGTCTGATCATGACTGCGAGATGTTTGCATCGCCTTAACATGATGAATATTGGCCTTACCTGATAATTCTTGTGTAATAGCGGTTAAACAGGTTTGACTATGCAGGGAGTCACCATCAAATATCCAGGTACCCAGTTGCTCATAAGGATCATCAGCCAAAGGTCCAATAATGGCGACACAGTCCAATGATTCTGCTGACAGTGGCAGTATGTTTTTATCATTTATGAGTAATACACAGCTTTTAATAGCGGCGTCTTTGGCGCTCTGTAAATGATCCGAGTTTAAAGGTATGGGTAATAAGTTTGCATCGGTATAAGGAGATTCAAATAAGCCTAGTTGCCATTTTAGCTGCAATATTTTTTTGACCGCAGTGTCAATTTGTTTAATGTCTATACGTCCTTCTGCTAACAATTCTGGCAAGTGCTCAAGATATGTGGTGCTGACCATTTCCATATCAATTCCAGCATTTACGGCTTCGTTGGCTGCGCCTTTGTTGTCTTTGCTGAAGCCATGAGTGGTCAGCTGTTGAATTGATTCCCAATCGCTGACCACAAAACCTTTGTAGTCCCACTCTTCTCGCAATATGTCAGTCATTAACCACTTATTGCCTGAGGCAGGCACACCATTTAGATCGCTAAAGGCTGACATAAACGTGGCGACACCCGCATCGGCAGCTGCTTTAAAAGGCGGCAGATAGACATTGCGCAGTTCATTTTCTGGAATATTGGTGGTGCTGTAATCACGACCACTTTCACCCGCACCGTATCCTGCGAAATGTTTAGCGCAGGCAGCAATGCTGCCAATTTTGTGTAACTCCTGACCTTGGAAACCTTGCAACATGGCAACGCCTAAAACTGAACATAAATAAGGGTCTTCACCTAAACTTTCTGCAATTCTCCCCCAACGAGGATCCCGGCTGATATCGATCATTGGTGCAAAGGTCCAATTGACTCCAGTGGTAGCTGCCTCTAGTGCACTAATATGAGCACATTGCTTAACTGTTTCAACACACCAACTTGCGGCTTGTCCCAATGGGATTGGGAATATAGTGTTAAAACCATGGATCACATCACGACCAATTAGTAGGGGGATGCCTAGTCGACTTTCTTCCACTGCAAGACGTTGCAACTCATTCACCGTGTGCAGTCTGACTTCATTTAGCACTGAGCCTACCCGCCCTTGGCGAATCGAATTGGCAAGGTGTTCAGATATATGTTCTGTGTGACCAAAAAACTGACTCATTTGCCCAATTTTTTCTTCCATTGTCATACTATCCAGAATGCTGTTCAACATGTCTGGTTTTGTTGCGGGAGAGTTCATCTCACTTGATGTTTCTTTGGAAAAATTTGATGACATTAAAAACCTGTGGCTACCCGTTTCTGCCAAATTTATGGCTGAGCTGTGTGCTTTGTTAACAAAATGTTCACTTATGATCGTAACAATATTTCACTGAGGGATTTACACAATCTAAACAAGCTAGGAAGGACTTGATGAGAGGTAGGTTGGATAGGGGATTTATTCGTAAAAAATAATGATGTGGAATGTGTTGGTATTATGTAAAAAAAACCGCTTCAACTTGTTAAATTTACCCTCTTGTCGTTTTAGTATTGTTGATTATTGTATTCTGTGTAGTGTCGCCATTAATCAAGTCGTGTGCGTCGAGATCCACTGGGGATTATTTACCCTGTCATCATCTCTTTTCATCCGACCTAACTCAGTGATGGAAAAACGTATATGAGCGACCAGCAACATTTCGAAACTGCACCTGAAGATAAAATATCACTTTCCAAAAAACTGATTTACGGTTTAGGCGCATTTGTTAACAATATTTTAGCCGCTGCAATGGGAGGCATGGTTATCGTCCTAAATTTAGGCTTGGGAATGAATCCGGCCTTAGTGGGTTTAGTGAGTGCATTACCACGTCTAACAGACGCGATTACCGATCCATTGATGGGTTATATTTCTGATCATACCAAGTCCAAATGGGGTAGGAGACGACCTTACATTTTTTTTGGGGCAATCACTGCGAGTATCCTCTTTGCACTGTTATGGCAATTTCCTAGAGGGTACAGCGAAGAATTCTATTTTTGGTTTTTCCTTATAGGTTCAATTATATTTTTACTGGGCCATACTTTGTTCGCTACTCCTTGGGTAGCATTAGGCTATGAACTAACACCTGATTACCACGAACGGACACGTTTGATGGCGGTGCAAAATGCGATGGGGTATGTGGCGTACTTAGTCGCACCTTGGTTTGTGTGGTTTATGCAACTTGATAGTTTTGATGACATTATTGAAGGTGCTGGCTGGTTAGCTATTATTATTGCTGCTTTTACCTTGACAGTAGGTGTGCTTCCAGCATTGTTGTTAAAAGAGCGTTTTGTTGTTCCTCCCGCTAGTCAACCTATGCCAGATAGCATATCCGATCCAAATGACAAATCTATTAGAGGTGCCATCAAAGGCTTTTTTAAGGGCTTTCTTATTACTCTGAAGTTTAAGCCATTCCTCTATTTGTGTGTGGCTACCTTTTTAGTCTTTAACGGCTTTCAGTTGGTAGCTTCATTTCAAATTTACGTGATTATTTATTATGTATTTGCTGGCGACCAAGCCATGGGTGCCGAGTACTTTGGGTGGGCTGGAACGATGATGGCAGGCACCACATTTGCGGTTATCTTTTTTGTTTCCTGGTTAGCGACAAAAATAGGTAAGAAACGCGCCTTTTATTATGCCACGGCAGTTTCTATGGTTGGATATTCGTTGAAGTGGTTCTTTTATAACCCTGATTACCCTTGGCTGGTGCTAGTACCGGCACCTTTCATGGCTTTTGGATTGGGAGCTTTGTTTACTTTGATGGGCTCAATGATTGCCGATGTGTGTGATATGGATGAATTGAATACTTACGAAAGACGTGAAGGTATGTATGGATCGATATTTTGGTGGGTCGTCAAACTGGGTATGGCTGTTGCGCTTGCTGGTGGTGGAATATTATTGAATTACACTGGTTTCGACGTAAAATTAGGCGGTGCACAGTCTGAGGAAACCATTTATTTAATGCGCATTTTTGATGCTTTTATTCCTACACTCTGTTCAGGCCTTGCAATCTGGATGGTATACAAATACCCCATAACTGAACAAAAGGC
>JAWUXT010000159.1:0-26316 GCA_034111205.1 Paraglaciecola sp. | reverse complement strand
TAGTCCCATCTTTTGATTAAGATGGCGACTTGACAAGGGCTGTCGTAAGAGAGTAATCAGTGAGGCAACAATGAATAAAGAAATTCTGTTAGTGGCTGAAGCCGTTTCAAACGAAAAACAGGTTCCAAGAGAAAAAATCTTCGAGGCGTTAGAGTTTGCAATCGCCAGCGCTACAAAAAAGAAAAGTGAAGCCGAGATCGAAGTGCGCGTTAGTATCGACCGCGAAACAGGCAGTTTTGATACTTTTCGTCGTTGGTTAGTAGTTGCAGATGATCACGAACAAGAAAATCCAACTGCTGAAATGTGCTTATCTGCTGCTCAGATGGACGAGCCAGACAAACAACTAGGTGAATTTGTTGAAGAACAAATAGAATCAATCGCATTTGACAGGATCACTACACAAACAGCTAAACAAGTTATCGTTCAAAAAGTGCGTGAAGCTGAGCGTGATCAGGTAATAGCAGAGTATGAAGACCGAGTTGGCGAATTAGTCACAGGTACCGTTAAGAAAGTTAATCGTGACAACGTCATTATTGATTTAGGAAATAATGCTGAAGGTGTTATTTACCGTGACGATATGTTGCCTCGTGAAACATTCCGTCCCGGTGACCGTGTACGTGGTCTACTTTACGTTATTCGTCCTGAGGCTCGTGGTGCACAGTTATTCATTAGTCGTACTCATCCAGATATGTTGGTTGAGTTGTTCCGCATCGAGGTGCCGGAAATTGCAGAAGAAACGCTTGAAATTAAAGCTGCTGCTCGTGATCCTGGTTCAAGAGCTAAAATTGCCGTTAAAACTAACGACAAACGTTTAGACCCAGTCGGCGCATGTGTTGGAATGCGAGGTTCTCGTGTTCAAGCAGTATCGGGTGAACTTAGTGGAGAGCGGGTTGATATCGTGCTTTGGGACGATAATCCAGCGCAATTTGTAATCAATGCGATGGCTCCAGCTGAAGTTGCTTCTATTGTTGTTGATGAAGACAAACATTCAATGGATGTGGCAGTCGAAGCAGACAACCTAGCACAAGCCATTGGTCGTAGCGGTCAAAACGTTAGATTAGCCAGCCAGTTAACAGGCTGGGAATTAAATGTAATGACAGTAGATGCTTTGAATGCCAAACATGAAGAAGAAAACGCTAAAGTTTTAACCGTATTTACTGCTGGTTTAGACATTGACGAAGACTTTGCTTCCATTTTGGTAGATGAAGGTTTTACGACACTTGAAGAAATAGCCTATGTGCCTATCAACGAATTGCTCGATATAGAGGGATTAGAGGAAGAGATGGTTGAAGAGTTGCGTGAACGCGCTCGTGCTACCTTAACGACTCGCGCATTAGCTACAGAAGAAACGCTTGAGGCTGCAGAGCCAAAAGAAGAGCTGTTAAATCTTGAAGGTATGGACAGGCACGTTGCCTATACCCTAGCAAGTCGCGGCATTACGGATCTTGAAGGCCTTGCAGAACAAGGCACCGACGAGATTTCAGATATAGAAGAATTAAGCGATAAGAAGGCTGGTGAATTAATCATGGCTGCCCGTAATATCGTTTGGTTTAACGAAGAATAGGTCAACAGGAGGAATTCCCATATGGCAGAAGTATCCATAGAAAAACTTGCCACTGATATAGGCACTTCGGTTGACCGGTTGGTTCAGCAATTTAAAAGTGCAGGCATTGATAAAACAGCTGGCGGTGAAGTAACAGAAGACGAAAAACGCATATTGTTAGACTTTTTGAGCAAGCAACATGGTGGTGCTGGTTCAGAAGGGCCAAAACGTATGACATTACAGCGCAAGACTACCAGCACTTTGAGTGCAGGAAAGTCTAAAGGTGTGACGGTTGAAGTGCGTAAGAAGCGAACTTATGTGAAACGTTCTGATGTTGAAGAAGCCAAAATGGCTGAAGACGAAGTTAAACGTTTAGCAGAAGAACAGCAAGCTAGACTTGAAGCTGAACAACAAGCTATTGAAAAAGCCAAAAGTGCAGCTCAAGAAAAAGCACAAAAAGCAGCTGAAGCAAAAGTTAAAGCTGATGCAGAACGTACTGCACGTGCTGAAAAAGCTAAAGAAGTGCGTGCTGCTGAAGAGTCAGCCTTGAGCCCAGAAGAGAAAGCAGAGCAGGAGCGTAACCGCTCTGAAGCTGAAAAACTTCGTAAGGCCCAAGATGAAGAGATTCAACGCAAACTTGAATTAGATGCTAAAAACGCTGCTGAAGAAGCTAAAAAGCTGGCTGAAGAAAATTCACGTCGCTGGAAGGAAGAAGAAGAGCGACGTAAAAAGCAAGAGAAAGAAGAAGTGCATGTGCATTCAAACCGCTATGCCCAAGAAGCCGAAGATGCAGATGATATCAAAACTGAACTTGGCGGCCGTAGACGTAAAAAATCTAAGAAAAATGCCGGCTCAGATTTAAAACATGCTTTTAATAAACCGGCACAACCTGTCGAGCGTGTTGTTCGTATCGGCGAAACCATCACAGTAAGTGAACTAGGTAGCAAACTCGCTATTAAAGCCACCGAAGTGATTAAAGCCCTAATGAAAATGGGTGAGATGGTTACCATCAACCACGTACTTGACCAAGAAACTGCTGTGTTAGTGGTTGAAGAAATGGGTCATAAATATGAGTTGGTTAACGATAACGCACTTGAAGATGAGCTGATTGCTGAAGCTTCCGGTGGCGAAAAATCTAGTCGCGCACCAGTTGTGACTATCATGGGGCATGTTGACCATGGTAAAACATCACTACTTGATTACATTCGCCGTGCGAAAGTAGCAGATGGTGAAGCCGGTGGTATTACCCAGCACATTGGTGCTTACAGTGTAGAAACTGCCAGCGGCCGTATTGCCTTTTTAGATACTCCTGGTCACGCTGCGTTTACCGCTATGCGAGCTCGTGGAGCTGTTGCAACTGATATCGTTATTTTGGTTGTTGCTGCTGATGATGGTGTTATGCCACAAACTAAAGAAGCAGTACAACACGCAAAAGCTGCTGGTGTACCGTTAATTATTGCGGTTAACAAGGTTGATAAAGAATCGGCTGACCTAGATAGAGTGAAAACTGAATTATCACAAATTGAAGTGATTTCCGAAGAGTGGGGCGGTGAACACCAGTTTGTTTATGTCTCAGCTAAAACAGGTCAAGGGGTAGATGAGCTATTAGAAGCCATCAGCCTACAAGCCGAGCTACTCGACTTGCAAGCTGTACCAACTGGCCCTGCTAAAGGTATCGTCATTGAATCACGCCTAGATAAAGGCCGTGGTCCTGTTGCATCTGTACTTATCCAAGAAGGTGAGCTTCGTGCTGGTGATATCATGTTATGCGGTGAAGAATACGGACGTATTCGAGCCATGCGTGATGAAAATGGTAAAGATGTGAAAGTTGCTGGCCCATCAACACCGGTAGAAATCCTTGGTTTATCAGGGGTGCCTATCGCGGGTGAAAATGCGATTGTGGTGCAAGATGAGCGTAAAGCTCGTGAAGTTGCCTCTAAACGTCATACTAAACAACGCGAACTTAAATTAGCTAAACAGCAAAAAGCCAAATTGGAAAATATGTTTGCCAATATGGAAGCTGGAGATGTTAGCGAGTTAAATGTTGTACTTAAAGCTGATGTTCAAGGTTCTGTTCAAGCTATATCTGAATCTTTGACTAAGTTGTCTACTGATGAAGTTAAAGTGAACATTGTTGGTAGTGGTGTAGGTGGTATTACTGAAACTGACGCAAGTTTAGCTGCAGCTTCAGGCGCAATTGTGGTTGGCTTTAACGTTCGTGCTGATGCATCAGCTCGTAAAGTCATCGATACAGAAGAGATTGACTTACGTTATTACAGTATTATTTATCAATTGATTGATGAAGTAAAACAGGCCATGAGTGGTATGTTGGCACCTGAATTCAGACAAGAGATAATCGGTTTAGCTCAAGTACGTGACGTATTTAAATCGCCTAAGATTGGTGCAATTGCCGGTTGTATGGTCACAGAGGGCATTGTTAAACGTAGCAGTCCTATTCGTGTTTTACGTGACAATATAGTTATTTATGAAGGTGAACTTGAGTCATTACGACGCTTCAAAGATGATGCACAAGAAGTCCGAAATGGGGTGGAATGTGGTATCGGAGTGAAGAACTACAATGATGTGAGAGTGGGTGATCAAATCGAAGTATTTGAAACCGTTGAGGTTAAGCGCGAACTGTAAGTTTGCATTAATTTCAATCAGCTTTTAGCTAATAAGAATAAACGGAGGCTACGGCCTCCGTTTTGTTTCTGAAAAGGTATCTTAGGTACCAGGAGAAATTAATATGGCCAGAGAATTTTCACGTACTGACAGAGTCGGTCAACAAATTCACAAAGAAATCGCCAGTATTTTACAGAATGAATTTAAGAATCGTGATCCTCGCCTTGGCATGGTAACTGTGTCTGGTGTTGAAGTATCGCGGGATTTAGCTCACGCTAAAATTTACGTGACGTTTTTCGAAAATGATGAAGAACAAGTCAAAAATTATTTAACTATTCTTGAAGACAATAAAGGTTTTATCCGTACGTTATTGGCTAATCGGATGCGTATGCGTGCTGTGCCAGCAGTAAAATTTGTTCGCGATGGTTCTTTAGCTGAAGGCATACGTATTGCCAATTTAGTGAGTGACACCTTAAACAAAGATGCAGAGCGAGCTAAATTGTCTGGGCGTTCTTTGGATGATCAAGAGTCAGTTGAACCAGAGTCTAAAGAAGACGAGCAAAAGTAGTATTTATGGCAAGAACAAGAAAAGGTCGTGCCGTTAACGGCATCATATTACTGAATAAAGGCCTAGGCCTGTCGTCTAATCATGCACTGCAACAAGTTAAAAGAATGTTTAACGCTGCGAAGGCAGGACATACGGGGGCTTTAGATCCCCTAGCAACAGGCATGTTACCAATTTGTTTAGGTGAGGCAACTAAGTTTTCTCAGTTTTTATTGGATACAGATAAAACTTACCAAGTAACAGCTAAGCTTGGAGTGCGCACTACGACTTCAGATGCAGATGGAGAGGTAGTAGAAACTCATCCTGTCAATGTAACTGAAGCACAATTGATTGCTGCCTGTGAGCAGTTTAAAGGGCCCATTAAACAAGTACCCTCTATGTTTTCAGCGTTAAAACATCAAGGCAAACCTTTGTATTTTTATGCCCGCCAAGGCATTGATATTCCAAGAGAAGCCCGTGACATCACTATATTTAGTTTATCCATTGATAGATTTGAAACGGATGAAGTGGATATGACTGTACATAGTAGTAAAGGTACTTATATTCGCTCCTTAGTGGATGATATTGGTCAGCTTTTAGGCTGTGGTGCCTATGTGAGTAAGTTACACCGTACCCAAGTGACTGATTATCCAGCGGATAAAATGATGACAATGGAATCATTACAAGCACTCAGGGACCAAATAGATAACGAAGCAGCAGATTTATTAGATGACCAAACTTTTACTGCCTTGGATCAGTTATTGATGCCTATGGACTCTGCAGTTAAAACCCTTGATTCAGCTGAAGTAGAACAAATTGCTGAAGGTTTTTTTAGAAATGGTAATCCAGTTAATTTTATTGGCTCCACAGAATATGCTCAAGACACATTAATTAGAGTGTATAGCAAGGATAGTGGATTGTTTTTAGGCGTTGGGTTTATTGACTATGACGGCAAAGTTGCACCAAAACGCTCGGTTGTTTATAGCTAAACATATAAGAACTTGTGTGTACGTGGCAGTTATTAAATTCTGCCAATATAAGACTTGTTTTTAAGTTTGGCATCGCTATAATGTGCGCTCTTTTTGACTCGCTGAATTAGTGATTGGCGGGTTGTATCTTTAAACTCTTATTTATTGGAGAAAATTATGTCACTAAGTACACAAGAAACGGCAACAATCCTTGCTGAATATGCAGTTAAAGAAGGCGATACAGGTTCTCCTGAAGTTCAAGTTGCTTTATTAACTCATAACATCAACAAGTTGCAAGGTCATTTTAAAGAGCATAAGAAAGATCACCACTCACGTCGTGGACTTCTTCGCATGGTTAGTACTCGTCGTAAGTTACTTGATTATCTTAAAAGTAAAAACGTTGAACGTTATCAAGCTCTTATCAAAAGTTTAGGCCTACGTCGTTAATCGACATAAGCTTTAAAAAAAAGACGCTAAGCGTCTTTTTTTATGCCTGAAGAAAAGTTTCACATTCTGTTAATTTGGTATTAGTCCGCGGCCGTTCCAGCTGATTTTCTACAGGCGTTTGAACAAATAAATGCATGCGCTGCTCTTACCCGCCTCCTTGCGGTTTTTGACTCGAATCCCTTCGAGCCAGTTACTCTTTTTGCTGCAGCTAAAAAAGAGTAACCAGAAAAAAGCCGCTCGAGGGCAATGCTCTTCATCCGATTATTTTGTGAATTAAGCAGGTCGTTTGCACTTGCTCCCAGCAATGGCAAACTCAATTTGTATCCATGCAAATTGCCCTACTGAATTCACAAAATAACCGGCGAGCATTGAGTCGAGGGTAGATCAAGAGCATCGGCTTCGCAGACTAGGAATTTTGGGTGGATTCGCAAATAATTAACAAGGGTGATGTCTTGATAATTATTTTTACTGACAACAGTACATCTTATTTCGTTGATACTTAACTGCTTATTATGAATAAATATATACCAACAAAACCTCTTCGATATAGTTAGATAACATTGTATATTCTGGTTTGTCATCAGTGATTGAATGTGCGGCCTTCCCTCGAAACTTCGCCAACTCTTTGACTTTTTTATAGGCAAGTGGCGTTTCAATATTCATAATTTTAGCTAATTTAATCGCAAGCCGTTCATTTCGTCCCTCTGAAGACATTATATTTGGATTCTTCAGAACGTCTGTGATCTTTTTTAATTTACTATCATCTGATGCGATAGAAGGTATCTCTTTTATTTATAATAAAACATCGTCAATTTCCGAAAGGTTCAGAATATGTACCACCTCACTATCAAACAATGTTTCCAATATTGAAAAACCTGTAATTAACTTTGTCCTTGGGGAAATTTGGCCGTAAAATTCAACTAAATCTGACATTAATTTGTCATTACCATTTTCTTTCAGTTTTACTATTCGGTGGACGTCTTCAGACGTTATTTTTTCTGTATTGCGCCAATCTGATGCTAGAAAGCTAAAAGGTTGACCTCTACATTTTGATCCCCACGTCACGCTGGTAATTATGAAGCCTGTTCTATTCTTAATCGAAAGCGATACTAAGTAATTTTGTAACTCTGATATGAACTTATAACCGGGCTCTTTGCTCGAACCCTCTATTACATAACTAATGACAAATTCAGTTGGACTCTGAATCTTAATTTCCCAATTTACTAACTCTTCTAAATTATTTGCATATTCTTCTACATTTACTTCACCGTTCAAATTTCTAGCCCTGCAAGCAATAGTTAGGTCGTAACCAATAATCTGTATATTTTTCTCCACTTCTACGTGAGCTAACTCAAGCTCTGCTTGATTTGTTATTGGGTAGTAAAGGCCTTTTCCACCAAAACCTTGATTAAGAAACACTATATGTGTGGCTTTACCATTAGTGATTTTCACAACTTCCTCTATTTTCTCAGAAGATAATGGCGCATCGTCCAACTCCATAACCCCTCTTATGCTGACCATCCAACCGTCAGATATGAGTTGAACTAGTGATTGATAACGCATGCTACTTACTCCAATGAGAGTGCTGAAAACACCTCAATTTAAAATTTAATGTAAGAATCAGCCAAAATTAATCTTACAATATTTGAAAATTAGACTACCTCTTGTAATACAAAAGTCCAGAGCTTGCTTTTCGTCTCAAATTATATGATTAAGTAATGAAGTTTATATACATAAAGATACCCCCTATTAGTGAACGAAGGGGACAGATCACTTTGATTTTGTTTTCAGTTGGCAATATCACCAAGGTATTGGTCAGCCTATAGTGGTTTAGGTGTTCAGCTAATGTCCTTGGCTAGGGCAAAATCTGCCAGTGCCACTATTAAAGCATGCGCTGACGCTTACTGCCCTCCCGCGCGGCGTCCGCATGGCAGGTTTCTCACAGAATCCCGCGCGGCGGCCGCCTTCTGTGCGACTTACTTTTTTTCTGCAGGCAAAAAAAGTAAGCAAAAAAGCCCGCTCGCCAGACTATGTTCTTCATCCAATTATTTATGAGATTTAGCAGGTCGTCGTAATGTGCACCCAGCACTCTACGACTCAATTTACATCCTTGTAAATTGACCTGCTAAATATCAAAAATAATTGGCGAACATACATGTGAGGAATAGAGTAAAAGATAAACCAAAAACATCGGCTTCGCCGATACCGCTTTGGTGGCTCAGCCACTGCTCTTCCGCGTTTAAAGTTTCAGCTAAAAATGGCTTATTCTTGGGGCAAATGGCAAGGATGCCATTTGAGTTGAGCTTGAAGGGAAACATTCGAAACGACCCAAGAATAAGCCATTTTTAGTGGTTAAGAACTTTAGCAGCGGCGGCATTTTTCTGGTTACTCTATTTTTTGCTGTTGAAAAAAGAGTAACTGGCTCGAAAGGATTTGAGACAAAAACCATCAAGGACGATGGCGCGAAGCGTGCTTTTGATTTTTTCTAACCAAAACCCTGAGAAAACAGACTGTTTTTGCGCAAAAAAAAGCGAACAATTAAGTTCGCTATTTTTAAAATTGATAAATAACTATTTATTAATTTTACTATACGGACGCTGTGCTTCACCAGTATACAACTGACGAGGACGACCTATTTTTTGTCCCGGTTGGCTCAACATTTCGTGCCAATGTGATACCCATCCAACAGTTCTTGCCAATGCAAAAATACAGGTAAACATGTTGGTTGGAATACCAATCGCTTTTAGGATAATACCAGAGTAGAAATCTACATTAGGAAAGAGTTTTTTCTCTGCGAAGTATGGGTCACTCAAAGCAATACGTTCAAGTTCCATTGCTACATTAAGCAGTGGATCGTCGATGTTAAGCTCAGCTAAAACTTCATGACAACTTTCACGCATCACTGTGGCACGCGGATCGAAGTTTTTGTAAACTCTATGGCCAAAGCCCATTAAGCGGAACGGGTCATCTTTATCTTTGGCTCTAGCAATAAACTCAGGTATACGGTCAACTGTGCCTATTTCTTCGAGCATGTTCAAACAAGCCTCGTTGGCACCGCCGTGAGCAGGCCCCCATAAAGACGCAACACCAGCAGCAATACAAGCGTATGGGTTAGCCCCAGAAGAACCCGCCAAACGGACTGTAGAGGTTGATGCATTCTGTTCGTGGTCAGCATGCAAAATAAATATTCTGTCAACTGCCTTGGCTACTGCTGGACTGATTTTATAATCTTCTGCAGGAACAGAAAACATCATGTTCAAGAAGTTTTCAGCATAACTCAATTCATTTTTAGGATAAACAAAAGGCTGACCAATGTTGTATTTGTAACACATTGCTACCAATGTCGGCATCTTAGCTACCAAGCGATAAGCACTGCGTAAACGTTGTTCAGGATCATGTATGTTCAGGTCATCGTGATAAAAAGATGACATAGCACCTACCGAGCCACATAACATTGCCATTGGATGCGCATCGCGTCTAAAACCTCTGAAAAAATTATTTATTTGGTCGTGAACAAGAGTATGACGAGTGATTGTGTCTTTGAAGTCTCTATATTCTTGAGCATTGGGAGTTTTATCATGCAAAAGCATATAAACCACTTCAATGTAATCTGAATCCCTAGCTAATTCTTCAATGGAATAGCCTCTGTGCAATAGAATGCCTTTGGCGCCATCAATATAAGTGATTGTCGATTCACATGAACCAGTTGCCATAAATCCGGGGTCATAAGTAAAGTACCCATTGGCACCTAAAGATCTTATATCTATTACATCGTGGCCTGCAGTACCTGACAAAATCGGAAGTTCGATTTCTTTGTCACCCACTTTTAAAATGGCTTTATTGTCTGCCATATACTGTTCTCCTCAGAATCGTTTCGTGTTCGATAAACAACATGCTTTGCTGTTTACTGGGGGGGAAATTGTCGCTATTTGAACTTACATTGACTCATAATGTCAATTTTAATGCGTTTCCGCTTAATAAATATTCACTTCTTTAGCCCCCTCAATGCAAATATAATTTTGGAATAGCATGGTTAAGTTTCGTATTAGGTGTGTATTTCTCATTCACACATAACAACCTATCCAAATTATTACTTATAAACCTTTAATAAAGAACAATAATTGTATTTGTTTGAATGGCTGGATATACTTATTAGGCTTAAAGCACTTAGTATTGAAAAGGTTATTTATACTTAACCTTTCATTAACAAAGTGACAACAATCTTAGGGAACAGAAATTGAATTTTAGCAAAAATTTAACATGCGAGATGTTATAAGCCGAAATGTTTTAACTACCTACGGGTATAAAGAGTAATAAACGTGAAAAAACAAAGACCAGTTAACTTACAACTCAATACTATTAGTTTCCCCCCTGCAGCAATTACCTCAATTCTCCATCGTATTACAGGCGTCGCATTGTTTTTTGCAATGATGTTTGTGATCTGGGCGTGGGCGATGTCTGTATCATCACCTGAGGGTTTTACTCTTGTTCAAGAACAGATGGCCGGTCCTCTTGGTAAGTTTGTTGCCATAGGAACCATTTCTGCCTTGACTTATCATGTGCTAGGAGGTGTTAGGCATATGATAATGGATTTGGGTTATTGGGAAGAACTTCAATCCGGCGATATAAGTGCTAAAGCAATTATTGCCGCATGGATTATCTTAACAATCTTAGTAGGAGTTGTATTATGGTAACGGGTCAAGCAAGTTTAAAACGTAACGGCGTACAAGATTACGTGACTACACGTGCTACCGCTTTGATTATGACTGCCTTTTCTTTGTTTATGGGGTGGTATTTTATTTCTACCCCAGACATTACTTATGCAGTATGGAACGATTTGTTCTCTGGTCTAGCGATGAAAGTATTTACATTTGTTACTTTGGTTTCGATCATGTTCCATATCCGTATCGGTATGTGGCAGGTTTTAACCGATTATGTTAAAGCACCAGGTTTGCGTGCGTTTATTCAATTTGTTATTAACCTCACTGCATTTGTTTATGTGGTTGTTGGTTTATTTGTTTTGTGGGGTGTGTAAATGAGTCTTCCTGTACATGAATTTGATGCAGTCGTAATTGGTGCTGGCGGCGCAGGTATGCGCGCAGCATTACAGATTACAGAATCGGGTAAATCGTGCGCCCTGTTATCTAAAGTTTTCCCTACACGTTCTCATACAGTATCAGCACAGGGTGGTATTACTGTTGCTCTGGGTAATGCCCATGAAGATAACTGGGAATGGCACATGTACGATACGGTTAAAGGTTCCGATTATATCGGTGATCAAGACGCAATTGAATATATGTGTAAAACAGGCCCAGAAGCCATTATTGAAATGGAAAATATGGGTTTGCCTTTTTCACGCTTTGAAAATGGAAAAATTTATCAACGTCCGTTCGGCGGCCAATCTCAAAACTTCGGTGGAGAGCAGGGTGCTCGTACAGCTGCAGCTGCAGATAGAACCGGTCACGCATTACTACATTTGCTTTATCAGCAAAATGTTAAAAACAAAACTAAAATATTCAGTGAGTGGTACGCACTCGATCTAGTTAAAAACCAAGACGGTGATGTAGTGGGTTGTACTGCTATCGATATCGAGTCTGGTGAAGTTGTATATTTCAAATCTAAAGCCGTAGTATTAGCAACCGGTGGTGCAGGACGTATTTATGCTTCAACTACTAATGCGCACATTAATACTGGTGATGGTCTAGGTATGGCATTACGTGCCGGTGTACCGATGCAAGATATGGAAATGTGGCAGTTTCACCCAACAGGTATTGCAGGTGCTGGTACGCTAGTAACTGAAGGTTGTCGTGGTGAAGGTGGTTATCTTCTGAATAAAGACGGTGAACGTTTCATGGAACGTTATGCACCGAATGCTAAAGATTTAGCTGGGCGAGACGTTGTTGCTCGTTCGATGATGACAGAAATTCGTGAAGGTCGTGGATTCGACGGTCCTCAAGGTCCACATTGTAAGTTGAAGCTTGATCACTTAGGTAAAGATGTTCTTGAATCTCGTCTGCCTGGTATCTTAGAATTATCTCGTACATTCGCTCACGTCGATCCAATTAAAGAGCCAATCCCTGTTATTCCAACTTGTCATTATATGATGGGCGGTATACCGACCAATGTCGACGGACAAGCGCTTACCATGGACGCAAATGGAAAAACTTCACCTGTTAAAGGTTTGTTTGCTTGTGGTGAAATCGCTTGTGTATCGGTGCATGGTGCCAACAGACTAGGTGGTAATTCATTATTAGACTTAGTGGTATTTGGTCGTGCTACAGGATTACATCTTGGTAAAGCGATTGATGGTATTGATGCTCGTGAAGCGTCACAAGATGATGTTGATCAAGCAATGGTTCGCTTTAATCGTTGGGAAAATTCAGCAGTGGGTAAGGGCGAAGATCCTGTTCAAATCAAGAAAGACTTGCAACAATGTATGCAATTAAACTTCTCGGTATTCCGTGAAGGTGATTCAATGGCAACAGGTTTGAAAGAATTAAATGATATCCGCGAAAGATTAGATAATGCTAGCCTTAATGACAAGAGTAATGACTTTAATACTATGCGTATCGAATGTCTTGAACTTGATAATTTAATGGAAACTGCTTACACCACAGCGGTAGCGTCTAATTTCAGAACAGAGAGCCGCGGTGCTCATAGTCGTTTTGATTTCCCTGACAGAGATGATAAGAATTGGTTATGTCATTCTGTTTATTTACCTGAAACAAAATCAATGATAAAACGTGAAGTGAATATGTCACCTAAATTGCGTGAAGCATTCCCTCCAAAAGCAAGAACGTACTAGGAGCAACAATTATGCAATTAAATCTTTCAGTCTACCGTTACAATCCTGACGTTGATGACGCTCCTCGTATGCAAGACTATCAGTTGGAGGTCGCAGAAGGCCAAGATATGATGGTATTGGACGCATTGATAGCATTAAAAGAAAAAGATCCAACTCTGTCATTTCGTCGTTCATGCCGTGAAGGAGTATGTGGCTCAGATGGCGTAAACATGAATGGTAAAAACGGCTTGGCCTGTATCACGCCAATATCAGCACTTAAAGGTTCTAAGATAGTGGTTCGCCCATTACCTGGATTACCAGTTGTGCGTGATTTGGTAACTGATATGACGCAATTTTATACTCAGTATGAAAAAATAAAGCCGTTTCTTATTAATGATGATAAGCAGCCGCCAGCCCGTGAATTTTTGCAGTCTCCTGAAGAAAGAGAAAAACTAGATGGTTTGTACGAGTGTATCTTATGTGCATGTTGTTCAAGCTCTTGCCCATCTTTCTGGTGGAACCCAGATAAGTTTATTGGACCTGCTGGTTTATTGCATGCTTATCGCTTTTTAGCTGATAGCAGAGACACAGCAACTGATGAACGTTTAAATGGCTTAGACGATGCATTTAGTGTATTTAGGTGTCATGGCATCATGAACTGCGTCAGTGTTTGTCCCAAAGGACTAAACCCAACGAAAGCGATTGGTCATATTAAATCTATGCTGCTCAAACGAGCAGTGTAGGTTTTACTAAATAATAAAAATACCGTGTGCTTCGGCACACATACTTGCAAGTCTGATTAAAACCAAGGGACGACAATGCAGCAAAGCGTGATGAAAGCATGGTGGGATTCTTCTCACATGGCTGGTGGCAACGCAACTTATATAGAAGAAATGTACGAAGCGTTTTTAGATGATGCACAAAGTGTGTCTGATGAATGGCGAGGCATTTTTGAAAAGTTACCTAAACTTGATGGGGTAGAAGTTGAAACCAAGCACAGTCTTGTTCGTGATCAATTTCGTGACCTAGCAGCGCTGGGTCCAGCCTCTAGAGCTGGTTCAACTCAGGCAAGTACAAGTGGCAGTGATGAAAAACAGGTCAAAGTACTACAATTGATCAACGCCTTTCGATTCAGGGGCCATCAACATGCTAATCTTGATCCGCTTGGGCTTTGGAAACAGCCTAGGGTCAGAGACTTGGAACTTTCACACCATAACCTTTCTGAAAAAGATTTTGATACCACATATAACGTAGGTTCTTTTGCCATTGGCAAAGAGTCTATGCCCTTAGGTGAATTATTTAACTCACTTAATCGCACCTACTGTGGATCTATCGGTACTGAATACATGCACATTACCGATACGGATCAGAAACGTTGGTTGCAACATCGCATCGAATCTGTTCAAGCGAAGCCTGAAATTGCTCGGGAAGATAAAATCAATCTTCTCAAAGGTCTAGTCGCCGCAGACGGAATGGAAAAGTATCTTGGCGCTAAATTCCCTGGTGCGAAACGTTTTTCTCTTGAAGGCGGTGACTCATTAGTACCTATGCTCAAAGCTTTGATCAGTCATGCCGGTACTAATGGCACGAAAGAAGTTGTTGTGGGTATGGCACACCGAGGTAGAATCAATACCTTAGTGAATGTGTTGGGTAAAAACCCGTCGGTACTTTTTGATGAGTTTTCTGGTAAACATGATGATTCGTTAGGTGCTGGTGATGTAAAATATCACGCTGGTTACTCTTCCGATTTCGCCACACCAGGCGGTAACTTACACTTAGCGTTGGCATTTAATCCTTCGCATCTTGAGATTGTTAACCCAGTAGTTATTGGTTCTGTTCGTGCTCGTTTAGACAGACGTGGATGTACCGATGGTTCGTTAGTCTTACCTATTACCATTCACGGTGATGCCGCCATTGCGGGCCAAGGTGTAGTGCAAGAAACATTTAACATGTCGCAAACTCGTGGTTTCCAAGTGGGTGGCACAGTCCGTATTGTTATTAATAACCAAGTGGGTTTTACCACGTCTAAAACTGAAGATGCTCGTTCAACACAATACTGTACTGACATTGCAAAAATGGTTCAGGCTCCTATTTTCCACGTAAATTCTGATGACCCTGAAGCGGTATTGTTTGTAACAAGACTGGCCTTAGATTATCGAAACCAATTTAAACGTGATGTTGTGATTGATTTAGTTTGTTATCGACGTCACGGACACAACGAAGCTGACGAGCCAAATGCAACTCAGCCCATAATGTATCAAAAAATTAAAGTTCATCCTGTGCCTCGTAAAATCTATGCAGACCAACTGATTGCTGAAGGTGTTATAGAAGCACACGAAGTTAAAAAACTGGTCAGTGATTATCGTGCTGCACTCGATCATGGTGCCTGTGTGGTCGAAGAATGGCGTCCAATGACTGAGCATTCAGTGGATTGGTCTCCATTTCTTGGACATGACTGGGATGTTGAATACGACAGTGCAATCAGTGTCGAAAAAATTAAAGAATTAGGCGAGAAACTGTGTACTTTTCCCGCTGACCATATACTTCAATCACGTGTTGCTAAGCTATATAAAGACCGGGTATCTATGATGAACGGTGAAAAAGCACTTGATTGGGGAATGGCAGAAAATTTAGCTTACGCCGATATAGTTATTAGAGGCAGTAACATCCGTATGACAGGGCAAGATTCTGGTCGTGGTACTTTCTTCCATCGCCATGCAGTATTGCATAGTCAAACCGACGGTGCTGATTACATGCCATTGGCTAATATACATGCCCAACAAGGCAAAATGGAAATATATGACTCTGTTTTGTCAGAAGCTGCAGTATTGGCATTTGAGTTTGGTTACGCGACAGCAGAGCCTGGTACGTTAACTATTTGGGAAGCTCAATTCGGAGACTTTGCCAATGGTGCGCAAGTAGTGATTGACCAGTTTTTAAGCTCTGGCGAAGCGAAGTGGGGACGTTTGTGCGGATTAACTATGTTATTACCCCATGGTTATGAAGGACAAGGACCTGAGCATAGTTCTGCTAGGTTAGAACGTTTTTTACAAATGTGTGCAGACCACAATTGGCAAGTGTGTGTGCCTTCAAATCCCGCGCAAGTTTTCAATATGTTACGTCGTCAGGCACTTCGTCCGATGCGTAAACCGCTTATTGTTATGTCACCTAAGTCTTTATTGCGTCATCCTTTAGCTGTATCGAGTATCGAAGAATTAGCTGAAGGTGTGTTCCATAATGTTATTGATGAAATTGATGACATGGAGCCAAGCAAGGTTAAACGAGTCGTGATGTGCTCAGGCAAAGTCTATTACGACTTGTTAGAGCAGCGTCGTAAGAATGAACAAACCGATGTGGCTATTATTCGTATCGAACAACTTTACCCTTTCCCACATGAGGAAATTGGTAAAGTAGTAAGTAGATTTAAACACGTTAAAGATTGGGTTTGGTGTCAAGAAGAGCCGCAAAATCAAGGCGCTTGGTACTGTAGCCAACATCATTTTTGGTCATCATTACCCGTTCCTGCCACATTAACTTATGCCGGTCGAAAAGCCTCTGCTTCTCCAGCTGTAGGTTATATTTCAGTTCACAACCAACAGCAGAAAGATTTGGTTGATGATGCATTAACAATTAAATAAGGAACCAGTATGACAATAGAAATAAAAGTACCGGTATTGCCCGAATCAGTGGCAGATGCATCCATCGCTACCTGGCATGTAAAGGTAGGTGACAAAGTGAGTCGCGATCAAAATCTTGTAGATATTGAAACAGATAAAGTAGTGTTAGAAGTGGTTGCACCTGCAGACGGCGTTGTCAGTAAAATTTTTAATGCTGAGGGCGACACGGTGTTAGGTGAACAAACTATTGCTAATTTTGAGGAAGTTGCAGATGCGGTTGCAACTGAAGCCAAAGCTCCTGCTCAAGCCAGTGAAAAATAAAGTCAACCATCCGGTATTAAAGGTGAGTCAGTGGAAATTAAGGTACCTGTTCTGCCAGAATCAGTGGCAGATGCAACAATTGCAACTTGGCATGTTAAGCCCGGTGAAGCTATTTCTCGTGATCAGAACTTAGTTGATATCGAGACCGATAAAGTCGTGTTAGAAGTTGTGGCACCTGCTGACGGCGCATTAAGTGAAATTTTAGCGCCCGAGGGCGAAACAGTAAACGGTGAACAAGTGATTGCCCGCTTTGTCGCCGGTGCTGTTGCGGCTGCTGCGCCAGCTACTAGCGAAGCCTCAGGTTCAACTGACGAGAATGATGCACTTAGCCCTTCTGTTCGCAGACTATTAGCTGAAAAAGGCTTAGATGCTTCTAAGATTAAAGGCACAGGAAAAGGCGGTCGAGTTACCAAAGAAGACGTTGAAAAGTCTTTGCAAGCTCCGGTAGCTAAATCA
Source organism: Paraglaciecola sp. (assembly GCA_034111205.1). Lineage (GTDB taxonomy): Bacteria > Pseudomonadota > Gammaproteobacteria > Enterobacterales > Alteromonadaceae > Paraglaciecola. The sequence goes on along the minus strand of JAWUXT010000159.1, from coordinate 9,014 downwards.
GCTGTACCGCTAGAAGCAGCGCCGGTTGTTGCCCTAGATAACCGATCCGACAAACGTGTGCCAATGACACGTTTGCGTAAAACTATCGCCACGCGTTTGTTAGAAGCAAAAAATAGTACCGCTATGTTGACTACGTTTAACGAAGTGAACATGAAGCCAATCATGGATTTGCGCAAGCAATACCAAGAAAGCTTTGAAAAACGCCACGGTATTCGTCTTGGCTTTATGTCTTTCTATGTGAAAGCCGTGACTGAAGCGCTTAAACGTTTTCCAGAAGTGAATGCCTCTATCGATGGTGATGATATTTGTTATCACAATTATTTCGATATCTCTATTGCTGTATCAACTCCTCGTGGATTGGTAACACCAGTACTTAAAGATACCGATTCGTTAGGAATGGCTGGTATTGAAAGTGGTATCAGAACACTGGCACTCAAAGGTCGTGATGGTAAGTTAACTTTAGCTGAGATGCAGGGTGGTAACTTCACTATTACAAATGGCGGAGTGTTTGGTTCGTTGTTGTCGACACCTATTCTGAACCTTCCACAAAGTGCTATTTTGGGTATGCATAAAATCCAAGATAGACCTATGGCAGTGAACGGTAAAGTTGAAATTTTGCCAATGATGTATTTAGCATTGTCTTATGATCACCGCATTATTGATGGTAAAGAGTCTGTTGGCTTTTTGGTGACCATCAAAGAAATGTTAGAAGATCCTACACGTCTGCTTCTCGATGTATAAAAAAGTAGTAGGTGTGTAACTAATCGAGGCAGCTGAGGTGTTACCTCATCTGCGTCTTCGTTGTTATTGTGTTACATAACGACATAAAAAAATAAAGCGGCTTACTAGCGGCTTTTTTCTTACATTAAACGGGTAGAAAAACCATGAATTTGCATGAATATCAAGGCAAGCAGTTATTCAAAGAGTAGTGCTTGCCAGTCTCTGTCGTGATAGAAGCTTCGACTCCAGAAGAAGCTGTAGCGGCAGCTGATAAAATTGGCGGCAGTGAGTGGGTAGTTAAATGCCAAGTTCACGCAGGTGGCCGAGGTAAGGCTGGCGGCGTAAAATTGGTCAAAACTAAAGAAGAAATTAAAGCCTTCGCTGAAAAGTGGTTAGGCAAAAATTTAGTGACTTTCCAAACTGATGAACATGGTCAGCCAGTCACCAAAATTTTGGTTGAAACCTGTACTGACATCGCCGATGAGTTGTATTTAGGTGCAGTAGTTGACCGTACTTCTCGCCGTATCGTTTTCATGGCGTCTACTGAAGGCGGTGTTGAAATTGAAACTGTTGCTCACGAAACACCTGAAAAGATTTTAAAAGCTGAAATCGATCCTATCGTTGGTGCACAACCTTACCAAGCCCGTGAAATGGCGTTTAAATTGGGCCTTAAAGGCGTACAGATTAAACAGTTCACTAAGATATTCCTTGGTTTAGCAAAAATGTTTGTTGACCTAGATATAGCACTTATCGAAATAAACCCTCTAGTGATTAAAGCTGACGGTGATATTCACTGCCTAGATGCTAAATTAGCTATCGATGGTAATGCTGTATACCGTCAACCTAAAGTAGCAGCAATGCACGATCCATCACAAGATGATGCTCGTGAAGCTGAGGCGGCTAAATGGGAACTTAACTATGTAGCACTAGACGGAAACGTTGGCTGTATGGTGAATGGTGCCGGTCTTGCTATGGGAACTATGGACATTGTTAACCTACACGGTGGCAAGCCAGCTAACTTCCTTGATGTGGGCGGCGGTGCAACCAAAGAACGTGTTGCTGAAGCATTCAAAATCATTCTTTCTGATAGCAACGTGAGTGCTGTATTAGTGAATATATTTGGTGGCATTGTTCGTTGTGACATGATTGCTGAAGGTATTATTGGCGCAGTTAAAGAAGTAGGCGTTAATGTGCCCGTTGTTGTACGTTTAGAAGGTACTAACGCAGAACTAGGCCGTGAAGTATTAGCTGCTTCAGACCTTGATATCATAGCTGCAAGCAGTTTAACTGATGCCGCTAAATTAGTTGTTAAAGCCGCGGAGGGCAAATAATGTCTGTATTTATTAATAAAGCCACCAAAGTTATCTGCCAGGGTTTTACTGGTGGTCAAGGTACTTTCCATTCAGAACAAGCTATTGCTTATGGCACAAAGATGGTTGGCGGTGTAACTCCTGGTAAAGGCGGCACTACGCATCTTGGTTTGCCTGTATTTAACACAGTACGTGAAGCGGTTGAACAAACGGGGGCTACGGCCTCTGTTATTTATGTACCAGCTGCATTCTGTAAAGATTCAATTGTTGAAGCGGCTGATTCTGGTATCGAGTTGATCATTTGTATCACTGAAGGTATCCCAACCATCGACATGTTGTTTGTGAAAGAATATTTGACCGTAAAAGGCGTTCGAATGATCGGTCCAAACTGCCCAGGCGTTATCACTCCTGGTGAATGTAAGATTGGTATCATGCCGGGTCATATTCATAAGCCTGGCAAAGTAGGTATTGTTTCTCGCTCTGGTACTTTGACGTACGAAGCAGTTAAACAAACTACTGACGAAGGTTTTGGCCAATCTACTTGTGTAGGTATTGGTGGCGACCCTATCCCTGGTTCAAACTTCATCGATATTTTGAAATTGTTCCAAGCAGATCCTAAAACTGAAGCAATCGTGATGATTGGTGAAATTGGTGGTTCTGCTGAAGAAGAAGCAGCTGAGTATATTAAAGCTCATGTGACTAAACCTGTTGTTTCATACATTGCTGGTGTGACTGCACCTGAAGGCAAACGTATGGGCCATGCAGGAGCCATTATCGCAGGCGGTAAAGGTACAGCTGATGAGAAATTCAAAGCGCTAGAAGCGGCAGGTGTTAAAACTGTTCGTTCTTTGGCTGATATTGGTAAAGGTTTACGTGAAATTACCGGTTGGTAGTGTAAACGTATAATTTATACTTCAAAAAGCCCGCTACTAAGCGGGCTTTTTTTGTTTGCCTTGTATGTATTTTCTCACTAGACAGGGGTAAAGGTAGTATCAACCTTTATTCATAATTGACCTGATGTGTATGCATAATAAAATACATTGGATCCGCAACACACATTAACCAGAAAATGGAACGAGCTACAGCTGTTTGTTATTCGTCACGATTTTGATTACCTAATAGTGCCTACCTTTTCTCAAACGCTAACCGCTTTAATTACGCGTTTTATGGATGAAAAAAAGAGGGTGAAAATGCCTGCAGAAGCAGGCAGCAACATGGTGCGCGAAGACTGCCGGTGGTTGACAGTAACGGAATTTTGTCAGGGCTGATCGATACGGATATTATTCTAAAGGTATTATGTCAGGACGTGGGCAATATGCTTGCGCTTATTAATACCGAACGCAATATCGAAAAGACCCTTAGGTCATAGTTGTGTTATGCCCGCTAACAATTTTAATATCGCTGATATTTTTGAAAAATCGCGGATAGACAGGGTGAATAATCTAACGTGCCTGAAAAATAGCCAATGCCAGCAGGAGCAAAATAAATAGGTGTTGCCGTTATGCCAGCACTCATGAATAACGTCCTTGCTACTGTCCTGCATTTCTGCCACTGAAATGCATGCAAAGCTTGAATATGTAAAATGTAATCAAATAGTTTCGTTATGAGTAAGTTCTAGCTTTTGTAAGCGGGCGACTCGTTAAACTTGATCGTGGTCAATTTTATCCATGCCATACCCTATACATTTTAATCTTTCCTATATACAGCTTAGGGATCCAAACCGTTTAAGAGGTCATTATTATGCTTACAGACGTCACTAAAATTCCCGGTATGTGTTGCTGTGGATTAATTGTACTGCTCGTGTCATGTGCTTCGCCAAGAGGTAATAACGAAGCAGGTGGCATGATTATCGGTGGCATTTTGGGGGGAGTGCTCGGCCATGAAATCGGCAGTGGCCATGGTAAAGCTGTGGCTACTATCATTGGCACTATGATAGGCACCAGCATTGGCGGTAATGTGGGGCGAAATATGGATAAAACAGATCGCTTATACGTGGCGCGTTCGTTGGAAACGGTTCGCACCGGCGTCAGCACTACCTGGCGTAATCCCGATACCGGATATCAGTATCGTGTAGTGCCAACCCGCACTTATGATATCAAGAGTGCCCCGTGCCGGGAATATATTGTGGATGCCAGTATTAGCGGTAAAACTGAAAAAATTTATGGTACGGCCTGCCGACAGGCCGATGGAAGCTGGAAGGTAAAAGCGAGAAGTAGGTAATGGATTACATAGCAGACTCAGACAAATTGTTTGAGACTGCTAAATATTAAGGGCTGAGAAATTCACAATTATCTTAAAAGGTGACATATGGTTATTATGCAACATGCCTTGATCCACTCTAGGCGAGTTTTTTTATGAAAGCACTGTCAGGCTTAGATGCCTCATTCTTATACCTAGAGACCGCCAGAATGCCGATGCACATTGGCAGTATTGCTATTGTTGAAGGCTCCATTAACTTTGATGAATTTAAGGCTTACATTGGACAACGTTTACATAAGGTAGAAAGATTGCAGCAAAAGGTGGTGTTTGTACCTTTAGGTCTAGATCGTCCTTATTGGGTGCAAGATCCTGATTTTGACTTGGATCGGCATTTGTTCTGCACGGCGCTTCCAAAACCGGGAAGATGGCAAGATCTCAGACACCTTGCTTCTCAGGAATTTTCTATACAATTGAGTCGCGAAAGGCCTTTGTGGGAATTCATTTTTGTGGAAGGTCTGGACAATATCCCACAGGTACCCAAAGGCTCGGTTGCGCTGCTAAGCAAGCTACATCATGCAGGTTTTGATGGTAAGGCAGGGATTGAGTTGATGAACATGTTATACAACCCATCCGCTGACATTAGCGAAACGCCAGTTCTTGCCGACACACCTATTGAAGCGACACCAAGCGGGTTGAAATTATTAAGCAACAGTGTGCGGCAGCTTATCTTACGGCCAAGCAATCTACCTCGCTTGATACTGAGCAGCGCGCAATCGGTATTTAAGGCGGGTTACCTCCGTCAAATTAAGCACATTAGGCCGCCGACCTTACCTTTTACTGCGCCTGATACTTTCCTTAGCGATACGGTGTCGGTTGAACGCAACTGGGACTGCACAATACTTGACTTAGCTAGGATAAAAGCCCTGCGCATTCTGGTGGATGGCGCTACCCTAAATGACGTGGTGTTAACTATTTGCGCCGGGGCGTTGCGGCGTTATTTGTTGGATAAAAAGCAGTTACCTGAAGAGTCGCTGGTGGCTATGGTACCTATATCAACACGCACCACTGACAATGATGATCCTATGGGTAACCAAGTATCTATGATGTTTATTCAGCTCGCCACTAACGTGAAAGATCCCCTTAAACGTTTGCAGAAAATTCAGCTTAATACTTTGGTTGGCAAACTCTATCAAGAGGTGGTCGCGGCGAATAGTTTTATGTCCTATGCCGAGCTGGTGCCCTTTGGTTTAGCCGCAATGGCTACCCGCTTTTATTCTCAACTACGGCTGGCTAAACTTATCCCCCCCCCTTTTAACGTCATCATAACCAATGTGCCTGGGCCGCAAAAACCTTTTTACTTAGCTGGCCATAAACTGTTGTTTAATATGGGCATGGGGCCTATCTACGACGGCGTGGGCTTAATTATTCCAGTGCTGAGTTATAACAGCACACTGACCATCAGCCCAACAAGCTGCGCCAAACTCATGCCGGATATTGAGCTGTTTTGCGGTTATATCAGGGAGTCAGTTGACGAACTGGAAATGATAGCGGTGAACAAAAGACAAACCAATACCTTGTTAGCGCCTGAGCATACATAAAGATAAGTCAGCAAATATAAAGCTCCCCTTTAAAAGGTATACAGCCAAGGGGGAGGCGTATTGCCCAGCCATTCGCTTAAAACTTTGATGTAAATCAAGTATTCACTCAGGCAAATTCCTAAACTGTAGGGGCATCGTCTGGATGGCATTGTCAAATATGCCATTATCTCCAGACTTTAGATTATAACACTGAAAAAGGGAGTGCCTGAGTCATGAATATTAACGAAATTATGAGTATCGATGTCAAAACCTGTATGCCGAGCTCAAACTTACAAGATGTTGCAGCGCTGATGTGGAGCAACGATTGCGGCGCCATACCGGTTGTTAATGAGCTAAATATCCCCCTGGGTATTGTCACCGACCGGGATATAGCCATGGCGGCCATGTTAAACCAGAAACCCTTGTGGGCTTTAACCGCAGCTGAGGTGATTCAAGAGCAAAACTTGTGCAGTTGCCAGCAAAATAACTCTTTGCAAGAGTGTTTAAATATGATGAAAGAAGAAGGCGTGCGCAGGATATTAGTCACCAATGCCGATGACACCCTAGCGGGCATTGTTTCTATTGGAGATGTACTAGCCTTTACCGGTAACTCAATTAGCAGAGGTAAAAAACAAGCGGCTCAAATCAAACACGAACCGGTATTGAGTATGTTAAAACACGTTAGCGCCCATCATATGCATCCACAACAAGCTCTTGCACAGATGGAAAAAGATAGCTAGTTGAGTGTTATGCTTTTCACCCTAGTCATCATCCTAATATTGAGAGTGTAGGAAGATAGGAAGGCAAGAAAGTGAAAGCGCACCGTGCGTTAAGCGGCCTTAAAACTTGTTATTTTGGGAAGCAGTAGTTATGTGCTGCATTCCCACGACTTAAAAGGGGATAGACATACCGGATTTTATGAATATTTCTATCATGATTTTGAAAGCTATCAGCCAACTAATCCACCTAAGCCAACGTCACCCTATACCCCCATATTACTCAGCGTCACCATAATATTATTCAGAATACCGGCTACTCTAGGGTGGTCTTGCTCAAAAGTGGTGACCATATTCTCAACTTGATCGACCAAAGTTTGAGGATCGCCTGCCACCAACATGGGCTCATTTAGCTGCAGTTCTATCTCTGCGATAAGCCCCGTCAATTTACTTTTATCATCATCACTTGCATGTAAGTCACCAATAGTGCTATTCAATTGGTCTAAATATTCTCTAAGTTGCTGGCGTTCCACGTCAATCTCCTGTTAGGTGCACTGGTTTAATCATAGCATTAATGAATGCTTAACCATTGTCTGGGTTCAATAAAACAATAAAGTAATACCATCATCAAATCCATCCTCAATCACATCATTAATTTTGCAGGGATAGTGGGGGCAGGTCTTGTATTGCACAAAATACAAACCTGACTCCTTATGTTCTGCTTAGCTAAAGGCTAGTGGGGTCTTGTGAAGTACACTTGGTATTTGCTCCAAGAATAAGCCATGTTTTGCTGGAATTTTAAATGCGGGAACACAGTGGCGGTGCCACAAGAGATTGGAATGAGTTAGTGATCCTAGCTGTCCAGTTAATTTTGGATGGCGAAAAATAAATTAATCTGTTTAATTTGGATCTGACCCTTTTATAGATAAAGTAAAACATGTAGATACAAGCCAGAGCTAGGCCTGTTTTTAAGAACGGCAACCAAAGGTTAGTAATCCATTTACGACAGGTTGATTTGACCACTTGATTTTCGAGCCCTTGATTTCTGTTGCCGTTATATTGGCCTTTTTTTACACAATAAAAAGTAGAATAAAGTAGCATTTACTTATTGCATTTACCCAGCTTTAGAGTAATTTACATCCCTAATAGGTAACAACTTACTTTTTAAAGTGGTAGGTAAGGAAACACAAGATGTTAGTCCATGGACTATAGCCTGCTTAAACTGCGCCATCGAGCTGAACGAGCTCATTATCCTCATCGTGTATCATTGCGGGTAGACCAAACGCTAAGCTGGTTTTACCGCGCTGAGTCTTGTCAAAATAACCCTGACGATCAATTTATCCTTCTGTGGGTAGCCTTTAATGCTGCCTATGATCAGGATCTTGCATGTTTGATTGTAAGTGAGGCTGCCACCATATGGTGTGGATCTGCTGGACAAACTAGTACTCATTATTATTAACGTGAGGATGGACTACCCATGCCTTGTGGGGCGAGGCAAATTATCCGGTAGTGGTGTAGGTTTGGATTTTGGCCAAAAAACAAGTTTTGGTTGAAACAACATGTTTGAACAAAATAAATAAGACTAACAGCGAGGGTTTAGTGGAAAGGAATCATACAAACACACGGTACAGGATTATTGAATTACTCAGCTATTGGGAAGGTTTGGTTAATACCACTCAACTTTTGCAGCACTTCTCCATCAGCCGCACTCAGGCACAAAAGTACTTCAAGTCCTATCAGGCCGACTATCCCGACAACCTTAACTATGATAACCGTCTCAAGGGCTTTAAGCCCAGTGATCATTTTACCCCACACTGCATAAGTAGCGATGTGAACGAATATTTAGACTGGTTAAATAATACCGGTGAGCTCGCGGCACCTATGCACAATACACGTTTCACCAATGCGTCTTTAAGTTTGCCAGTGAGACAAGTATTACCCCAGATTATGCGTGGCTTAATCAGTGCCATCAAGCATCAAAAGCGACTAGAAGTTGACTATGTCTCGCTTGCCAATCCCAATGGTGAAGGGCGGATTATTCAGCCCCACATATTTGTTAAAACAGGTCTGCGCTGGCATTTGCGTGCTTTTGACGAAAAACATCAACAATTTAGAGATTTTGTATTAAGCCGGTTTCGTGGGCAACCCGAAATATTAGATAACGCCACACATAACGCCGCGCAGGACATAGGCTGGAACAGCACCATTGCGATGATATTCTCGCCAGACAGCAGGCTCTCACCAGAGCAAAAAATCGTCATTGAACAAGATTATCAAATGCAAGATGGCAAACTAGTCACTAAAACACGGGCAGCGCTGGCCCAATATTTACTGCAAGATATGCAAGTCAATATCAAATTTCATGACGCCATCCCAGAAGCCCAACAACTCATACTGGTTAACTATAACGACATAAAACAATGGTTGTTTAATACTTAGTCGTGGGTTTTAGACAAAACCTGACCACTTTGTTTACTGGTTTTATTTCAGGG
>JAWUXT010000158.1:0-7926 GCA_034111205.1 Paraglaciecola sp. | reverse complement strand
GCTCACCCAATGCAAGAGCGCAAAAGATAGCTAGTCTAGAAAAGACTATCGAATATAAGAAAGGTGATTTGGATATTTGATCTTGATTACTTAAAGCCGAAGCCTTGCTTGTGAAGAACAGCAACGCTTTGGAGTATCATTAGTCATATTTCGAGTGAAATTAGAAACTAAAAAGCCCCGTAATATCAATTGCAGGGGCTTTTTAGTTTGTTATGATAACTTGTCAAAGAGGCTTTAGGGATGGCACCAATTGGCCTAATGACGTTATTTACACAGTACTTTGAGTTGGCGATTACACTAAGAAATAGTGATAAATTATCTAATCAATACTCAATTCCAATCATTATAATTGTTTATCTATGCGTACCGTGCCATTGGCTAAATAAATCATACGGATTTTGTCTTGTGGGTGAAATAACATTGACGGGTCAAAATCCTGTACCACCATGTATTCACCGTCATTATCGATGCTGATCATTAATTCAACTAGCTGAATAGTCACTTGTTTGACTCGGGCATGGCTGTCATTAGCAATCGAACCGCCTAACATTGCTCCCAATATAGTAGAAAGAGCTTTTCCGCTACCACTACCAAATTGATTCCCTATGCTGCCACCAATTAACGCACCACCAAAAGTTTTCCAGCCTTGATTACGATCTTGGGTCAATTCAGTTTCTGTGATTTGACGAACTGAGGTGACTTTTCCAAATAAAACTTTTTCAACCGGCACTGCTTGGTTGCGATTATAATCAGCTGAGGCTTGGGAAATATACCCTGCCATTAAGATAAAAAAAACTAACAGTGCCTTCATGGTTGTACCCTCATTATTGGTATAACATTTGTAAAATGCCGAGTAGGAGTATTAACCTACCAGCCTAATAATTTTTTACTACTGGTCTTACGTATTTCAGTTTCATCCGCCCATTCTACTAAGCCACTTTCTAAGTCCATTAAACGCATGGTGAACTTGTAATACACATCTGATTTATCAGAATTTGTTTTAACTATACTGGCTAAATTGCCATACAACATATACTCAGCGCCAACTTGCTTACCAAATTGAACCGCTTTGTTTGGGTTGACTAAATCACCCTCATTTTGATAGTTAAGTTGCTCGCGCACGGCCGTCACTTTAGTCATATCCACAAAGCGGAACTTGCCAGAGCGTAACAATTGGGTTGATATTGAGTCAGTTAGCGATTCGGTATCAATATGTTCACTCGTTTTATTCTTAACCGCATCAACAAACACTATGGGGCGTTTATTGGCGGTCATGGTGCCAACGACTGGCGACTGTATTAGTGACGCTGTCATCTGATTCGCAATTTTTTGTAAATCCGCAGACCCAAAGTTTATATCTGTGGTTTCAACTGCGCTAGCATCACCATAACTAACCACTGACTTATTGGCACAACCAGCCAGTAAACTTATTGATAAGCCCATGGCACACACTAATAGTAATTTTTTCATAACGTATCCTTTTATTCATATTCTAGGGGACTCTTGGTTTATTGTAAAACAAGCCACCTGTTGGTAATCCAGCGTGCTTAAAATGTGGGCACTGAAGGGGGTGATATCAATGGCGACACAGTCGATTTTGATGTCTATTTTAAGTTAATTTGCTGAAATCATAATGTCTTGCACCATGTGTTTTCATAGTTGAGTAAGTTTATGACTTTTAAAGTTTCCAATAGTTGTTAAATTTAACAAACTAATGCGATTAGTCAGGATGTTTACTTCGATCAACTCCGTTTTACCCCCAATGTTAAGTTCTATTGCTTGTTGTCCAGATGGTAAAGAAAGTCGTAATATTTGTACTTCATCGGGTAGGGTCAACCAACTACGTGTATCGGCCTGTTCTGAGGCAACATTGTATAAAACGGCCAAAATATTGCCAATGTCCCCCCCTTGTTGGCTCATGGTAGTACGAAGCTTTTCTTTGGCTACAAGACGCAGAGCCTGGCGTGTTAATAAGCTAGGCATTTGTTGTTGCAACTCTTTAGCTGCGAGTGATTGTAGTCTCACAATCTGTTCAGATGTATAGGTTTGTCCAGCTAAATTAATGGTTAAGCTTGGATACTTAACAAGTGTTCCATTGTAAACCGGTAAAGCAAAACTAAAAAATCGGGGCTGATTAACAGCACTGAATATCGGTAGATTGAGAGACACTTCTTGTTTAGGATTAATCGCACCGTTTTCAATCAAAATAACCAATTCCCCAGCGTTAGCCATTTTAGTTGCCTGATAAGCACCGTATTTTGCCGTCAATACCGCAAGGTCAGCCGTCATACCGAGTTTGGTGGCCAGGCGTAGTACATCTTTTTGCAAGTAATGATTGTTTGGATAGATTTCTAAGGCACGTTTGTAGTCAATGTAAGCATCATTGGGCTGCATAGCGGCCTCATATAATAAACCTGACAGGTAGAATGTGTAAGCATTTTGAAAGCCATTTTTAATATCACCAATCATTGCTGACATAGAGGGATACGCTTGATTAAAAGACTGTTTATCAACGTTGATATCGCCTTTATCTAGGTCTTGCTGATGTTCTTTTAATGCTTTTTCCTGAATTAAGTTTGCGCGGCGTACTTCAACTAATGCACCTTCAAGCTGGCCTAAGAACAAGTAATTTAAGGCTTGATAACTGTGTAACATTGTTTGTTCATAAGGCGGAACTTGGTAAGTAATCACATTATCACTCGTCACTAAGGATGACATATTGGCGGCGCCACGACTCAGCCTGAATTTTGCTTTAGCTGCGTCTTCATCTAATACCTCAGACACTGACGCAAAGTCTTTGCGACTCTGCGTCCAGTCATTGCCTAGATAATATAAACGCGCTTTCTCAAGTAAATTTAAAGTGTAATTATTTTGATTGGCTTTTGGTTTAACAATTAATGCTGCAGCGGTTTTAAAATCACCTTTTAACTGAGCAGATCTAACGTTTTCAAGCTGTGAAGCATAATCAGAAAACAAGTCTTTAAAACCCATGCTAGTACAGCCTGATAAACTCAAAGCTAAGCTGAGCACGATCGCATGCTTTAATAGAAAATTAGAACGTAATAATGTGAAAACTGATAAACCCATGGAAGGTGTAATCTTTTAATTGGTGACAACAGACCAGATTGAGACATCAAAGTAGCTAATTAATTCGTGGGAAGAATATAGTTACTTCAATAAAAAAGCCCTAATAATATACATTATTAGGGCTTTCAATCATTTCGATATTAATTAATCGTCTAAGAAACTTTTTAATTGCTCAGAGCGGCTTGGGTGACGCAGTTTACGTAATGCTTTCGCTTCGATTTGACGAATACGCTCGCGAGTTACATCAAACTGTTTACCTACTTCTTCAAGCGTGTGATCGGTATTCATATCGATACCAAAGCGCATTCTCAGTACTTTTGCTTCACGAGCGGTCAAGCCAGCTAACACTTCTTGAGTTGCATCCTTTAAGCTGCCACCTGTAGCAGAGTCTAAAGGCTGCGTAATAGTATCGTCTTGAATGAAATCACCTAAGTGTGAATCTTCATCATCACCGATAGGTGTTTCCATTGAGATTGGCTCTTTAGCAATTTTCAAGACCTTACGAATTTTGTCTTCAGGCATTAACATGCGCTCTGACAATTCTTCAGGTGTTGGCTCACGCCCCATTTCTTGGAGCATTTGACGGCTGATACGGTTAAGTTTGTTAATCGTTTCAATCATATGCACAGGAATACGGATAGTACGTGCTTGGTCAGCAATCGAGCGAGTAATCGCCTGGCGTATCCACCAAGTTGCATACGTTGAAAACTTATAACCACGACGGTATTCGAATTTATCTACTGCTTTCATCAAACCAATATTACCTTCTTGGATAAGATCCAAGAACTGCAAACCACGGTTCGTATATTTCTTAGCAATAGAGATAACCAAACGTAAGTTAGCTTCAACCATTTCTTTTTTGGCACGACGAGCCTTGGCTTCACCAATCGACATGCGACGGTTGATATCTTTAATATCAGCAATAATTAATCCGGTTTCATCTTCTACCGTATTCATTTTACTGATTGCGCGCTCAAGTTCTTCTTGGTGCTCTCGCATTTCCTCTGCATATGGCAAAGAAGAGTTGAGTATCTTAAACAGCCAAACTGTCGATGTTTCGTTGCCAGCAAACGCTTTAATGAAATCTTTTTTCGGCATTTTTGCTGTAATAACGCAGTGTTTCATCACTATGCGCTCTTGCACACGAATTCTGTCCATCATGCCGCGCATGTTTTTAACCATACGGTCAAACTGCTTGGGCGTTAGTCTAAATTCTTTAAAAACTTCGCTAAGTTCATTAATTTGAACGCGGGCTTCTTTGTGTGAGCGGCCTTTTGCATCGATAACATCACGAGCTTTTTCGTATTGATGACGAAGTGCAGTGAATTTTTCACGAGCTAACTCAGGATCTGGACCTGTGTCTTCTTCTTCTTCGTCTTCATCATCGCCATCTTCTTCTTTTAACTCTTTAGATGACAATTCAGAACCAACGTGAGTAGCTGTAGGCGCCACGTCTTGTTCGTTTGGATCAACAAAACCGATGATGATGTCGCTAAGTCTAATTTCTTCTGCTTCGAACATGTCCCACTGATCTAGCAAATGAGTGATAGCTTCTGGATATTCAGCGACAGAGCACTGAACTTGATTGATGCCTTCTTCGATACGTTTAGCGATAACAATTTCGCCCTCACGGGTCAGAAGCTCAACAGTTCCCATTTCACGCATGTACATGCGAACGGGGTCTGTTGTGCGGCCAATCTCACTTTCTACTGTAGCAAGAGCCGCCGCAGCAGCTTCAGCGGCTTCATCATCAGTATCGTTGTCTTGCATCAAGAGCTCATCTTTATCAGGAGCCCTTTCAAATACTTTGATGCCCATGTCGTTGATCATGCGGATGATGTCTTCCATCTGATCTGAATCGACAATATCTTGGGGAAGATGGTCGTTAACTTCCGCAAAAGTCAAATAGCCCTGTTCTTTACCCTTAGCAATGAGGAGTTTTATCTGCGACTGCTTGCTTTGCACCATATAACCTACGCTTCTCGAATTAGTTGAATATTCATCAAAACCCCTCGTCAGAGAGGATTTACGCTGTAACTTGCTTAACCGATCCAGCAAGTACCCTGTAATTACTGCATTGTTAGCGAATTAGCCAGTATAGCAGATTCACTAGGCATTGGGCTAGATGTTGGGTCATTTTTGTTCTTTTACAAGGTCACCTTTGTTCTTTTAAATAGTTACTTTTGTTCTTTTATAAGAATATTGAGCTCTTGTTTTTCTGCATCGGTTAATTTGCTGACCCTAGATTTAGAAAACAACTCATCCATGCGGCTCTGTAAATGCCAATCTAATAATTTGCCAAAACTGTCTTCAAATACTGCTGCTTGATTTTGCTCTGCATATTCCCACATCATTAATTTTGCTAACTGAGCCATTTGTGAGTGATTTCGAAAATGTTCTAAAACTTGCGCTGTATTCGCCAGTGGTTTGCTTAAGCAAAACTGATAAAGCTCAATCAACATTGATATGCCTGGTATTTCTACTGATACTAGAGGCGTTGGATCAGCGGCTAGACATTTAGTCGCTAAACTAGGGTCATCTAATAGCAATCTAATCATCATACGTACTGGCGATATTGTGCTCTTATTGGGAGTGTTGAAGTCTAATTTCTTAGGTGATTTTCTAAGGTTTGCTTGTGCGACATCACGTTCATATTTATGTTTATTTTGGTCACCCATATAATTACTTAAATCAGATAACAATATTTCTCGAATATTATCTCCAATTATTTGTTCAATTAGCGGTGAGGCTTCGGCTTTTAGAGCCGCTTTACCTTCATTACTTCCAACGTGATGACGTTGTAATAAGTTATCAAAAAAGAACTTAGACAAAGGAACCGCATCATTCTTTAAGTTTTCTTCAAAGGTCTCTTTGCCAATTTTACGCACTAACGTATCGGGATCTTCGCCATCGGGTAAAAACAGAAATTTCATTTCTACCCCGTCTTTTAGATAAGGCAGAGCAGTTTCTAAGGCACGCCAAGCGGCTTCTCTGCCTGCTCGGTCACCATCGTAGCAACACACCACTTCACTTGTGGCACGGAATAACATTTGAATATGTTCTGATGTAGTGGCTGTACCAAGTGATGCCACTGCGTAGTCGATACCAAATTGCCCAAGGGCTACAACATCCATATAACCTTCGACAATCATCACTCGCGTCAAATTTCGATGAGCTTGTTTGGCTTGATAAAAGCCATATAGTTCATGACCTTTATGAAAGATGCGAGTCTCTGGCGAGTTTAAATATTTGGGACCGCCATCGTCTAATACCCTACCACCAAAGCCAATAACGCGACCGCGCTTGTCACGAATAGGAAACATAATTCGGTCACGGAAGAAATCGAAGCGACGTCTGTTATCGTTTTCGGTGATGAGTTTTAAGTCGAGTAACTGTTCTTGGTAGACCGGACTGACACCGAAGGTCTTGAGAACTGAGTCCCATTCTGGTGGTGCATAACCCATATCAAAGGCTTTAACAATTTCGCCGCTGAGTCCGCGATTTTTCAAGTAATTGACTGCTTTGTCTTTTTCAGGATGCACTCTAAGCTGCTGGGCGAAGTATTTAGCTACTTTTTCCATCAGCACGTAATCGCTTTCTTTTTGTTGTTTTTGTTCAGCTGATGGGGGAGGGGCTCCACCTTTTTCTCTTGGTACCTCGATACTATGATACTGCGCTAATTCTTCAATGGCTTCTGGAAATTCTAGACGGTCAAATTCCATCAAAAAAGAAATTACATTACCATGAGCGCCACAGCCGAAGCAGTGGTAAAACTGTTTGTCTTGACTAACGGTGAAAGAGGGACTTTTTTCTTCATGAAATGGACAGCAAGCTTGATGATTACGCCCTGCCTTTTTAAGACGCACACGGCTATCAATCAGTTCTACTATGTCTGAGCGAGCAATAATGTCATCAATAAACTCGCGGGGGATACGACCAGACATTGTACCTTCTCAATTAAAAAAACGGCTGAATATGATGCCGTATAATTTGGCAAATTTAAATTTTATGCAATAAAACAAACAAACCGCATCAAGGTGCGGTTTGTAAATTAATTCAACAATACGTTGTACTACAGTGAATTAAGTTTGGCTTTTATTTTGCCACTTAATTGACCCATATCAGCTCGACCTTGGACTTGAGGTTTTAACCAGCCCATTACCTTGCCCATGTCCTGCATACCCGTTGCACCTGATTCTGCCATCGCTTGTACAATCAAAGCATCAAGTTCTTCTTCGTTAAGAGCTTTGGGCAAAAAATCATGCAAGATAACAATTTCTGCTAATTCGATATCCAGTAAGTCTTGACGACCGGCAGCTTCATACTGACTTGCAGCGTCTTTTCGTTGCTTGACCATCTTGATTAATATAGCAAGAACACCATCATCATCGAGGGCAATATAATTAGGATCAATACGCCCATCGATTTCATGTTGTTTAACGGCAGCAAGAGCCATACGTATTGTGCCAAGACGAATTTTGTCTCTGGCACGCATAGCATCTTTTTGTGCACTTTTTAAATCATCTAATAAAGACATGGAATGACTCAATGAATACGGATATGTGATAAAACGACTTAAAGCGTGTGTCTACAAACTACACGCTTCAGAAGAGATTTAGTACAATCTGATGCGACGAGCGTTTTCGCGAGATAACTTCTTCAAAAGACGTTTCTTAGCGGCTGCTTTCTTACGCTTACGTTCCCAAGTAGGCTTTTCAAAAAATTCGCGACGACGAACTTCAGAAAGTACACCTGCTTTTTCACATGAACGTTTAAAACGACGCAATGCAACATCAAAAGGTTCGTTTTCTCTTACTTTAACGATTGGCATTAAACTCT
>JAWUXT010000157.1:0-28724 GCA_034111205.1 Paraglaciecola sp. | reverse complement strand
TGATGCCGTGATTAGTGACTGGGCGTGTACCAACCACATCATTTGACAACTCTTGAGGGCGAATAAAAGGCACATCGGCACCATAAGTTTTTGCTACCTCGGCTACTTCTTCACTGTCAGTAGAGACGATGATCTTGTCAAACAAACCAGATGCTTTGGCCGCATCTATCGAGTAAGCGATAAGGGGTTTTCCAGCAAATTTTTTAATGTTTTTAAGGGGAATTCGCTTGCTGCCACCACGGGCAGGAATGATAGCAATATTCACAACAACACATCGTGAAGCACAGCAATCACTTTTGCCTGTTCTGTATCAGTTAAACTTGGAAACAAGGGCAATGTTAAAGCGTTTTGATAAAAATGCTCAGAGACCGGGAAATCACCTAGTTTGTAACCCAGTTGCTGATAATAAGGTTGCAAATGAATCGGGATATAATGCACATTTACGCCCACCCCTTTATCATGAAGTTGCTGGTAAACATGTTGGCGATCATGTTGTGTTAGCTCGACCATATATAAATGCCATGCACTTTTAAATTGCGACTCCTCAACCGGAAGTTTCAAAGGCAAATCAGCTAACGCATTATCATATACTTTGGCGAGCTCAGAACGTTTTTGAATAAATACGTCCAGCTTATTCAACTGTGATAACCCAAGCGCAGCATGTAAATCGCTCAGCCTGTAGTTATATCCCAACTCAAGTTGCTGATAATACCAAGGACCATGACTTTCTCCTTGATATTGCGATGGGTCTTTTGTCACTCCATGCTTAGCGAATAATTGAAGCTTTTGGTAAAGTTGGCTTTGATTAGTTAAGACTGCGCCGCCTTCAGCACTGGTTATTGATTTAACTGGATGGAAACTCAAGACTGCCATATCAGAATAGACACAACTACCAATTTTAGACTGCTGATAAGTGCCCCCTAACCCATGGGCCGCATCTTCAATAAGTACCATAGAATACAGCTGAGTTAGCTTTTGAATCGTTTGCATATCACAGCTTAATCCAGAAAAATGCACCACAATTAACGCTTTTGGTAAACAATTCTGAGTGGCAGCATGTTGCAGTTTGGTTTCTAATGCGCCGATATCAATATTACGAGTAAGAGGGTCTATATCCACAAAATCTATCGTTGCACCGCAGTACAGCGCACAGTTTGCTGATGCTACAAAAGAGTTGGGTACGGTCCAGACTGAATCGCCTACTGCAACACCTGCGGCCAAACATGCCACATGCAAACCTGACGTTGCACTATTGACTGCAACACAGAAGTTAGCGCCAGTATATTCGCATAAAGCTTGCTCAAATTTAGGTACCACAGTACCTTGAGTCAAAAACTGGTTGCGAAGTACCTCAACAACTGCGTCGACATCATCTTCATCAACGAGATGTTTACCGTAAGGGATCATGCAACCTCTCCCTTACAATGTGACTTTATCAAGCAATTTTAATTCATCGATTGTTAGAAAGTGGGGATTAGTACCTGAGTGATATTCAAACTTTTCTTCTACAGGTTTTCCAACTTCGCCTAATTTATTTTTTAAATAATTGACTGTTTTATCAAAAAATTTAATTGCAGGCGTAATCACGTAATGATCATCAAATTCAAGAGAATGATGCGCCATCTCCTGTGGCACCATGACTTCATGCAGTTTCTCGCCAGGGCGAATACCTACTATTTCATATTCTCGGTTGCCACTAATTGATTCGACTAAATCTAAAATACGAATTGAAGGGATTTTAGGTACAAATATCTCACCACCCTGCATACGCTGGAAGTTCTTTACAACAAACTCTACACCGTTGTCTAGGGTGATCCAGAAGCGTGTCATTTCCGCATGGGTGACAGGCAACTTAGTTACACCGTCATCCAACAGTTTATGGAAAAACGGCACTACTGAGCCTCTAGAACCGACAACATTGCCATAACGCACCACAGCAAATCTGGGGCCCTTAGCGCCGGACATATTGTTGGCAGCGACAAATAATTTATCTGAGGCAAGTTTAGTCGCGCCATATAAATTAACTGGATTAGCTGCTTTATCGGTAGACAGCGCAATCACCCGACTTACATCGGCGGCAATAGCTGCATCAATCACATTTTGGGAACCATATATATTAGTTTTGATACACTCATTGGGATTATATTCTGCAGCTGGCACTTGTTTTAGGGCTGCTGCATGCACCACATAATCAACATCTCGCATTGCAGATATTAGACGTTCTTTATCGCGCACATCACCAATAAAATAGCGCATGCAAGACGCATTATAATGTTGCTGCATTTCAAATTGTTTTAACTCATCTCGGGAGTAAATAATCACTTTTTTAGGAGAATAATTTTTGGTCAGAAAATCAGTAAAACGTCTACCAAATGATCCCGTTCCGCCCGTAATTAAAATAGATTTATTATTAAACATAAACAGCCCTTACAATCATTTTAGTTGGGTAGAATGCACATTGACTTGATACGTCACCCAATTGATATAACTCGTTAAAATCTCTGATATTCATCGATATTTATTTACTGCTTTGCGACCACGTACCAATCCGGATAGTTGTTTTAATGACGCTTTAAATGATTCCTCAGCATAAGCAACTAATGCGCCATTAACTTGCAATTCAGCGGTCACAAAATTAATTTTTTCTTCTTCAGGGATATTTTCTAGGAAATTCTGAATAAATTCATCGCGTTGAGTCACGAGTTTCAAAAACACGGACTCATCAGGATCATTTTCAGTCGTTAGCTCTGATAGATCCTGATTAATACTTTTTAATGGGGAAGGTGTAAAAGAATGATCTAATATTAATTTTTTCAAATCACTGCTTGACGTTTTTGCCTCTGCATTTCATAAGCCTCTTGCTTAGATAACTCAGGAATTTGCGACCAGGCTGTTTTAATCGGTAAAAACAGAGTAATCACTTCATCAACAATCTTCAAGTTATTCTGAACATTAGCATCAATCAAGCGCTGTATCATATAATCGTAAAGTGAATATAAATTATCAGCCACCTCACCTCCAGCTTCCAATTCTAAGGTATCTCGCAAGTTCATCAAAATAGCAGTTGCTCTAGAGATATGCTCAGACTTGCCAGCATAATCTTTTCGCTCTATACAGCCTTTGGTATAAGCGAGCTTATCTAACGTACCTTGCATTAACATTAGAGTTAATTTGTGCGGATCGGCTTGACTGATCTGTTGTTTCAAATTGCCTTTTTTATAGGCATTGATACCTTTTAACGCCATTCTGAGTTTCCATATTTTTGATAGTTAAACTGCATTATTTACTAGCCTAATGTAGCCAGTAAAGCCGACCCTGTTGAATTTAATCTTGCTACTGTCTGGTCGAGATTTAAATACTTAGCCCGCAATATTTGTTCAGTTTTAGCCATTCTTAACTCTAGGTTTAGCCTTTCATCAAAAATCTGCTCCCTTTGGTCTTTGGCAGTATTTTCTCGAGATTTAAGTAACCCGCTAAAACTGGTGTATTCTTCAACATAATCGTAAAGGCGAACAGCAATACCTTGCTTCTCATCGGTAAATAGAGCTGCGATATCATCAAAATTGTCATTTAATGCCTCTTTTAGACGATCGTCACCACTGCCCAACCCGATATTGTCGGTGGAGCTTATTTCCAACTCACCCTGATCATTATATTCTATACCAACCTGGAAAAGACCGCCTAGAGCAGATGAATCAACAGAAGAAAAAAGAATATTATTGATACCTGTTTGTATGCCCCTAACTAACGAGTCACCAGCGAGCGAACCATCGTCCTCTAAATCAGATTCACCGTATTTAGTAAGCAGTTTTATTTCGGCTTGTAAGGCGTTAAAATTCTTAACAAACTCTCTGATAGTTTCTTCGACGGCTTCTTTGTCAAAGCCAATACTCAATTTTGATGTTTTGAAGGTTATACCATCTGATTCCAGTTCCGATCTTTCAGATGCGTCGAAACTGACATTTTCTATTACACTTTCAAATTTATTGGTTTTACTTTCTACATCAATACCATCGATAGTGGCTTTGGCATTTTGAGCAAAAGTAACCGGCGTTAAATAAGTAGAAGCTTCAGTAGAGTTTGTAGTTGAAACAAGATCCAGTTCAGCTACATCATTATCGTTGACAATAACTAAGTCATTTCCTTCACCGGGCGTGTCCGAAGTAAAGACCAATTTTGCACCGCCGACAGCAGTACCAGTAACTATGATACTGGCCGTGACACCAAAGTTATCGTTTGAAGCATTGATGGCGTTTCGAAAGTCTTCTAATGAGTCACCAGCATTTAAGTTGATACTAAAGGAATCACTGGTGGCATCAATTTTAAAGGTAAGACTAGCGGTACCAGCGCTTAATAACGTGTCAGTGGAACTATCAAAGCCACCATCAATTGCATCTGCAGTTTCAATTCGACTACCGCTAGCGAGCTGACTTACGGCTATATTATAGTCACCTTCTAGTGCACTATTGGAAGCCTCAGCTGTAAAAGGTTCGACGCCCTCTGATGGATTATTTATGCTTGGCTCACGCCCTTTGAGGTTCGCATTGCTTCGCAAACTATCTAAGGTTTCTTGAAAATCCTCAAGTTTTGATTTTAACTTACCAATACCAGAAATTTCAGCTTCAACGTTTTCCTCTCTGGAATTCAGAGCATCAGTTTTCGGCTTACGCTCAGCTTCAAGCAATTGCCCAACTAAACTTTCAAGGTCTAAACCTGAACCTACACCTAATGACTGAATTGACATATCACACCTCTACTCCAACAATATTTTGAAGGATAACGTTAATATCACAATGATTGACATTAAACCTGTTTGTTAAATAGTAAACCTACAGCTGTGCCGACTTCCGTTTGCAAGTCCTGCAAACGTTCTGAGAGCCTTAGTATCTCTTCAGAAGGTATTTGTCGAATAATTTTACCAGACTCCGCATCAGTCACTTTAACAACTTGTTTATTGCTGCCTTCGTCTACTGAAAAATTTAACTGCCTGCTGCTGATCTGCACAAATTCATTTAATTGTGAAACAGCCGTGTCAATTTGCTCAGCACTAACCTCAGAAGGTACTTGTTGTTTTATGTCGGCTGATTCAGATAAATCTTTAGTTTCTAATTGCGCTGATGCCTCTTCGGTCTCCGTCAATCGGTTTGTACGAATACTGTCTGCGGTGATACTTTCCCTAGGTACAGCAAAATCTTGGCCAACTTGTGATGCATTAATTTCCATAAATCACCTTTATATAAAATGCGAATGGCTACTCTGCAGCAGCCACCCAAAGCATAGTTGCGAAAACTAAATGTTAGCTAAGCAATGATAATGCAGCCTGTGGTCTTTGGTTGGCTTGACTTAAGACCGACAAAGACGCTTGCTGAATTATCTGGTTTTTAGTCAATTCAGCGGTTTCTGTAGCAAAGTCTGTATCTCGGATACGTGAACGAGCACTGGCGATGTTCTCAGAGATATTACTCAGGTTACGAATAGTAGACTGAAAGCGATTTTGCAAGGCACCTAAATCGGCACGCGCTCCACCCACAGCAGATATTGCTGTTGTTATTGCAGTGAGTGCTGTGGAAGCCCCGCCGAGAGTCGATATATCCGTTGCTGCGATACCTAAACCAGAGGAGCCATAACCACTCACTCTGGATAAGTTGACTGAAATAGTCTGTCCAGCGTTAGCACCAACTAAAAATTTTGAAGAGAAACTACCTTTCAAAATATCTATATTACCAAACTGTGTATCAGATGCGATGCGGCTAATTTCATTTTTTAATGCTGTTACTTCTTTTTGCAGCGCCGTTCGATCAGCAGAAGAGTTAATACCATTTTGAGATTGCACAGCTAAAGTCCGAATACGTTGCAATGAAGTTGTGACCTCACCCAATGCACCTTCAGCTGTTTGCGTGAGTGAAATAGCATCATTCCCATTTCGTACTGCTTGATTCAAACCTTGTACTTGTGTCGTAAGTCGATCTGAAATCTGCAAACCAGCGGCATCATCCGCAGCACGGTTTATCCTAAAACCTGAAGATAACCTTTCGAAAGATGAATTCAAAGCTTGGCCAGAACTAAACAGCTGACGCTGTGCATTCAAAGAAGACACATTTGTGTTGACAAATAAACCCATAAAAAAACCTCCTGAAAACTCACCGCACGCCGATAACGTGTTTGTACCAGTAAGTTTGCCTCAATTTAGATGGACAAGAACCTCTTCTTAGCCATCACCTCACTTACCTCATTCAACGATACCTCTACCGTTAAGTGAGACTAAAAGTGATCAATCAGATCACCCCTCGACTAACGTTATCGACACTTACAACAGTAACTTTAGTTTTTTTTCGATTTTTTATTTGGCATTCCCGATCTGAGATCTTACTTCTATTAATATTTAACAACCGTCTCAGTGAAAAAAGGTTTCAAGTACTTTCCTTAGTATCATCTCAACTATCTTGCAGTCCCAGATTTATCATGTCCAAAGATATACATTTGCCAATTTCTTAAACATAAACTGAAACAATTTTGGATAAGAAGATAATCGGACACAGTAATGAAATATCATTAATGACAAAGATATACTTTATTAGGTAAGAAGATGCAGTGCTTCAACGGCTAAAAAACTTAGATAATCCATCTTGGCACACAACATGCTTTAGGATTAGAGACGTTAGTAACTATTTGTTAAAACACTTAGTCTTGTGAAAACAATTAGTTGCTAATGAAAAAAGGCCGGGAAAATGCTCTTACAGAGCGTCCCCGACCAACTTGCTCACGTTAGGAGATGGAGCAAATAAAGTTTCTGTCCGACTGGCAGGGTTAGAAGAGCTGAATACTGGCCTCTCAACCAAACTTCTACACTCTCGGTCCTGTTAGTCGGCGTTTTAATTTACACATCTAAGATGTAAACAAACGAAGAAATATTGTTTGTACCACAAGGCTTGAAAACACTGCGCCTTATGGCTTTTGTTAAAAAAAGCCGGGGCAAAACCCTTACAGGGCGTCCCCGACCAACTTGCTCACGTTAGGAGTTGGAGCAAACTCGGTATTGATCACATCAATAGCTGCTAATACAACTACAATATAACCTTATAAATAGTGCCCTCCGTAGCATATCACAGCAACATTCCATCGTTACTTTTTAGGGCACAGCCCCGGGCGGCCTCTCATTTCCTACCCTCTTGATATCGAAATCATACTTATACGAATGATTAACCTAATAACTGTAATGCTGCCTGTGGACGCTGATTCGCTTGCCCTAAAACCGTTATACTGGCTTGTTGAATAATCTGCCAGCGGGTTAACTCTGCCGTTTCGACGGCAAAATCGGTGTCACGAATACGACTTCTTGCCGCTGAAACATTTTCAGAAATATTACTTAAATTTCTGATGGTTGATTGAAAACGATTTTGTATTGCACCTAAATCAGCCCGCTGAGCATCAATAATCGAAATAGCTTCCGAAATTGAAGCCATCGCTGCTGAAGCTTCTGATTCAGTCAGCACTGATGTACCTGCCACAAAAAGTCCAGATGCACCATACCCTCCAGCTCTCTCTACATTCACACTAATCGTCTGGCCTGCATTCGCCCCCACCAAGAACGCTGAAGAAAATGCACCGTCTAATACGTTTATACCACCAAATTGCGACGTCGAAGCAATACGACTAATTTCATTTTTCAGAGCAATGACTTCTTTTTGCAATGCCACTCGATCTGCAGACGAATTAATTCCGTTTTGAGACTGCACTGCCAATACACGAATCCTTTGCAGTGCACTCGTAGTTTCAGCTAACGCGCCTTCTATGGTCTGCGCCAAAGATATGCCATCATTGGCGTTGCGAACTGCTTGGTCTAAGCCCATAACCTGAGACGTTAATCGGTTAGATATTTGCAGCCCTGCAGCATCATCTTTTGCGCTGTTAATTCGAAAGCCCGACGACAACCTTTCAAAGGCCGTATTCAAATTATTGTTCGACGTAAACAACTGACGAGTTGCATTCATCGACGACACATTAGTACTAACAAATAAACTCATTTTTCTCTCCTAACTATGCAATGACTTATCTTTTTTGTTTTTAGTGTCAGTGATATTCTGGTGTTGCTAAAATTAAAACCAACATGTTAAATGCGTTATTGGCACGCTACATGCTTTAAGTTAACTGCTAGCTGGTACCCTGGTTAGCATTTTTGTTAAGTGTTAGAAACACAAAAAGCAAATGCAAAAAGTGTGAGCTTATGCTCAAGCTGATAGACAGAATTGATGGCCTAAACCTCAATACCTCACTACCTCCTGGCGTCTGTTCTGTCTGTCGGCGATTTAACACAAAAGTCTCGGCTTAATGTATTAAATCACATAACACTTACGCTAAAATTTTTTGTAACATGTTGATAACAATTAATAATATTATATCCCTCGGTCGGTTGCAGCCTGTCCCCACAATTTGCAATTCGACCGTTTATCACCTAGCTAGATCTGTATATTTCCGACTCTAGATAAATGTTCCCTCGTATATTTAGTTGCAGCCTGCCCCCGCAATTGCTCATGCTTATACACGTGTTTTTACACCTAGTTTATCTCTAATTATTACCCTTGTAATAACTGCAATGCAGCTTGTGGGCGTTGATTGGCTTGACCTAACACCGTGATACTGGCTTGTTGAATGATCTGCCAGCGGGTTAATTCCGCCGTTTCGACGGCAAAATCAGTGTCACGAATACGACTTCTTGCCGCTGATACGTTTTCAGAAATATTACTTAAATTTCTGATCGTAGATTGAAAGCGATTTTGAATCGCACCTAAATCCGCTCGCTGAGCATCAATAATTGAGATTGCTTCTGTTACAGCAGTCATGGCTGCCGATGCTTGTGCTTCAGTTAGTACAGATACATCAGCCACATTTAATCCAGATGCACCAAACCCACCGGTGCGCTCAACATTCACACTTATAGTTTGACCTGCGTTAGCGCCGACCAAAAAAGCGGATGAAAATGCGCCGTCTAAGACGTTCACCCCTCCAAATTGTGATGTAGATGCAATACGACTCATTTCGTTCTTCAATGCCGTCACTTCTTTTTGTAATGCGACTCTGTCTGATGACGAGTTGATACCGTTTTGGGATTGCACAGCCAAAACACGGATTCTTTGTAATGCGGAGGTTGTTTCAGCAAGTGCACCTTCGATGGTTTGCGACAAAGATATCCCATCGTTAGCATTTCTAACTGCCTGATCTAAACCAAGAACTTGTGTAGTAAGACGGTTGGATATTTGTAAACCTGCGGCATCATCTTTCGCACTATTGATGCGAAAACCAGATGACAGGCGTTCAAATGCGGTATTTAAATTATTGTTCGACGTAAACAACTGGCGAGTTGCATTCAACGACGACACATTCGTGTTAACGAATAAGCTCATTTTTTTATCTCCTAACGATTTTTTTGTAAACACCACCAGACTATTATTATTATTAGTTGTCTTAATGGTTGCAGAGCTGTGCTTTTATTTTTATTCAGCTTCTACAAAGGCGTTCGCTTATATTTTTATTAGATGCGGAACGTCTATGTTCATGTATCGTGCGACAAAGAAAAATTCTTTAGGAGAAAAACTGACTAGTTTTTTAATGCTATATATTTCAATAAGTTAAACAACGAAAAAAGCCGGAGAATTTCTCCGGCTGAGCGCTCTTTCAATTGAGAGAGTGAGCGAAACTCTCAACTGCTCGGTTCTTATCAACCCAGTGCACTACCCCCTGGCTTCTAAGCCCTAAACAGAAGAAGGGTCTCGAAACCTAGGCTAATCGAAGGTTAGTCCAAAAAATGACTAACCCAGCAAAGATTAACCTAGTAAAGATAGAGCCGCTTGTGGACGCTGATTAGCCTGACTTAACACAGTCAAACTCGCCTGCTGAATAATCTGATTACGCGTTAATTCCGCAGTTTCAGAAGCAAAATCAGTGTCTTTGATACGACTTTTTGCCCCTGCAACATTTTCAGAAATATTAGTTAGGTTACGAATAGTTGATTGAAAACGGTTTTGCAAGGCACCTAAATCGGCACGTACACCACCCACAGACGATATGGCTGTTGTTAGTTCAGCTAATGCACGTGAAGCACCTTCTACAGTCGACACATCAGTACCACCGACGCCTAGTCCCTGAGCTCCGTAACCATCTGTTCTAGATAAGTTCACTGATATTGTCTGGCCACCATTGGCACCTACTAGAAATTTAGATGAAAAACTACCTTGTAGAATATCTAGGTTACCAAACTGCGAGTCAGTAGAAATACGGCTTATTTCAGTTTTAAGGGCAGTCACCTCTTTCTGCAACGCGGCGCGATCAGCAGAGGAGTTGATACCATTTTGGGATTGTACTGCAAGCGTACGAATACGTTGAAGTGACGTAGTCACTTCGCCTAACGCGCCTTCAGCGGTTTGCACCAGTGAAATAGCATCATTGGCGTTACGTGCTGCTTGGTTAAGACCTTCTACTTGGGTGGTTAATCTGTCAGTGATCTGCAAACCAGCAGCATCATCAGCTGCTCGGTTAATACGAAAACCTGAAGACAGACGTTCAAAAGATGTACTTAAAGACTGCGCTGAATCGAACAAATTACGTTGTGCGTTCAACGATGAAACATTGGTATTTACGAATAAACCCATGGTTTTTCTCCTACACTCTCAGTCCAGACGATGCTGGCGACCGCATAATTAAATAATTATGTGGCTGGTTAAATAACACTAATAGAGTAACGATTTTGTATTTTAAAAATCATTACTACTGGCTCTCTCGAAAACTGTATCGACCCATTTAAAATTCCCTTTAACATGATTTTGCCTTTTTTCTGAGAAACGGTAAAAACTTGCCGCCTTTGCATTTAGTTTTCACTTGAGTTTCAATGGGTTAAATATGATAAAAAGTTTTTAAAATGCCTCTAAATTGGTTAAAAAAAATCGGTAGTAAAGCAGATCACAATGCATTTGTAGATTTATGTGAGTTTAAACAACAATTATTTTGTTGTTATAGAGAAGCCGAAAATCACATCAGCGCCGACGGCAGAATCTGCATTTTGACCTTAAATACCCAAGGTCACGTTTTACATTCAAGTCGAATAACCATTCCTAAAACAGATTTAAGAGACCCGAAGATAATAGTCACACCAGATGGCGACATGCTGCTAACAGCTTATGCCCGTCAAACCTCTAAACTTAACCAAACACTAAGCACGCGAAACTTAAATTGGGTATCACAAACTGGGTATAGTTGGTCCGCAGCCAAAGAATATGCAGATAGAGGGTGGTGGTTATGGCGTGTAAGGTGGCATAAGAGTCAAGCATTTGGTTTTGCTTACAATAGAAAACAAAACGCGATCCATTTATATTCAGGTAATCCCAGAAGAAGTTTTCATCTGCATCAACCTTTTGCCTTAAGTTTGAAGAAGCACAATAAAGGTTACCCAAATGAAAGCGATATTATTTTTGACAATAATAACGCCTTTGCAATAGTAAGAAGAGATGCCGACAGTTACTCAGCCCAACTTGGACAAAGTTCATTCCCTTTTAAAAAATGGCGTTGGATAGATTTAGGACGTTATATTGGTGGTCCTGTTATGTTGCGCCTAAATACTGATTTTGCGTTGGTCTCTGGCAGAATAATCAAACAAGGAAAACTTGTAACAGGGTTACTTAAAATGAACTTGTCGACTGGTGATTTACAAGAATTACTGATTTTGCCCTCAGCTGGCGACAACAGTTATCCGGGCTTAGTTTTGAAAAAAAGAGTTTTGGAAAAGGGTATATTGGAAGAAAACACGCTTTACGTCAGTTATTATTCATCACATGAGGACAACAAAAGCTGTGTGTATTTAGCTGAGATCAATCTAGATTCATTGATGAGTAATAAAGTATAGGTAAGGTAAGGTAAGCTTAGATGAAATCAAATAATGATGTACCTGTTACCCGAGCAAAAGTGGCTTGGGCTGCCTGTAAAGCAGTTTCTTGACGGCTAAGTTCTGACACTGCCACGGCGTAATCTACATCTTCGATATTCGAACGAGCCGATCTGTTAGCAATTTCTAGGTCTAAGTTTGAAGCCAATACAGAATCAGCCACGTTGCCTCGGCCACCAATTTCAGAGATAGCATTGGCCATGCTAGTTAATGAATTATCTGCACCAACCAGTGCATCAGATAAAGCCTCGTCAAGACCTCCGTCACTAATATTTGGGTTATTTAACGAATTAACAAAGTCGTTAAGTGTTTCAGCTATATTTTTCTTTTCTGGTTTCTCTAACTGAAAATTAACTGTGTCGCCTGTAGTACCTGCAATATTAAACTCTAAACCTTTATACAAAAATGCGCTACCACTTGAAAAGTCAATCGTATCTAAAATAGCTCCAGACCCTACATTGGTTACTTGCGCTTGGGTCGCCGAAATAATTCTGACTTCAAATTCGTTGTTGACTGGGTTGACTGCATCATAACTATTTTTATGAAACTTATCGAAGGCACTTTGCCCTTGTATCTCTAACGACGCAGATGTTGCCCCTAAAGAGCCGGTGATAGTCGATTTCAAACGAGAAAATACATTTTCAAATACTTCCTGTCCCGAATTATTCATTTGTAAACTAACGGTATCCGACACCTTAATTTTATTCTCGCCTCCATCTCCTTCAAAATTATATTTGTTACCTGTTGCACTCGCATTTAGACTGAATGCTGGTGATGCAGATTGAAACCCAGCAAAAATATATTCTCCGGCAGGATTGCGGCTATTCATTAAATCAAAAACTTGATCACGAATTTGGCCCACTTCTATCGCAATCGCTTTCCTGTCCCCAGTACTGATAATGCCATTGCCCGATTGGATCATTAATACTCGAGCACGGTTAACCGCATTATTTACACTGCTTAAAACGGTTTCTTCTTGCTCCAAACTATTGGTCAATAAATTAGTATTCTTTTTATACTGAGCGATTAAATCAATTTCTTCGGTTAATCTTATAACCTGGGCTGCTCCGACAGGATCATCAGACGGGCGCAAGAGTTTTTTGCCTGAAGATAGTTGTTGTTGAATATCCGACAAATCCGCTTGGTTATCTAATACAGATTGGATACTACGGTCGTAAAGTTGCCCTGTAGAAATACGCATGTTTTACCTTTAGTTATCGAACAACGGCTAAGATAGTATCAAACAAGTTTTGCGCAGTACTAAGCAAGCGCGCTGCTGCCGCATAAGATTGTTGATACCTGACCAAATTTGCGGCTTCTTCATCTAAGCTGACACCCGATACTGATTGAAACCAATCACTTGACTGAGATTTAAGCGCATCAGCCGCTTGCAATGCTATATCAGCACTGGCGGCTTGTTGTCCAATATCACTCACAATATTAGCATAAGCCTCGTGAAAACTAGCGGCCGCACCAGAGCCACGATTGCTAATTTGCATACTATTTTTATTCTGCAAGTCTGCCATCGTTAACCCATTTCGATTATCGTTCAGTCCATCTGTGTTATAACCAATTGTGAAAGTATCACCAGCCTTAGGCTCGCCTTGTAACGACAACTCAAAGCCAGGATAATCATCTAATGCACTGAAGGCAGCAGGCCACCCGGCGGTTCCTTCAGCTTGCGCCATCAAGTTATTTAAATCGGTCACACCAGACACAGTAGTAATAGTGTTTCCGGCACTGTCTTTGACTTCATATTCATCATTTGCGGTAAAGAAAATCTGCACGGGTGCCCCTACACCACCGACGCCTGTTGGTGAACTGCCTGGACCGTGTAAACCACCCGCCCCATCAAAGCCAGATGCTTTACTGTCAGTGAAGGTATTGTCTACAAAATTATTCGTCACTTTAGTAGAGGCAAGTTCGGCGTCACCTAAATTACCTATGTTGGTATCGACTCGAATAGGTGAAGCTAATGCTAAATCCTCAGGGCGAGTCATTAGGACCTCAATTTGATCAGCGGTATTTTTAGTCGGTTGAATTAAAAATTGATCACCTGGGGTATAAGTGGCACCACTGGAAAATTCCAACTCTACGCCACCTAGCATTTTAGTAAAGGTACCTGACTGTGCATCTACTATAGGATAATTCTGGGTGATATCATTACCATTTACATCTTTAATTATGGTGCCATCGGCATTCAGCGCAGTCATAGTTACATCTAGCGTTGACGGAGCGCCAGGTGTCACACTATTGATGGTCACTTGATAATCTGCACTGCTGATTTCACTCGCAGCACCGGCGGTAATTCGCCCTGTCACCACACTGGCACCATTAGCATTATCGGGGTATTCCAGTCCCACAAACTCCGGAAGCGAAAATATATCGCTACCCAGTTGCTGATCCAGATCCATGCCTTGACGGTTTTGGGTATTAATCGACTCAGTCAGCGCTAGGGCTATTTGTCCTAACTCCCTGCGACTAGTTTCTAATACATCATCTCGATAACGCAACAATCCACCAATTGCTCCTCCTAGCTCATTTTCATCAACATTTAAGACGGTAGGTTTGTCACGACTAGAAAGTTGTAAAGACATATAGTTTAAATCTGCGTCGTTTTCTACCTCTAAAACATTAAACGAACCGTCTTGCAGAACCAGAGATTCCCCAGATGTTAAGTTAACCATCACTCGACCGTCATTTCCGGAGCTCTGCCGCACTTCGATAGAGATTAAGCTGGCTAGTTCTAAAATGGCACTGTCTCGCTGGTTTTTTAACGTTCCAGGTTCATTATTTGGATTACTAGCTTGATTCACCACTATCGCGACATTTAAATCAGAAATAGTGTGAACCAGCGAATTCACGGTTTTAACATTGGCACTGATTTCTAGATTCAGTTCTTCTTCTTTGTCTCTCAAGAAACCTGACACGGTTCCGATTTGACCAACCAATGATTTTGCTTCACCAAGGACTAGTTGCCTTCCAGCCAGACTTGTAGGGTCATCCGTTGCAGTTTGTACTGCAGAAAAAAAACGACTCATACTAGCAGAAATACTATTCGCTTCGCTGGCAAATACGTTATCTATCACCGTCGTTTTATTATAAAAATTCTCATGTTCACTTTGCAATGTGGTATCACGTCGTAATTGATTTTGTGCAAATACATTCAGCACTCGCTCAGTGGTAGACTGTCCGACTCCTCCAGTTAACTGGCTTTGAAAGCTAGTACGTTCGCGCACATAACCTTCGGTATTAACATTAGAAATATTATGACCAGCAGTGTTGAGCAATTGTTTACTGGCATTCACCCCACTTTTAGCGATAGAAAATAGATCGGCACTTTTGGTATTATTACTACTGTAAATCATTTCTTATCGCCCTTATCGCTGAATTTTTCTAGTGAATATTGTTTAAACTGTTCACCTTCAAACACAGCAATAACCTTATTTGCATAATCGGGATCAGTGGCATAACCCGCTTTTTGTAACTCTGAAAAGTAATCTTGTGGTGACTGGCTTTGCTTAACTGCGTCTTCATATCTCGAATTTTGTTTTACAAAACCAACGTAATCTTGCATCGAGTCGGCAAAGGAATCGTACATTCTAAAGGGCGCTTTTTTTGGAGCGGCAACACCTTTCTCAAATTCGATAGTATCGACCATCGCTCGGTCACCCTGCCAACGTCGATCAGCTTTAATACCAAATAAATTGTGGGAATTCTGTCCAGAAGTATTATGGATCATGTGCTGTCCCCAGCCAGTTTCAATAGCGGCTTGCGCTAACAATGCCTTGGGATCTATACCTAGCTCTTCAGCTGCTTGCTGAGCTGCGGGATAAAGCTGCTCGATAAAAGACTGCGCGTCGGCAAAAGCTGCAGTTTTAAACGATTGGAAGGTTTTAATTGATTGGTTGCCTAACACCTCTTCTTGGGATTTTTGAGTGCTGGCGATTGCATTACGATTAATACTAGATAGATTACCATCACTACGTAAAGCACCAGCAGGCATATACCCGTCAACAGCTTTACCTAGTTGCCGCACAATTATATCTGCCAAGCCTATACTGCCATTGCTGGCTAAGTCACTGGCTATCTGAGTATCGTGCATATCTCGGTAAAATTTAACTTGTTCTGAGTTAAATGGGCTGTCTTTATCTGCCATCACGTCTTGCGCTTTACGCATCGACTTGAGCATCATTTGCACAAAGATAGCCTCAAATTGTTTGGCTGCCTCATCTAAAGCTTTACTGTCACCGCTTTGCGCTGCACGACGCAACGCATCCAAACCTTTAATATCATTAGCATTTCTAGATAATTCAAGTGGGTTTTGGGTAGTAAGTGACTGTTCCATAAGATAACCTTAAATAACGACCAGGTCGCCTTGTAAGGCTCCTGCTTCACGTAATGCTTCTAAGATAGCCATTAAATCACCAGGTGCTGCACCAACTTCATTCACTGCTCTGACCAACTCATCTAATGTCACACCAGGGTTAAAAGTAAACATACGAGTGTCATCTAAATTCACGTCTACAATAGATTGAGTCGTCACCACGGTTTCACCATCAGCTAATGCATTAGGCTGAGTGACTGTTTGGTTTTCAGCAATGGTTACAGTTAGTCCACCATGGGTAATTGCGGCAGGTAAGAGCCTTACATCTTGGCCAATCACGATGGTGCCGGTTCGACTGTTGATCACTACTTTTGCCGAGGCTTTCGCTGGGGTAAATTCAAAATTTTCTAAGGTGGCCAGAAATCCGACTCTTTGGCCAACACTTCTGGGTGCAGTCACTCTGACAGACGCCGCGTCAATGGGGGTAGCAATAACATAACCTTTGTCGGGGTCAGCCCCTAAACGAGTATTAATGGTGTCAGCCAGAATTTTAGCAGTTGAAAAGTCAGGATATTTCAAATTGAGTGTTAAATAGTCATTTTGCATAAAGCCACTTGGCACCGCTCGCTCGACTAAACCACCATTAGCAATACGTCCAACAGTAGGCGTGTTTACTACTATTTTTGAACCATCACCGCCTTCTGCGCCAAATCCGCTGACCACTAGACTACCTTGAGCTATGACATAAACATTGCCATCTAATCCTTTCAAGAAAGTTTGTATCAGTGTGCCACCTTGTAAACTCGCAGCTTCACCGATAGAGGAAACAGTGACGTCTATGGATTGCCCTGGTTTGATAAAAGGAGGTAGCAGAGCGTGCACAGCAACAGCTGCAACATTTTTAATTTTAGGTTTCAGGTTATTATCTAAACTGATACCAAAATTCGATAACATGGTTCGAAAACTTTGCTCTGTAAATGGGCTTTGTTCCCCTGTTCCAGGTAAACCCACTACCAGACCATAACCTACTAATTGGTTGCTTCTGACTCCTTGGACTGTAGCTAAGTCTTTTATCCTTTGCCCATAAGTCATAGGTGACAACATCAAACTGACTACGATCATCAGGGTAATAAAAGTTTTCATATAATTCTCCATACTAAAACGGCCAATATTCAGATGAGAAAAAACCGCTTAACCAGCCTTCCTTTTGTGCTCTATCAAAACTACCCGTGCCGCTATATTGAATGCGTGCATTGGCTATTTTGGTCGACTCTATTTCATTAGTTGGGCTAACGTCATCTGGGCGAACGACACCAGTTAAGCGAATGTATTCGTCACCATTGTTCAAGGTCAGCCATTTTTCACCTCGGACCAATAAGTTTTGGTTAGCTAGTACTTGCACCACGGTCACTGAAATAGCGCCGGTTAAATTGTTACTTTGATTGGCAGAGGCATCACCTGCAAAATCATTAGATGCATCCAGGCCCATCTGTATAGACTCACCACCAAGGTTGAGGGCATTTCCCCCCAAACCTATTATCGGGTTGAGCGCTACACCGGTTGCTTTTGACGTACTGTTACTTGCTGATTTAGT
This sequence comes from Paraglaciecola sp., assembly GCA_034111205.1. Taxonomy (GTDB): domain Bacteria; phylum Pseudomonadota; class Gammaproteobacteria; order Enterobacterales; family Alteromonadaceae; genus Paraglaciecola. Next base: position 10,871 of record JAWUXT010000157.1, on the reverse strand, counting down.
GGCTCGAGTGTTTTCTTGAAGGTTAACGGTAATAATGTCGCCAACACGCCTAGCTTTTACATCCGAGAAAAGGTTATTAGCCATATCAGCTTGAAAAATAGCTCCATCTTCAGCTACTTTTTCGCGTGGGACTTCGGGCCTAATAGGTGCATAAAATGGGTCATTTGGTAACGGTTGATGACTGTTAGTAGATTGGCAACCAATTAGCATACCTATGCCTAGACATAGGTATGCTAATTTGAGTAACTTTGACTTAATCATCACTATTTCACTCTCATTAAAGCTGCTGAATAACCTGACCCAACATCGAGTCAACGGCTGAAATTACTTTTGAGTTCATTTCGTACAAACGCTGACTTTCAATTAAGTTGACGAGCTCTTCTGTGACATTCACATTAGAAGTTTCAAGCGCCCCTTGCAATATAGTGCCAATGCCTTCTAAGCCGGGCACTCCCTGTATGGGCGCGCCACTGACAGCTGTTTCAACATATAAATTCTGACCAGTGGGTTGCAAACCAGTGGGATTAATGAAGTCAGATAAACTAATCTGTCCTAATACTTGAGGGTCAGCTTGCCCCTTGACTGAAGCAGACACTTCGCCATCTTGCGAAATAGTTAACTGCTGAGCATCTTCTGGCACTGTGATCGCAGGCTGCAGTAAAAATCCAGCACCTGGTGTGACTATTTGCCCCTGGTCATTAAGCGTGAATTGACCATTTCTAGTGTATGCAGTACTTCCGTCTGGTTGTAAAATTTCAAAAAAACCTTTGCCTTGTACCATCATGTCCAAAGAGTTTTCGGTAGTCAGCATATTACCCTGAGTGTGCGCTTTTTGGGTCGCTACAACTTTACTACCAGCCCCTAACATCAATCCTGAAGGTAACTCTGTATCCGCTGAAGAGCGGCCACCTGGTTGGTTGATATTTTGATAGAGCAAATCCTCGAAAATAGCGCGGTCTTTTTTGAAACCCACGGTGCTGGCGTTAGCCAAGTTATTGGATATTACTGCGACATCAGTCTGAGCGGCATCTAGGCCTGTTTTACTTATCCACAATGCAGGATGCATAGGTTGTCTCCTAAATTTTTGGTTGTTAGCTTAATTTGCTAACGGTTGTGATAATTAGCGACGCAGCAACTGCCTTAAATAATGCGCAACAATTGATTACCACGGGTATCAATTTCTTTTGCTTGTTTCATCATCTTAATTTGCATTTCATAATGCCGTTGCAAATTGATCATATTGACCATTTCTTCAACAGGATTAACATTACTGCCTTCAAGGACACCGGTACGAATACTAACCAACGCATCTTCTTCGGCTAATTCGCCCGTTTTTAATCGAAACAGGCCATCAGTCCCTCGCTCCATATCGCGCACATCTGGGTTCACAAACTTGAGACGCCCTACCTCTTCCAGAACAGTTTCGGGCGCACCTTGAGGTTGAACTGAAAGCGTACCGTCATTCGCTATATTGATTTTGGATAAAGGAACAGGTAAAAATACAGGCCCAAAATCACCAATAACAGTATTCCCGTAAGAATCTTTAAGCTCGCCGTTAGGGCCTAATTCAAAACTACCATTTCGGCTATAAGCTTCATTACCTTGTGCATCTTGTACTGAAAACCAACCATCGCCTTGTATCGCCAAATCCAGCTCTCTGCCAGTCTGGATCATGGCACCACCGTCAAAATTGTTAACAGCATTTTCTGTCATAGAAAATACTCGACTCGGCAAACCTTCGCCAAATGCAGGCATGGCCCGAGCTTGTTCAAGTTGCGCCTTAAAACCAGTGGTTTGCGCATTAGCCAAGTTATTGGCGCGGACCGATGCACCTAATAAATCTTGTTTAGCGCCACTGGCGGCAATGTAAAGTAGTTTATCCATGACAAAATCTTGACTTAGTTGGATCTTGGTTAAGGTATCTGCAAATAAGATGCCATCTAAGGCAATTACTTTATGTATACATCAGATATAAAAAAGGCCGCTCGAAAGCAGCCTAAAATATATATATATATCAGTATGTTATTAACGAATATTAAGTACTGTTTGATTTAACTGATTGTTAATTTCCAATGCTCTTGAATTGGCTTGGAAGTTCCGCTGGGCGATAATCAGGTCGATAAGCTCTGTAGTGAGGTTAACGTTTGCCTGCTCTAAGGCAGATGAATTGATATCACCAAAGGTACCAGTAGTGGCTTCACCGGCTAAAGCTTCACCGGAGTCAATACTTTCTTGCCACTGAGTATTACTTTGTTGAGTTAGGCCTTGGTCATTTGCAAAACGTACCAGCGCTACTCGAATAATGGGTTCAGATGTTCCATTTGAATAGGTTGCCCTTACAAGTCCATCGGTATCTATAGCAATACCCGTCAAACGACCTACAGCCAAACCATCTTGCTCCAATGACGTGACTTCAAATGCTGAGGCGAACTGCGTGGGCTCCCCAGATACTGCAGTATCTGCATTCAACGTAAAATTAGTGGTAATTATTTGATTCGGGTCAGATCCGTTGAGTAAGATCCCCGCCCCTAGTGGCACTGAAGTGGCGTCACCCAAAATCAAAGGATCGCCTGCTGAGTCAGTCATCGCTTGAAAATCACCACCGCTACTAAATTGTAATCTAAACGCAGGAATAGCAGCCCCTAAGGCAGTGCCGCCAACTGTATTAACCGCGCCTAAAGCGCCATCAGCAAGAGGTTGGTCATCTACATAAGTCACCCCTATCCATTGATTGTCGTTACCTGGGGTAATATCTTTTAATAGATAAAAGGTTTGTACATGACTGTCACCTAAAGAATCATAAATAGTCACTGACGTAGCAGCGTTGTAAGTACTGCTATCGTCTGGGTCAAAAAATTCGGGGTTTTTGGGATCATCTCCGGCGGGTAAATTCATCTCTAGCCTGATTTCAGTAGTAGCCGAAGGTGAGCCTGAAGAGTCTGGGACACTAACGGGTTCGGTGGTACTTAACGCCACTGATGAAGAGGTACCATCGGCATTGACCGGAAAACCTAATAAATTGTCACCATTAGCATTCACCACAAAATTGCTTGAATCTAATTTAAACATCCCCGCACGAGTAAAGGAAAAATCTCTGGAGTCTAAGCCTGGTACTGTAGCAAAAAAACCGTTGCCGGTAATTGCCAAATCCAACGCATTGTCAGTAAACTGCAAGCTACCTTGAGAAAACTGTTGGGCCACTTCTTGGGTAATCACACCATCACCGACTTTCGTTTTCCCCCCTGCCAGCAGAGACTGAGCATACACATCACCAAACTCTGCCCGGGACTCTTTAAAACCCACGGTATTAACGTTAGCAATGTTATTTGCTGTTGTATCTAAGTCTCTTTGTGCCGCTGACACGCCACTTAACGCTATGTTAAAAGACATATTTTGTTTCTCCTGTTAACCGCCGATTTGAATGACATCGTTAAGTGTGACACTAACATCGCCGTCCAAATTAAGAATAATACCCTGACTACTTGCTGCCAGACTAACGCTGTCTACATGCCTGTTGATTGCGGTGGGAAGCACTATTGACTCACCCGCTACATTGCCTTGTGCACGCACCACATAATTGCCAACCGGCATATTGTTGCCGTTTGCATCGGTTCCATCCCAATTAAATTCAATGTTACCTGCTGCCTGTGTGCCGACATTGATTGACTTGATAATTTCGCCGGTTTCATTTTCGATCGTAATTTCAAGATCTTGAACACTTTGTTCGGCAATCACTACACCAGAGACATTCTGCCCTTCAGCTGATATGTAACCGATGTCACCTTGTAATAGTACTTCTTGACCAATCAAACTAGATGCTTGCAATGCTTGATTGGACGTCATAGAAGTAGCAAAATCACTAAATTTGTCGTTAAGCTGTTCTATACCATCAGCCATAGTGAAACTGGTCATTTGTGCGACCATTTGATCGTTATCAACAGGCTTTGTGGGATCTTGATTAGCTAACTGCTCAGTCAATAAAGAGAAGAAGTCTTCCTGGCTAAGCGTCTGATTACTGCCATCAGATACCCCAGTTTTTTCTGGTTGCCAGTACAAATTGGTATTTAGACCATTGTTTACTGTTTCCACAATTGTTCCTCTATATATGACTTGCGGTAGCTATTCATTACTACCTACCTTGACCGAGTCTTAGCACATTTCTAAAAATTCGTTTGGTGGTGTCTGCAATCTGTACATTTGTTTCATAGGCTTTAGATGCGGACATCATATTCGCCATTTCTTCGACCACATTGACATTGGGTTTATAGATATAACCATTTTCGTCTGACATAGGATGACCTGGGCTATATTCAATTTGTAAAGGTTTAGCACTTTCAACAACGCCAAGCACTTTGACTCTAGAGCCCACACCTTGTTGCTCAGATGCTTGACGTAATTCCGCCGCAAATACAGGGTGCCGAGCTTTATACGTTTCATCATAGCTACTGCTAACACTGTTCGCATTAGCTACATTACTGGCAGTGGTATTCAAACGTACACTTTGTGCGCTCATGCCTGTACTGGCAATGTCCATTACGTTAAATAAGCTCATTATTACTGACCTCCACTCAAGGCTTTTTTCATGCCTTTGATTTTACCGTTCAGAAATTCCATACCGGCCTGATACCGAAGTCCATTGTCTAAGAATGTATTTCTTTCGATTTGAACATCGACCGTATTACCATCACCTGTGTCAGGTTGATTGGGGATACGGAACTGCAATTCACCAGAGCTTTGCATTGAACCTTTAATATGGTTGTCGTGAGTACGAACTAAATTATTACCACTGGATTGCTGCGCGGTTTTCATCGCCTTTTGAAAATCGATGTCTCTTGCCTTGTAACCAGGTGTGTTTGCATTCGCTAAGTTTCCCGCAAGCACTTCCATCCTGTCAGTTCGGACCTGCAGAGCTTTATGATGAAAACCCATTAATTTATCTAAGTTAATAGCCATATATTTCTCCTCTATGTATCGACTTAAAGCAAAGACTGTGCCATCGGCAACAACATTAATTAGATTAAAATATAGGTAGAGGACTAAGTTGGGGTTTATTCAGGTTTTATTGAGGTTTTATAAGGTAATAAAGGCCTGGATTACATCTGACCATAGAAAATTTATCGGTCAAAGCTGAGATAGATTCCGATGCGCCGAGGAATAATATGCCATCATCTTGCAGGCAAGCGGCAATCTTTTGCAGTATTTGCTTTTTTACTTCGGGGGAGAAATAAATCAGTACATTACGACAGAAAATAATATCGAACTTACCAAGAGATGAGTAACTATCTAATAAGTTGATTGATCTAAAGTTAGCTAAGGATCTGACTTGTGATTTCAATCTCAGTTTACTGTTATCAACAGGTTCAAAGAAATCAGTTTTGAACTGCTCTGGTAAACCACGCGAAATGGCTAATTGATCGTATTCTGCTGACCTACATCGCTGCAACATCTCTTCGGATATATCGGTCCCAACAATCTCGATACCAGCACGAAAGCTTTGTGACTGCTGCTTTTTGAAGTTCAAGATCGTCATGGCAATGGAGTAAGCTTCTTGACCCGACGAACAAGCAGCACTCCATACACGTAATGGTTTAGTTTTACCAGAAAATTTGCTAAGTATTGGATTTTCAAGCAACTTAAAGGGGTAATCATCACGAAACCATAACGTTTCATTAGTCGTCATGGCTTCAATTGCAGCTGTTTGATGTGCTCGATTCCCTTTAATTACGGAGTCTATGTAAGCATTAATTGACAAACAGCTAAAGCGTTTGACCAAAGGTGTCAGCCTACTGCGCACTAAATACTGTTTATTATCACCTAAAACGATGCCACAGGCACGTTCTAAGAAATAACGAAAAGAGACATAATGATGCTCATCAAACTCTTTATCTGTCACTCTATACTCTCTAACAACATATTTTTGTAATTCCGAAAACAGCATCTTGTTCTGCGAGTTTAATCGACAACTCTCTAAGCGAGTATTACTCGTTTCCAAACCACTTATGAACTGAGGTAGCCAATTCATCAGGGTGGAACTTGGCAATAAAATCGTCAGCCCCCACTTTTTCAACCATTGCCTGATTAAACACACCACTTAAAGAGGTATGCAAAATAACGTGAAGTTTTTTTAATTCTGGGGTATTTCTTATCTCAGCTGTAAGTGTGTATCCGTCCATTTCAGGCATTTCAATATCTGATATCAATACACCAACTTTGTCGGTTATATCACCTGTTTCGGCAGCAATTTCTTTTAATCTCTCCAAAGCTTCAAGACCATTTTTTGCTAATTCGATTTCTAGACCGAGTGAGGACAGAGCTTTCTTAACCTGATTTCGAGCCACAGAAGAGTCATCAGCAATAAATATTATTTTTTCATGCTTATTATCTACTTTCAGATTACCTGCAACCTCGTCACTCAAATCAGTCTTGACAGGTGAAATATCATTTAATATTTTTTCAACATCCAAAATTTCTATTAATTCATCATCCATTTGAGTCACTGCGGTCAAGTAACTTTCGCGACCACTACCTTTCGGTGGTGGCATAATAGACTGCCAGTTTGTGTTAATAATACGCTCTACTGAGCCCACTAAAAATCCTTGAACTGAACTGTTGTATTCAGCAATGATAATAAAAGCAGTGCTGAGGTCTTCTATCCTCTTGCCACCTACAGCCATACTCATGTCAATCACAGAAATAGTTTGCCCGCGGATGTGGGCAATGCCTCTAACTAACTTATTTAGTCTAGGCATAGAGGTCAAAGGCGGACACTGCAATACTTCACGCACTTTAAATACATTAATACCAAACCGCTGTCTTGTATTGAGTTTAAACAACAACAACTCTAATCTATTTTCACCAACCAGTTGGGTACGTTGGTTGACCGAGTTAAGAATTTCAGACATATATGACTCCAATACGAATTAAAAGCGGCGTAACTTTTGCTTATATCTTACTAAGGTACGATTAAGGACAATTAAACCACAACTATATTGCGCAGAACCGCAACAAATTGACACTTACACGTAACTCATTAACTGAGCTGAGCAATAGCAACCGTAAAGTTACTATCAAAGCGTCTAAATATTGACGCTTTATGCTCTCGTTAATACGCCCTTAGCATAGACAAATTAACAACAAGTGAACATGAATAAATTACATTATTATCACGCATTAGCTAACCTGATCGCAATAACTACTTGTATGTATACTGGTATAACGGCGGCAGATGAAAATAATTTAACAAAACAGCAATTGATTAGCGAGGCAGAAAAATTTGTATTAAGCCAATTAGACCCTGACAGTATTAAAACCATCAATGTAGAAGCAATGCCTATTGACCAACGGGTTGAGATACCAGAGTGTACTTCCACCTTAACTTTCTCCTCGAGTCCAGAAGCACTAAGCCAGTCGAATGTTTCGGTAAAAGCCCAATGTAACAACAACGATTGGTATATGTTTATGGTAGTAAAAGCCACGGAAACGCAACCAGTTGTGGTTATTTCTAGCGCGGTTAGCCCAGGAACATTATTAACTGAAGATAATATTCATATAATTAATATGGATAAAAAACGTTTAAGAAGAAGTACATTTGCCGATATAGAGGATGTAGTAGGCGCAAGAATAAAACGTCGCGTTTCAGCGGGCAGACCCGTTGACCCAAATAACTTATGTTATGTGTGCAAAGGCGACAGCGTTACTATCTCTGCTGGCAACCCCAGTATGCGAGTAAAAACCAGTGGTGTCGCACTAGAAGACGGTAGAATGGGTGAAACAATTCAAGTGAAAAATAGACGTTCCAGTAAAAAAATATACGCCCGAGTATCTAGTACAGGGCAAGTAGAAATTGGTATTTAAGTGCATCGGGAAACAATAAGTTTTATACCCTATTCAATTAGTGCTGAAAATAGTGCTGAAAATTGTTTTTTTTGCTAAAGTATCATGGATCGTGGCCGATAACTAAAATGAGGTTAAATATAAGGGAGTGAGTATTCATTATGTCTATTAACAACATAAACAACGGTAGCCCAAAAGCGCCCGTTGATAACCAGAAACTCAGTCAGCAACAGCAGGCTTTGAATAACGGTAGTGCACAACAATCCAGTGTGCAAAAATCAGCAACAGCCGGTGTTCGCCAAGACTCTGTGTCATTGACGACATCTGCACAACAACTTAGCCAAGTTCAGAGGAAAAGTACGGAAGCACCTGTCAATCAAGAAAAGGTTGATAGATTGAAAAAAGCGATTCAAAGCGGTGAGTATCAAGTTAATGCTGAATCACTTGCTCAGAAGATTTCGACATTAGAATCAGAATTATTTGGTACTAAAGCATAAAGGCAGCATAATGAATGCTGTCCTTATCTTTGGCTAATCTTATGTCTGAATTAAAAAAAGCAATTAAGAGTCAACATGAATTCTTACTAGAATTACAACAGATTCTTGAAACAGAACTTCACCTCATCAGTAGCAGAGATGCTGAATCACTGATCAACATGCTTAAAACTAAGGAAGCCTTGCTTGATTCTGTACAAAAGCAGGATACTCTTATTTCCGGCTTGTATATCAAATCTAGTCAAGAACAAAAAGATGACCAAGAAATTGTTGAGTTATTTAATCAAGCAAAAGATATGGTTGCTCAATGCAAGTATCGCACTCAAATTAATCAAACAGCAGTAGAACAAGGTCAATTACGCCTAGAGCACCTACGTAATCTTTTATTAGAGTCCAGAGCCAAAGAATCGATGACATATGATAAAAGCGGACGTACTCAAGGTGGTACTTCTGGAGGCGGGATCAGCGCTTAAGTCACCCCCGAGCAGATCAATAAAAAGCCCCTGCGATAAAGATAGCCTCAGTTATATCAATAAAACCTTTTTAATCTTAGGATAGTTGCTCAAAGCTGATTCTAATAATAATGGACTTTTTTAACGCGCCTGGGCCGTGCTGTAGATAGATATATGTCGTTGACTAATTTAAAGTCCAATTCTAACTCAGTCGCATACATGTCATCTCCTACTGGGTAACTCTTCACGACTTTTGCACCTCTAATCACACCTTGTACCGAGCTATCTAAGCTAGTATTTTGTATAACCAAACTTGCTAAAGACTGACCGCTATCCACTTTTTGTCCAAACACCTGCTCAGTTAATTCACGATATGCATCTAGCTTTGAGGCCTTGAGTGCCATCAACATTCGACTAGACTCACTAGCCCCATTTTGAACTGATATAGGTGCATAGCCAACAGCAGAAATAACGGGATAGGTTTCAGGGGCGACAGTTTCCCACTCAACATGTTTATTGAACACACTAGAACAGCCTGTAAGACACATACTTAAAACTGCTGCAAAAGCTACATATCGGCTGCTTAGTTTATTGACACTTTTTATGTTCATCATTTTCCTAACACCCTGCTATTAACTATATAATTATTAAAGTCATAATATTTATGTTCTTCCTAAGCTCTCCCTAAGCTCTCCCTAAGCTCTCCCTAAGCTCTCCCTAACATTCTATGCAATAATCATACCCAAATATAAGCATACCCAACAATAAGCATACTTAAAAAATAATATACTCATGTAGGTATGATTTGTGCTTAGTTGTGCTTAGTTAAGATGCTTAGTTAAAAAAAGTTAAATGAAATAGAAAATCTGTCTGAAATTTGACGATGCATTATCACAGGGTTCACTTTACCCAAGTTATAACAAAGGTAAGTTATGCAAGTAAGTAGAATAATACAAATAACCTCCGTTCTAATATTACTTGTTAGCAGCAGCCCTGCAATTGCAATTTGGTTCGAAGCCACAGGTCAAGCCATTATTCACAATGGTGAAAAAGAAGCGGCACGTCAACAAGCGACTCAAGAAGCCATTAAACAAGCACTACTATTCTCTGGCGCGTCAGTTAAGAGTATTCAGTCACTTGCTAATGGTTTGCTTGAAGACGACCGCTTTGAAATTCGCGCTTCAGGTGAAGTGAATAACATTGAACTGATTGATGAAATTTACCACGACGAATACGTAACGGTTTCCATAAGAGCAGATATATTCCCACAAGAAGCTTTATGCACTGCTTCAGATTACAAAAAAGATATTGTCACGACATGGTATAGCATCAATAAACGGCAACAAGCTGCCGTCGGCAACCTATATGATTTTGGTAAAGTGATAGCTGAAAAGCTACAACAAGAAGCCCAAAACCATGCGAAATATTCATTTATTAATCCTATAGAGCCTTACTATTTAAATCCAGCAGATAAAGAAAAGAAAGCAACTGCATTTAACCTCGCAAGAAAAACGGATGCTCAATATGTGCTGTTCGGTGAAATAGAAGAATTTGCTGTAGAAACATCAAAAGCTTCTGGGTTGGCATTTTGGAAAAGCGACCAAAGCAAACGAAACCTTACTTTGTCCTTCTCGATGTATGATGGTAATTCTGGTGAAATGGTTTTCCAAGACACACAAAATATGTCCGCGATATGGAACTTTGATCCTTACACACCTATAGACAGCAATAGCCGACAATTATGGGATTCATCGTTTGGCTCGGCGACCGAAAAGATCATACAATCAGTGGTGCAATCAATAGATGAATCAGTGAGCTGTTTACCGGCATTTGGACGGGTAATAAACATTAGTGGTGAGAGCCTAATTGTTAATATTGGCAAACACAACGGCGTGAAACAAGGTGACAAATTGACCTTGTTCCAAATTAATCAATTTTTTGATGCTCAAAATTTTCCACACCGACAATTTCAATTACATCCCGAGGAGGTGGTAGTAAGACAAGTATTTGCTGAAACAGCAGTCGTCGCTTCAGTTACCGGTGCCCCTTTGGCTAATATTCAACCAAACGATTTTGTAGCACGAAGATAAAA
>JAWUXT010000156.1:0-9244 GCA_034111205.1 Paraglaciecola sp. | reverse complement strand
AGAGGCTTTACTTTGAATTGGTTTAGCTCGGATGTTTGTTATTATCATTTCGTTGGATTAATCACTTGTCGATTGAATTTTAACTAGAGAATGAGAAGCAGCAAGCTTGATATTTTAAGCTGCTCTTTGTCGGTGACTCTTCCGCTTTAAATTTTAAAGCAGACTAAAGTACTACGCCTAGCGCCAGCAAAGCAGCAATATAAGCATAAAACAGGTTCGATAAGTCCCGGTAGAAGTTGAGTTATAAACGTATGTGTTAATTTCTTAAGTTAATGACATTGATGCGTCGTGGCGAAAAGGCTTCCGGAGCTTGACGGCCTTAGTCTGTAGCACACTGGTTAACGGTTTACATGTCTTTGGCGAGAAATTCAGTTACACTTAGGCCTGAAAAAAATAAGCATAAGGATAAGCATAAAAATAAAAATAGGTGTAGCTGGTTATGAAGTTATCTGTGAAAAAATTAATGGGCCCAATACTATACCCATTGATTTTTGTGTTATGTGTGGTCATTACCATGTGGGCTACATTGTCGTATATTGAAACCAACTCAAAACAAAACATTCATAAATCGCTGAATACGGTGTTGCAGATTACCCAGGAAGCACTGGAACTTTGGGTAAGCAGTCGACTGGATAATTTGACCTACTTTGCAAAAGATCCATCGCTGGGTGACTTGAGCAAAACTCTACTCAATGAATATGACAGCGGCATAAGCAGTATGGACTCTGAGGCGCTGCAAAAAATCAGAGCTATGGTGAGTGAGAAAATGCGGCGTCATGATGACCTCGATTTCTTCATCATCGCCCCTGACAGGGTGAGTGTCGCCTCTAAACTGGATGCCAATATCGGCAGCGAAAATATCATCAATCAACATCAGAAAGCTTATCTTGACCGAGTGTTTTTGGGTGAAACCCTGTTTATTACCAATGTCGTTACAGATATACACTTAAAATCTATATCAGTAATAATGCCCAATAAACAACATAGTATTTTTATCGCGACCCCAATATTGGATGAAACAAAAAATGTGATGGCGGCTTTGATAATCCGCCTCAATCCCATGACCGGTTTCTCCCGCATTACCCAGTTGGGCAGAATGGGTGAGACCGGCGAAACCTACGCCTTCGACAATAAGGGGCAGCTCATCACCCCAAGCCGATTTTACGATCAATTAAATGCGGTCGAGGCCATTGCTGACGATGGAAACGGCATATTATCCATTCGGTTGACCGACCCCGGTGGTAACCTGTTTAAAGGGCATATGCCCAAAAAATCCAGGGACAACAGACCATTAACACGCATGGCAGCTAGCGCCATATCAGGTGATAATAAGCCTTATCTTGAAACCTACCGGGATTATCGTGGCGTGCCTGTTTTTGGTGCATGGTTATGGAACGACAGATTAGGACTTGGTTTAACTACCGAAATCGACGGCAAAGAGGCGCTACACCCCTTAGAAGTGACACATATTGTGGTCATCATGGTGATGGTGGTGGTGATATTACTCACGATTGGACTGGTGTTTATCCCTTTATGGGTTCAAGCAAGACAGACGGAAGCTTTAACAAAGTACAGTAACGACCTTGAAAAAATGGTGTCGGCGCGTACTTCAGAACTGGAAGAGGCCAATATAACACTTAAAGAATTGTGTTACATCGATCCACTGACCCAAATTGCCAACCGCCGTCTATACGAGCATACTCTAGGCGAGCTGATTGCTTTGTCTAAAAGAACGTCTCAAGTGATGTCCCTGATGGTCATCGACATCGACTTCTTTAAAACGTATAACGATAATTACGGTCACGACAAAGGGGATACCACCTTAACAGAAGTGGCTCAGACGATTTCGAACTCATTAATTCGCAGCACCGATTTTGTTGCACGTTACGGCGGAGAAGAATTTGTGGTGCTAATGCCCGCCACCGATTTACAAGGCGCTAAGATCCTAGCCAAACAAATCAAGAAAAATATTGATGCACGGGGGATAAAACACGAGTACTCCAAAGTGGCTGATATAATTACGGTTAGTATGGGCATCTCCTCTCTTAAAGGAGAGGCTTTGGACGAAAAAAAATTATTCAAACACGCTGACAATGCCTTATATCAAGCCAAAGAAAATGGTAGAAACCAGACGATAATCTTTGAGAAATAAGTCCCTGTCACGACTCGGCTAATAGCGAACTAAACAACGTAACAATGCCCAGGTGTCAGACTTCCACTACTTTGGCCGGTCGGCGTCAATTAGCTTTGCCAATGTTTAGACACAAAGGGTTACAAACTGCTTATAAACTTTCATCTATTTTCTCGGTCTTATACCTCACAACTCTTCCAAATGATTACACTATGAATATCAACATTTCATTTAATAAATTAGTAAAAGAAAACTGGGGTATTTTGCTTTTTACTGTTGTGTTATTTGCCTCACGTAGCAGTTTTGCCGATTGGTATGTGGTGCCTACTGGATCGATGTTACCGACTATTGTGGAAGGTGATCGGATTTTTGTAGATAAAATGGCTTACCGCTTAGAAGTGCCCTTTACCGATATTGAGATTATGCAAACCGGTCAGCCCAAAAGAGGTGACATAGTGGTGTTTAATTCTGAAAAAGCGGGTAATAGATTGATTAAACGCTTGATTGGAGAGCCGGGCGACAGGGTCGCGATGTTTGATAATAAATTGATTATCAATGGTGAACCCATCCTCTACGAAGATAACAAAAATGCCCTTCGCAAAACCGAGTATTTAGGGAATGTTGCGCATCTTGTGCAATTTATACCCGTAGCTGAAGCCCGTGATAATTTTGCTGAAGTGATAGTGCCACAAGGGCATTATTTAGTGTTAGGTGACAACAGAAATAATAGTGCAGACTCTAGGTACTACGGATTTGTGCCAGCCATAGAAATTCAGGGCAAGGCGAATAAAGTGTTGGTATCTCTGGATCCTGAAAACTATTCTTTACCTCGTAAAGAGAGGTTCAATAAGCCGTTGATTTAGTTATAAAATATCAGGGTGGTTTGCTATTGATATGTTTTTTTAGAGAGCAAGCAAGATGTAAGGGGGGGGAATCTGCTCCCCTTAGTCTTTAAAGTAGTACAGTTGTCATGATACCCAGCTTTTATTCCCAGCTTATTCCCAGCTTATTCCCACCCTTGAAATTTCAAAATAACGTCTATGGTGTACAGCGTACTCTTTTTCGCCTCTTCTTTTTATCTCAGATTTAATGTTGCATGGGACCTAATCAACTGCGAGAAACTTAAAATAGCTATGGGTAATGTTTACCTATAGCAGATGTAAATGTAGCCAATCAGTACATTCCCATATACTGACTGCTATTACGACTCAATATGTCGAATAATCCACCCTAAACATTACCCAAAAAGGAATATTAATGAGAATATTTGGAATTGTCCTGCTTAGCATAACTTTATTCATCAGTTTCAATGGCAACAGTGCTCATCACGGTGACGCAAATTCGCATCAAAAAGCAGTCTTGGTGACAGGCTCCAACTCGGGCCTTGGATTAAGAATGACCCAAGAATTGAGTGAAAATGGCTTCTACGTATACGCTGGCGTTTTGCATAAAGACGAAATGAAAGCAATGAATGCGATGGACAATGTTACTGCTGTGCAATTTGATGTACGCAACCAAGCTGAAATTGACGCAGCGGTTACCTTCGTTGAAGCTCAAGGCCGCGGCTTATATGGGCTAATAAATAACGCCGGCATTAACGTTTTTGGCCCGTTGTTAGAAGTGCCAGTAGAGCAACTACATTACCAGATGGATGTTAATGTTTATGGCCCGGTGCGTGTAACTCAAGCATTTGCACCGCTGATAATCGAGAGTAAAGGTCGTATAGTCACTACGGGCTCTGTCGCTGGCATTATCACTCCCCCTATATTTGGGGCTTATAGTATGAGTAAACATGCAATTGAGGCTTTTAACGACACGCTTGCTATAGAAATGGCGCGCTTTGATGTCAGCGTACATGTCATTGAGCCAAGTACCTATAAATCGAATATAGGCGTTGCGGCGAAAAAACTAATGGATGACGCCAACTATTGGACTGAAGACACTGCATATCCTCAAGAGCTTGCTTATCTGCTTGATGCTTTGACCAAAATGGACCAACAACCAGACCCAGCCCCAGTAGGTAAAGCGGCGCTACATGCTATGCAAAGTAACGCACCTAAAAGTCGTTATATGGTTACAGGAACAGTGGCCCAAGCTGATCGAGTTTTGCGTCGCCAAATTAGCAAGATGTTAGAGCTTAATGATGGGCAAGTTCACCAATTTGATCGTGCAAGGTTAATTGAAATGCTTGATGAAGAAATCGCTAAAGGTTCAAAAAACAACCCTGCTGCAAAATAACCAGAACACTTAGCTAAACGAAATATTCCTCGCTGCGCACAGACTAATATCAGTGTGTTGCGCAGTATGAATAGATGTTTGGTTCGTATTGTTTTTATTGTGAAAACAGCTAAGCTATTTCAACCTGCAAATTATAGCCAGAATATTTGCGCATATTGATAACACGATCGCCATCCAACATAAGATACTGGCCTTTAATACCCAGTAGGGTGCCTTCAAAGGTCAGTTCTTTATCTAAGTTGATAGACTTTACTTTTTCGGGGTATTGCTTAACGGGATAACAAATATCAATAGCGGGAGTATTGGTGATATCAATCGCTTGAAAGCCATATTCTTCAATGATTTCGTCTAAATCAGCTTCAACGTGTTCCAGTAGTGATTCTTTCAGCGCGGCTAAATCGACTCGTTCGGGCTGACTTTTGAGCATGGTGCGCCAATTGGTTTTGTCTGCAATATGCTCTTTAAATGCCATTTCAACTAAGCCACTGGTTAGCCTATTTTGTACACGCATGATAGCAATGGCTTGGGTGGCGCCTTGATCTATCCAGCGACTAGACACTCCGTCAGTAACATGCCGAGTAATCCCAACTTTTACTGTACCGGTATTGGCTAAATAAACAAAATGGTCTGATAAGCAGTTAGCTTCACCCCAAGCGGGCTCGCGGCAGGTCCCTTTTTCGTAGTGACACAGTTCTGGTTTAATAATACAGGTATCACACTGTGCCAGTTTCATTAAGCAACGATAGCAGTATCCTTGATTAAAGCTCTTTTTAGTTTTTGTCGCACAATGCACGCAATGTATTTCGCCGGCATAGATAACTTTGAGTGATTGGCCCATCAGCGCATTCATATTAATTTCGTTATCGCCAATCGGCAGAGAATATTGAGCAACATTGTTTGAGTCAGTACTCACTCTCATCTTGCGGGTATTGCCTTGGTAAAAGGTCATTTAATTTTTTCCAATGATGGTCTCAAAAATACTGAGGCAAATTTAACACAGACACCTATCTAAACAACAAATATCAAACAGTATGATTTTTTATATTGATTTTTCCTTGTTTTTTGCCCATCTTATCCCAAGCTCTATAGTATGTGTTGTTCTCCCATATGTCGGTGAGATTTTCATCAAAACGTTCTCAGTCAAGATTAAAGCAGTGCTGTTTGGGCATCCAAATAAACTGGCTTAACATATCTTGGGGATGTTTTGAGGGAAACCCTTGAGGCTGGAATATTTGTTCGCTTGATTTGTTTAGAATGACTAAACTTCAAGATGGACGCCTCGCGATTAACGCGTTGGAAATAATAAATGATTTCAGTTTCGGCGATGTATGAGGGAGCAATGCGCCCTCGACAATAAAAATGTAATCAGAGCAAAGAGGAAAATCTATGAAAATAAATGTTTCAGGTCATCATTGTGAAATCTCAGAGTCAGTTAAAGACGATATTCATCAAAAGTTCTCTAAAATAGCCAGCCATTTTCCTACCTTAATCGCATTAGATATCATCGTAACTAAAGAGCACGGTGAATTTAGTGCAGAGGTTGCGACTAAATATGAAGGAACCAGTATTGCAGTAAAAGGCAAAGGTGCGGTGATGTACCCGGCTATTTCTCAAGCGGGTAAAAAATTAGATGCTGCACTTAAACATCGTAAAGGTCAGTTAAAAGGTGATCTTCATGAAAAACCCAGTGTTACTACCCCTGAAATTGCCCATGAAATCATTCAGGGTATGGATCTAACCTAGTCTCCTTAGTCTTACCCCGCGCGCTCAAGTTAACGATAATATCTTGAGCGCCATCCCCGATATGGCGTTTTCACCCTCCCATTTGCTTTCTGCACGTTTTTTGCACGTTTTTTGCACATTTTTTGCTGGTTTCTTGCACACTGTTTGTTTGTTTTTTCGGTAAGCTTTACCTGAATTTAAATCAACGTGTAGGTCATATTTATGAATTTTGATAAGGTTGAACAAACGCATAAATGGGTAAAGTTCTTGACAATTTGTTGTTGTATTGGAATGTCTTTAAGCCTAACTCTTCATGCTCAAGAACGTGGTTCAAAGGATAAACCAGAACATAAACGCCCACAATTTTCGTCGTTAGATTTGGACCAAGATGGTTCTATCACATTCGAAGAGTTCTCTAAAAGTGAAGTGCCAAACGATGACTATGCCACTATTTTTGGTTATATTGATGCCAACGGAGACGGTGTCTTGACGGAACAAGAATTTAAGAGCCATAAGCCGCCTCGTCACGATAGATAGATATTAAGAATAGATAAAACCACGCTTCAGAGCCGTTTTATCTATTTACTCTTCTTAGCGTTTTCTGTTTGGGGTAATATATTGACAGTCAGTCAATTTTACAAACACAACGGATGCCAACTATCGATGTTTTAGCCCTGCTTAAACAGAATTTTGCGGACAACTCATTATATAAATTACAAACCGTGCAATCTCTTTGGAGTGGCTATGGGGATATTTCGCGGTATGTAAGTCCAAGACTAAACACCACTTTTATTGTTAAACACATTTCACCACCCATCGAGCAAGTTCATCCTAGAGGATGGAATACGCAAACCAGCCATCAACGTAAACTACATTCCTATCAAGTTGAAACCAATTTTTACCGATATTATGCATCCTTATGTGATGATAATTGTGTGGTGCCTAAACTATTGGCTGAATTCTCAGAAAACCAACAACAGATATTAGTGTTACAAGATTTAGATCACGCTGGATTTTCGCTGCGTAAAGACCAAGCCAGCATCGCTGACGTGAAGCTAGGCATCAAATGGTTGGCCTTTTTTCATGCTAGATTTTTACAACAACCCAGTTCTGACCTTTGGCCTGTTGGCACCTATTGGTATCTGGCTACACGCCAAGATGAGCTTAAGGTGATGCAGGCAGGTAAACTCAAAGATGCTGCACAGGCTCTAGACAGCGCATTGAATAATGCGTGTTTTCAAACCCTGGTTCACGGTGATGCGAAGTTGGCTAACTTCTGTTTTCCTGATAATAATAGCGCTAACAGAATAGCCGCAGTGGATTTCCAGTATGTGGGTCAAGGAGTAGGTGTAAAAGACCTTGCTTATTTTCTAGGGGCTTGTCTTAATCAAGATGATTTATTTAAATATGAACAAAGCTTATTAGACGAGTATTTTTCGCAGCTCAAACAAGCATTTTGTCATTATCAGTTAGAGTTGGACATTGCGTCGATACAGCATGAGTGGCGCCGTTTATATCCTTTAGTCTGGGCTGACTTTTATCGATTTTTATTAGGCTGGAGCCCCGACCATTATAAAATCAATGGGTACATGCAAAAGCAAACCGATATAGCGCTAGCTAGCTTATAAACTTAGTTATATTCATAAACGCCTCAGGAGCAAAATGAAAACGAATATCATAACTTACGCAACACTGTTACTCAGCCTGCTTATCCTTGATGGCATTTGGTTAGGTTTGGTTGCAAAGGACGGCTATCAACAGGCTATGGGACATATTATGCGAGAACAGGTCATCATATGGCCTTGGGTTGCATTTTATCTATTATACACATTGGCGATTTTGATCTTAGCAATTAACGTTCAACTACCCTCACAGTCTAGATTTTACTTTCTATGGCGAGGTTTTGTTTTAGGTGCAGCGGCTTATGGCACTTACAACTTAACCAACTATGCACTAGTGGTAAATTGGCCTCTGTCTATTACGATTAAAGACTGGCTCTGGGGTACTGTGTTGACCTCAAGTTGTGCGATGATGGGTGGACATGTGTGGTTGAAATATTCTTTTCAGAGTAAAGCTAAATGATATCTAAACCGTCTAATTCTGCTCGACTAGTCAGTAACATTAAAGCTGCAATAGGCGCTAATTTACTACCTGGTCTATGTTTGCAGCTGTTCGCTTTAACGATTGGATTAAGTTACTTTTATTGGCCTGCATCCCAGCAAACATTCCAGTTTTTTGCTGACTTAAAAACAGAATATGGTGCTTTGTATGCTGTCATTTCCACTTCCATATTTGGCGGTTTGTTGCCATTTTTGTTTCTATTTCTAAGTGGCAAAATTAAATTTTTAGCAGTTACGCAATTACTTTTTTATATCATTATATGGGCAGCGTTAGGTGGCTTGATAAATGGATTTTATGGCTTGCAAATTCTGTTATTTGGTGAAGGCACAGACTGGCTAACTATATTCAAAAAAACGGCATTTGATCAATTTGTGTTCTCTGTCTTTGTCACTTCACCATTTATTGCTTTAGCTTTTTTATGGAAAGATCAGCAGTTTAATTGGCAGCAAACCAAAATGTATTTTGATGACCTCATCAAGGTGCAAATTCCCACTACAATTGTGACCACTTGGATTATCTGGATACCTGCAGTGAGTCTTATTTATATGATGCCAAGTAATCTACAAATTCCGTTGTTTAATTTAGTGTTATGTTTTTTTGTGTTGATACTGGCTATTTTGAATGTGGATGAAAAATAGGTACGCCGATCATTACATTAGCTGAGTCACAGTAAGTAGCCACATGCAAAATTGGCTTTAAATGCACTAAAACCAATTATAGCTAGACTCGGGTTGAGCCCCGACTAATTGGTTATATATTTCGCCGGTAAATATACATGTCTTTCATCAGGTGATTGATGTTACTCATAAATATCCTGCAACAGTTTGATACTTTTTACTTTGGCTGGCGTATCGTAATAGGTCCTTGATGCCCCAATATAAATTCTACCGTTAAATTTAAGAGAGTCACACTTTGCAATCCCCTAAAACCAGCACCGTCATGAAATGGCTATTTGGCCAACTTCGTCCTTACAAGTCAAAAGTGGTTTTTGCTATAACAGCATTAATTGTGGGGGCGGCATCTTGGCTATTA
>JAWUXT010000155.1:0-13718 GCA_034111205.1 Paraglaciecola sp. | reverse complement strand
TGCAGGTGGTGCACGCATATCCAACAATACCAAAACCCAACTTTTCCATTTCAGGTAATAACCCTGACTCTTCTAGGTAATACTTAGCCACTTTTGAGCCTGGTGCAAATGACGATTTCACCCATGGTTTTCTTAATAAACCTAATTCATTAGCTTTTTTAGCAATTAAACCCGCGGCCACTACGTTGCGTGGATTACTGGTGTTAGTACAACTGGTAATAGCCGCAATAATAACCGCACCATCGGGCATTTCACCTTCTTTTTGCTCAACAGCATAGGCAATGCCTTTAGAGGCTAAATCGGCAGTAGCAAGACGACGATGTGGACTAGAAGGACCCGCCATATTGCGTCCTACAGAAGATAAATCAAACTCTAATACTCTTTCGTATTCTGCATCTATTAAGTCATCTGCCCAAAGGCCGGTATGTTTAGCGTAAGTTTCAACTAACTCTACTTGTTCTGGCTCACGACCAGTGATTTTTAAATAATCAATGGTTTGTTTATCAATATAAAACATTCCCGCAGACGCACCGTATTCAGGTGTCATATTTGAAATAGTGGCACGGTCTCCGATGGTTAATTCTGCAGCGCCGTCGCCAAAAAACTCAAGATAAGCTGAAACGACTTTGGCATTTCTTAAAAATTCAGTGATTGCCAATACAATGTCTGTAGCCGTAATACCCGGCTGGCGTTTTCCGCTTAGTCTGACGCCAACAATATTTGGCAAACGCATCATGGAAGGCCTGCCAAGCATAACTGTTTCTGCTTCTAAACCACCAACACCAATGGCGATGACACCTAAAGCATCGACATGAGGGGTATGACTGTCTGTACCTACACAAGTATCGGGGAAAGCTACACCGTCTCTTAGTTGAATTACAGGCGACATTTTTTCTAAATTAATTTGGTGCATGATGCCATTACCTGCAGGAATAACATCCACATTTTTAAACGCTGTTTTGGTCCATTCAATAAAATGAAACCGGTCCTCGTTACGTCGGTCTTCTATGGCCCTATTTTTATCAAAGGCGTCAGGGTCATCTCCATTATTTTCTACAGCCAATGAATGATCGACAAATAACTGGGTAGGCACCACGGGATTCACTTTCGACGGGTCGCCTCCCTGAACAGCTATTGCATCACGTAAACCAGCCAAATCTACAAGAGCGGTTTGTCCCAAAATATCATGACAAACAACACGTGCCGGATACCAAGTGAAATCTAACTCTTGTTTGAGATAAATAATCTGCTTTAGACAATCAGTCAGGATATCTGGTGCGCATTTTCGGACCAGTTGTTCTGCTAAGACCCGAGATGTATAAGGTAATTTTGCGTAAGCACCTTGGCTAATTGCTTCAACTGCTGCACGGGTATCAAAATAATCAATATTGGTTCCAGCTATTGTGTAACCAGGAAGGGGTTTGCGATATTCGTAATTCATATATAGGCCCACAGAATAGATAAGGAGAGTCAGGCCGATTATTATCGGCCTGTAATTAAGAGGCTTTTAGCGTTGACTAATAGCCGTTACTTTTCTTGGCTCAGCACCAATATAGTCGGCACTTGGGCGAATGATACGATTGTTTGAACGTTGCTCCATGATATGAGCAGCCCAACCGGTTAATCGCGAACAAACAAAGATAGGTGTAAATAACTTAGTCGGTATACCCATAAAATGATAAGTCGAGGCGTGAAAAAAGTCAGCATTGCAGAATAATTTTTTTGTATCCCACATAAATTCTTCACAAGCCACTGAGATATCGTAAAGGGAACTATCACCAAACTCTTCTGCAAGTTTTTCTGCCCACGCTTTAATAATAACGTTACGGGGATCCGATTCACTATAAATAGCGTGGCCGAACCCCATTATTTTTTCTTTACGCTCTAACATTCCTGCCATTTGTATTTTCGCATCAGCAGGCGAGCTAAACTTCTGGATCATATCCATTGCCGCTTCGTTTGCTCCACCATGCAGCGGTCCACGAAGTGAACCAATGGCACCGGTCACACATGAGTACATATCAGATAAAGTAGAGGCACAAACACGAGCGGTAAAAGTAGAAGCATTAAATTCATGCTCAGCATACAAAATAAGCGATACATCCATCACTTTTCTGTGAAGCTCTGAGGGAGTGTCACCTGTAAGCAGTTTTAAGAAATGGCCGCCAATGGAATCTTCATCCGTTGTGCAATCAATTTCTACACCGTCATGACTATACTTGTACCAAAAACACATTATTGCTGGAAAAGCGGCAAGCAACCTGTTTGAAACTGTGTTTTGTTGACTGAAGTCAACTTCAGGTTCAAGGTTACCTAAAAAAGAGCAACCGGTGCGCATCACATCCATTGGATGTGCGTCTGCAGGTATCAGTTTTAACACTTCTTTTAAGGCTTTAGGTAAATCACGCTGAGTGAGTAACCCTGCTTTATAACTATTTAATTCTGCTTGATTGGGAAGTTCGCCGTTAAATAATAAATAAGCCACTTCTTCAAACGTTGCGTTGTCCGCTAAATCTGAGACATCATAACCACAATAAGTAAGCCCCGATCCTGACTTACCTACAGTACACAGTTTGGTTTGACCGGCGCTTTGTCCTCGAAGACCAGCACCACTTAGTTTTTTTTCAGCCATAATTTATTCCAACTTATTTGTTTTTAACCCTTGTTCTGAATACACATCAAGGGTTTTAGGGTTTCTAATCGTTTAACAAAAATCGATTTATATCGGAGTTACTTATTTTTGCCTTCAGAAAATAGCGAGTCCAGTTTTTGTTCATAGGCGTGATAGCCTAGGTAGTCATATAGTTCCATACGTGTCTGCATAGTATCAACCACAGCTTTTTGATCACCATCGGTCATAATAGACTGATAGACATTTTCAGCCGCTTTATTCATGGCTCTAAATGCGCTAAGTGGATACAGCACCATATCAGCGCCCCACTCACCTAACTCTTTCTTATTCCATAATTCAGTTTGACCAAACTCTGTGATATTTGCCAGAATTGGTACATCCAAGGCTTCAGAAAATGCACGATAATGTGTTTCAGTTTGCACCGCTTCGGCAAAAATACCATCTGCGCCAGCTGCCGCGTAAGCTTTGGCACGTGTGATAGAAGCTTCTAATCCTTCTTGAGCAAAAGAATCAGTACGAGCCATGATGAAAAAATCAGGATCGGTGCGGGCGTCAACAGCCGCTTTTATGCGATCCACCATTTCTTCAGTAGAGACAATTTCTTTATTGGGGCGATGACCACAGCGCTTTTGCGCCACTTGGTCTTCCATATGGACAGCTGCAGCTCCGGCTTTCTCCATATCTCGTATGGTTTTAGCAATGTTAAAAGCCCCGCCCCAACCTGTATCAATATCGATTAATAAAGGCAAGTCGCAGGCAGCAGTAATTCGCTGGACATCCACCAAGACGTCATTCAAAGACGTCAAACCTAAGTCTGGTAAACCATAGGATGCATTCGCAACCCCACCACCTGAAAGATAGATAGCCTGATGCCCAATTTGTTTAGCCATCATCGCTGTATACGCGTTGATAGTGCCCACAATTTGTAAAGGTTGATTGTCTTTTAGTGCTTGACGAAAGCGTTGTCCGGGAGTGCTCATAAGGTATTCATCCTTTTTTCTACGTTTTTTCGTGATGCTGAAATATGCCTACGCATTAGTATTTCAGCCAGTTCACCATCTTTATCTTCGATGGCTTGAATAATGTGATGATGTTCAGAAAAGGCTCTTATAGCGCGGGGACTGGCCATTCCAAACTGGTAACGATACATGCGCACCAAATAATATAGTTCTTCACATAAAAGTCGAATTAGCAGTTTGTTGCCACTGCCCATTACTATGCGAAAATGGAAGTCTAAATCCCCTTCTTCTTGAATGTAAGCTTGACCTTGCTTCAAAGATTCGTACTGATTGTGTACTTCGAGTAAGTGTTTTAAATCAGCAACTTGTTTTGACGTCATATTTTGTGCAGCCAACCGACACGCCATACCTTCTAAAGATTCTCTAACTCTAAAAATCTCAAGAAGTTGCTCCGTCGATAATGTCACCACGCGATAACCAATGTTGGCTTTACGTTCAAGTAAACCGCAACCTTCTAGGCGAGATAATGCATCACGTAATGTGCTGCGGCTGATTTCATAATATTTAGCGAGACCTGGTTCACTTAACTTAGAACCAGTTAAGATATCACCCTCAACGATACGTTGCCGGATATCGGTGAATACCGTGTCTGCGCGAGTAATACCAGGTGATGTGTTTGTTAATATTTGCAATGAATCATTGTCGACAATAAATAAGCATGAAACTATGCTATAGCTTATTAT
Source organism: Paraglaciecola sp. (assembly GCA_034111205.1). Lineage (GTDB taxonomy): Bacteria > Pseudomonadota > Gammaproteobacteria > Enterobacterales > Alteromonadaceae > Paraglaciecola. The sequence goes on along the minus strand of JAWUXT010000155.1, from coordinate 9,384 downwards.
TAAAAATAACAAGTGGCAACTGTCGACAATTAACCCTTGTTTTATAAAATTGACTTATTTAGTTAAGTACCGTGTCTAAACAAGCGACACAATAATCAACATTCTTTTGACTTGAACCACAGCCCATTAGACCAATCCTCCAAACTTTACCAGCCAATGCCCCTAAGCCAGCACCAATTTCTAAATTGAAGTCACTGAGTAATCTATTGCGAACCTCAGCATCATCGACACCTTCTGGAATACGTACCATGTTCAGTTGAGGTAGACGATAATCTTGATCAACAACAAATTCTAACCCTAATTTTTCTAAGCCTGCTTTTAAGCTAAGGTGGTTTTTAAGGTGTCTCGCATGAGTCGGTTGTAGTCCTTCTTGATGCAATATTAACAGCGATTCGTGTAATGCATATATGCTATTAACTGGGGCTGTGTGATGGTACGCACGTTTAGCCCCCTTACCCCAGTATCCCATTACTAAATCCATATCTAAGAACCAGCTTTGCACCGGATGTTTACGTAGTTTAATAACTGAGATGGCATGCTCACTAAAAGAAACAGGAGATAAACCTGGAACACAAGAAAGACATTTCTGGGTTCCCGAATAAATCGCATCAATCTGCCAATCATCAACTTTTAACTCGCTGCCGCCTAGCGATGTCACAGCATCAACTATGGTTAAACAATCAAACTCTTTGGCCAATTGACATAATGCCTTGGCATCATTCAACACACCTGTTGAAGTTTCGGCATGAACAAAAGCCACGGCTTTAACATCAGGGTTAGCTTGCAATGCTGCTCTTACTTTATTCAGGTCTGTAGGTTTACCCCACTCATCTAGCACCATAATGGCTTGACCACCGCAACGCTGTACATTTTGCTGCATACGTCCGCCAAATACACCATTTTGACACACAATCACTTTATCGCCTGGCTCAACTAAATTAACAAAAACAGACTCCATACCAGCTGAGCCTGGTGCCGAAATAGGCATAGTTAAAGCGTTGTTAGTTTGAAATGCGTATTGTAATAACTGCTTTACTTCATCCATTAGGTCCACAAACTTTGGATCTAAATGGCCGATTGTAGGCCTAGCTAAAGCTTTAAGAACTTGAGGATATACGTCTGAAGGACCTGGCCCCATGAGAACTCGGGTTGGAGGTATAAAAGATGAAAATGATAGAGACATAGATAATCCAAAATTTGACTGATTTTATAAATTGATTCTTGCAGCATAAACTCATAGCTACAATACAAGTATACCGAGGATAAATAAGATAAATACTCATTTACACAAGCATTATTAAACCTAATAAAGTATTCAACAGCAAAATACAAACACCTATATAAAGTATTAAAGTATTGATTTTAATAGACAATAAAATTAAGTGTAATAAATGTCTATTTTTTACACACAGTTGCTCTATTATTAAAATCAAGTTTCATGAATTGCACTTCAAGGAAGGAGTTTTATAGTTAGCGCACGGCTCTAACAGAGCCATTCCCCTAAGCCCGTACTAGTAATAGTATCGGGCATTTTTTTGTCTTAAAATTCAAGATGATTTTAATTGAGTTAAAAATCGTTTGGCATTATCAACATAATGCTGTGCAGATTGTTCAAGCATTTTTTGCTGCTGTCCTGGAATAGGCTTAATAATCTTCGCAGGTGACCCCATCACTAGTGAGCCATCGGGGATCTGCATGTTTTCAGTGATTAAACTATTGGCACCTATGACACAATACTTACCGATTTTCGCACCGTTTAAGACCACACTGTTAATGCCTATTAAACTATAATCCCCTACCTCACAGCCATGCAACATTACCTTATGACCAATTGTGACGCCTTTACCAATAGTTAAAGGTACACCCACATCGGTGTGTAATACTGAACCATCTTGTACATTACTGTTTTCACCGATTGTAATGACATCACAATCACCACGAACCACAGCATTAAACCAAACACTGCTGTTCTGCTGCATTACTACTTTACCAATAACATGGGCACCAGGCGCAACAAATACACCTTCTGCAATCTGAACATGATCATCACCTAAAGAATAAATCATTGGACTTCTCCTATTTGACGCAGTAAGCCTTCTTGCATAGTTGAAGCGACTAACTTGCCTTCACGATTAAAAAACTGCCCCCTAACCAATCCTCTGGCACCACCAGAAAAGGGACTTTCAGCACAATATAATAACCAGTCATCAAAATCGAAGGGATGATGAAACCACATAGAATGATCAATCGTTGCCATACGTATATTTTTATCTCGAGTAGACACCCCGTGTGGATGAAGAGCTGTAGATAAAAGGTGATAATCGGATGCATATGCCAGCATCACTTGATTAAGGTTAATATTGCCAGACAAGACCTCTTGTGCCTTCATCCAAATATAGCGTTTAGGCTGTTGTACTATCACTTTAGCAGGTTCAACGAAGTCAACTGTACGCATATCAATGGGTTTGTGATACCCGGAGCTTTCGCACATACGTTCAGGCATATCATGATTGCTTCCAAACTCATCTATATCAGATTTTATATCTTCAGGTGGCGGTACATTGGGCATCTCAGCATACTGGTGAGCAAGGCCTGCTTCGGGCGCTTGAAAAGATGCGGTCATGTAAAAAATATTTCTTCCATTTTGAATAGCTTTAACTCTTCTAGTAGAGAAACTGCGACCATCTCGAACGTTTTCTACATCAAATATTACTGGTTTATTCGCATCTCCAGGTAATAAAAAGTAGCTATGGAATGAATGAGAAATTCGCCCCTCAGGTAAAGTGAGTTGAGCCGCCGCAAGTGCCTGACCTAATACTTGGCCCCCAAATAAAGCACGGAAACCTAAATCCCAACTTTCACCACGAAACAAACCTTCTTCAATTTTATCTAAGGTTAACAACTCTACTAGTTTTACTTCTGACATAAGCTCTCTGTCTATTCTGTGCACTAAGGGGACTCGCCCATAGTGTGTTGATTTGGATCTTTAGGATAAAATTTATCAGGTAATTGACCTTGATGGGTAAAAAATCGCGTATCTTTGAACGGCAATTTCATAAAACCTGAGATCCCAAGTCCTTCTATGGTCGGAATAAGATCAATAACATCTTTTAGTAAACTCTTAAACTCCAATTCCATACTGTGATTTAGCAATTTGTAATCGCTATGTATCTTAAGATGAGTAGGTAATGATTCAAAAATGATACAGCCGGTATGATGAATGCTATTTAATTGGCTGATCACAGCCATTAATTGTTTAGGCAGAGTGAGTAATTCGTCTGGATCATCTCCATCTTCAAAGTAAGAATGCATATGGGTGTCATGCTCAGTAAGTGACACTGCACTTAATTCGTAGGGTATTTGCATGGTCTTTTTAGGTATAAATGCACTATTTTCATCACTTCGTTCTACATGCAACGTATCACGTGCATTGAACATACAGCATTTAAAAACTCCGTTACGGTTGATGGCCCTAGCAAAATGTACCACATTATTAACCGACGATTCGAATGAGGTTTTAAGGGATGTATCATACAAGTTCAGGCTAGAGTCGATATATACCCCCGAATCTTCCCACCTTACAGCTAATCCTCCGACTACCGGATACTTACCTAGCCGACTCACCGCAGCTACAAAGGCTTTTTCAGTATCCCCCATGCCTTGCATATAATTTTTATAATAGCGTTCAAACTGAGCATCGTCGATATATCTAAGCTCTTGTTCGGTTTGGTACACCTCAATGCGCAAAAATGACTTTCGAGAACTGTAAACTACGGTATCAATTTCTTTGTAATCTGGACTAACACGAGTAGGTATCAACGAAGTATGTAGATGACGAATATTTTCATTTAACACTAGGTTTTTCATGTATTGCATATTGTTAATAAAATAGTCCCCCCCCTTCTCACGTATCAGAGGTGAATCACTCATCATTGCAGTTAAGGTTTTGGCAAGTTCTTGGGGTAATCCAAGAGAATTTGGACTGATAACCTTATGACCAAAACGGCTTGATTGACCTGATGCTAGTGCATACAAAGTACTTGCCAGACCTTGTTCATCGAATCTAACCGAAGATAAGCCACCATTGAGCTGATCATCGCCAATAAAATACACATCACCTAGACGCGCATTAGTTTGCTGCATGTCACTCGACATTAAGTCCATAACATTATTGCCTAAAAACTGACCTTGGTGGTCAATTTGTGCAAAAACAGACGAGCCCCAATCAATCAATCCTACTTGTTCGTTGCTTTCATCAAACACGATGTTCGAAGGTTTGATATCACCATGAACGATTGGTTTAGTTTGACCTTGTTGTTGATGTCCCCGTAAATATAATAAAATATCTGCCAGTTGCACTGCTATTTTAATGACTAGTTGTACCGATAAAGGGCCATACTTTAAGGATATCTTCTCTAAATCTTCACCTTTGGCTCGGTCCATAACCAAAACGGACTGTTTATTGATACGCTGATATTCGATTAGTCGTGGTACATAGGGATGATTAACTAAACTCAACATATACGCTTCTTCTTCAAACCGGTCTTGAACATGTTGCGGTAAATTTATCCGAGAAAATTTAAAAACCTGTTGCTGAGATTGAGACGTATTTTGAGAAACGTTTGCTTGTGAAACAGTACCTGCGAATGCGAACCCAAATGCACCTTTACCAATCAATTCAATGTTTTGATAACCCAATAACAGTAACTGGTCGGTGCATAACTTAAACCAATCTTTTAGTTTTTTAGCATCCTTATGGGACAGCAAATAAATAGACTGCTCATCAGGGATATAAAAATGTTTAATGTTCGCAGGTGTTAACATCTCAGAGTGACCAATTATTCTTCAATTAACCAATCAACAGAGAATGATGCACTATCGTTCTGGGCCATTAATGGTGTCAGTTCTTGTAAACTTTCTATAATTTGCTTATCAAGCTGCCAAGGGGCGTTAATGATAAGCATACCAGAGCCATACATGCCTCCCAGCTCACTACCCCCGGTTACGCGTAACTCAAATTTAAGCATATTCTTAAAAGGATGTTGGGTTAGGCTCTCCAGCATTGATTCACTTTTTCCTTTTTTACTGTCACTGCTTTCAAAGCTTGTACTTGAAGCTTTTCTATCACTTATTAATGGATACCAAATCGCATAAATTGCAGATTTCCATCTCTTGTGAGCAGTTATCACGGTATCGACTACTTGTTGATATTCACTCGCCACTTCATAAGAAGGGTCGATAAGTACCATACCTCGTTGCATGTTGGGTGGCGTTAAAGCTAACAAACCTTCATATCCATCCCTATGATGAATAGCGATATTTTTACCGCCAATATTGCTTTTTAAATTGAGTATTTCCTGATTGTGCCATTCCATCAAAATCAGTTGGTCCTGTGGACGTAACATAGATTTGGCTATTTCTGGCGAACCCGGATATTGATTAAATTCTTTATAAGCAGCCACCAAAGACAAATAATCGCTAATTGCTTTATTTTGCGCTGCATGACCAGTAAGGCGATCAATACCGTGTTTAAATTCTTTAGTTTTAAGGGCTTCTTCTGAATTTAGCTGATATACCCCTGCACCACTGTGCGTATCAAAATAACAAAAGCCTTTGTCTTTGCTTTTAAGCTTGTTGATGAGCAACATCTGGCAAAGGTGTTTTAATACATCCCCATGATTACCTGCATGAAAGCTATGTCGATAACTTAGCAAACTGAATTCCTTAATTTAACGGAGTTATTGAATATTTGCGTTAATCTTAAAGCAAAAATAAACCCGCTGTTAGCAGGTTTGATAATTATATAGCTATCTGGTCATGGCTAACATGGTAATCGGGTTTTCCAAGTAAGATTTCCAAAGGTTATTAAACCTTACCATAGTCGCGCCATCGATAATTCTATGATCACCTGACCAACTTACGTGCATGATGTTAACGGCCCTCACCACGTCATTTTCATCAAACCGTGGTAAACGTTGTATTTTACCAAGCGCCACAATGGCTGATTCAGGAGCATTAATTACGGGGGTAGCAACGGTGCCACCGAGTACACCAATATTAGAAATGCTGATGGTTCCACTTTTAAGGTCAGCACTGCTTAATCTTCCTTGACGCGCTAAGTCTACTAACTCGTTAGATTTTTTAGCGACCTCTAATAAAGATAAATTTTGCACACCCTTGATGTTAGGTACAACTAAGCCAATCTTTGAGTCGACTGCAAGGCCGATATTGTGATCGTCAAAATATGTGACTTCTGAGCAATCACTATTAATTTGACTGTTAATTATTGGGAACTGTTCTAATGCCAATGACATAGCTTTGATAAAAAATGGCATAAAGCTGAGTTTGACGCCTTCTTTCTCAAACGATGCTTTGAGTTGTGATCTAGCGTCGATGAGTTTGTCCATTTCGATTTCTTCACTGACGCTGAAATGTGGCACTGTAAAAACTGAGTGCATCATATGTTTTGCCATAGCAGCTTGGATACCGCGAACTGGCTCCACACGTTTGCCGCCCGTCGTCTTTGTAGTGATTACAACTGGTTGAAGCGTTAGTGACGCACTAGCGTTAAGATCGTCCTTTAAAACACGACCTTTATCGCCGCTACCAGTTACCTGAGATAAATCAATTTCTAGCTCCCTAGCAAGCCTTCTAACTGCTGGACTTGCTAACGCTTTCCCCGTGTTCTTTTTATCAGTGTCAGTGTGAGTAGGATTAGAGGTAACCGTAGTTTCAGTATTAGAAAAATTTGTAGCAGTCGTTTCTACTTCTTTGACGGATGATGTGCCCTGCTGCGGCGTTGAATTTTCATCAGTGACTTGCATAGCAAACAAAGCAGAATGCACTTTTGCAATATCGCCTTCGGCATAATAAAGGGTAGTGACCACACCGCTGTACTTTGCAGGAATCTCTACTAACGCTTTATCGGTCATCACTTCAACTACTGGTTGGTCTTCAATAATATCTTGGCCTTGTGTAACTAACCACTTGACTACTTCGCATTCAACAATGCCTTCGCCAATATCAGGCAGAATAAAATCTTGCATAGTTTGCTCCTTATAATTGAGCTAAAAATTTAGCTGAAAATCAACGCTAAAAATTGACGGTGCGTTTTATTGCTTCGAAAGTTTTAAGATGATCTGGCATATATTCTTTTTCATGAGCTAACGGATAAGGCGTATCTAAACCACACACTCTGCAAATAGGTGACTCAAGGTGCAAGAAACACTTTTCCTGAACACTTGCTGCAATTTCACTAGCGAAACCAGCGGTTAGAGGTGCTTCATGGTTGATCAACAGCCGTCCAGTTTTTTCAACCGAGCTACACACGGTCTCAATGTCCCAAGGTAATATGCTCTGTAAGTCAATCACCTCACAGGATATGCCTTGTTCTTCAGCCATGGCCGCTGCTTTTTCTATAATTTCAACCTGTGCACCCCAAGCTAATAAAGTGATATCAGTACCTTGTTTAACGATGTCAGCTTTTCCAAGAGGAAGCTGGTAATCTTCTTCAGGCACTTCACCCACTGAAGCACGATATAGACGTTTGGGCTCCATAAATAAAACAGGATTATCGTCACGAATTGACGCAAGCAACAAGCCTTTTGCTTGATAAGGATTGCGAGGTATCACCACTTTCATACCCGGTATATGGGCGAAAAATGCTTCAGGTGACTGAGAATGATAAAGACCACCTGATATACCACCGCCGTAAGGCGTACGAATAGTCAGTGTACCACATGAAAACTGGCCGCCAGACCGATATCGAAACTTTGCGGTTTCATTTACAATTTGATCAAATGCTGGAAATATATAATCCGCGAATTGTATTTCAGCAACTGGGACTGAGCCTTGCGAAGCAAGCCCAGTAGCAAAACCAATAATGCCCTGTTCAGTTAAAGGTGTATTAAAACAACGACCTTTCCCAAATGTTTGTTGCAGGTTGCTAGTGGCTCTAAATACACCACCAAAGTGGCCTACGTCTTCACCAAACACCATGACTTTTTCGTCATCATTCATAGCTGTGATTAATGCATTATTAACAGCCTGCAGCATATTCATAGTCGCCATCTTATGACCTCCCAGACGTTTTTGGATATGCTTCCGGATACATATCAATATGTGTTTTCAACTCAGCTAATTGTGCCTTTAAGTGCCATGGAGGTGTGTCATACACATCTTCAATAATTTGTTCAATCGGACACACCGGTACTTGTTCGGCAAGTTTTAGCTCTTTTAAAACTTCTTGTCGGGTTTGCTCAATAAAAGCTAGGTTCTGTTCTTCATCTAACCAACCTTTAGATTGCATCCACGTTTTAAATCTTGCCACAGGATCTTTCAGCAACCAACTGCCCTCCTCGTCTTTTGAACGATAACTAGTTGGGTCATCAGATGTGGAATGCGCTGCTAATCTATATGTCATTGCTTCTATAAGCACCGGACATTTGTGCTCTAATGCCAACTCTCTGGCTTTTAGGGTGGCGCTGTGCACGGCCAATACATCATTACCATCAACTCTAATTGTACGGATTCCGTAGCCTAAACCTCTAGAGGCGATACCATCACCTTTAAACTGCTCTTCAGAGGGTGTTGAAATCGCATAACCATTATTTCGACAGAAGAAAATGACTGGACAATTGAGTACAGCTGCCATGTTGAGTCCAGCATGAAAATCCCCCTCAGACGCTGCACCTTCGCCAAAATAACAGATAGTTACAGCTTCAAGACCAGCCATTTTCTGGCCATAAGCGTAACCACTTGCTTGTGGGATCTGTGTGCCTAATGGGGAAGATATAGTCATAAAATTGAGTGTTTTAGAACCATAATGGATAGGCATTTGCCTACCTTTGTTCAGCTCATTTTGATTACTGAACATTTGATCCATAAATTCTTTACTGGTAAAACCTCTATAAGCCAATGCACCTTGCTCACGGTACTGCGACATGATCATATCTTGAGGCTCTAGAGCTGCAGCGCTGGCAACCGTTGAAGCTTCTTCACCGGTACAGGCAAGGTAAAAACTAATCCTACCTTGGCGCTGCGCGGCCACCATCCTTTCATCTAACAGCCTGACATATTGCATTGTATGCAAAATTTTAAGTGCTGGTTGTTGGGTGATGTTTGGTAATTCTGCTTGTGGATGCAGCGTCCCGTCTGGTTGTAAAACCTGCAGCATTGGAATATCAACCAGGCCATTTTCAATAACCTTAACCTGATGAACTAGTCCAATATTAGCTAAATGATTTCTATCTTTCATTTATCAACCTATGGCAAAACAAACTAAATCAATACTTTGTTTATAAATTGTAATTAGGATGTTAATGCTAGATGAGAAATGAAGACTTAGCGTTGCCAATTAACATATTTGACGATAAAAAAAGAAAT
>JAWUXT010000154.1:0-11784 GCA_034111205.1 Paraglaciecola sp. | reverse complement strand
AGCACCTGTGAGCATCATTTTCATAGCTTGTTGCACACTGATCAATTTAGGTAAACGTTGCGTACCACCGCTGCCAGGCAATAGTCCTAGCTGTACTTCAGGCAAACCCAACTGAGTTTTTGCATCGTCGCTACAGACCCGGTAATGACAGGCTAACGCTAATTCTAAACCACCACCTAAAGCAGGGCCATGAATAGCAGCAACAAAGGTCACAGGCATATCTTCGATACGTTGAAACATATCTTGACCACCTTTAGCGATGGTCGTTGCGTCTTCTGCAGTTTCGCATGCAGCTAACATACTGATATCGGCACCCGCCACAAAGGAATTGTCTTTACCGCTGATGACCACTACGCCCTTAATGCTACTGTTTGCATTAATTTGCTGCAGCACGGATTCTATTTGTTCGGCGAACTCCACTTTGAGGGTATTCATACTTTCGCCGGGTACATCCATCGTTAAAATGGCGACGCCGTCTTCACGCACATCGAGAGTAAAGGCACTTTTAATTTCACTTTCTAAATCTGTTGCTTGATTATCTGTTGTCATATTTTCCACGCTTTCCAAACTTTCCACATTCTTCTCCTTAATCCGTTTCAACTATCATAGCTGCAGCTAAACCACCTGCGGCACAAGCCGTAAGCAAACCAGCACCACCGCCTCGGCGATTCAATTCATTTAACATCTGCGTAATCATACGCGTGCCAGTGGCGGCAAATGGATGTCCGTAGGCTAGAGAGCTGCCCATGACATTAAATTTATTCATATCAATTTCACCCGTCGCTTTACTACGGCCTAGCTTTTCTTGAGCAAATTTATCACTAGCGAACATTTTTATGTTGGCTAAGGTTTGCGCAGCAAATGCCTCATGCATTTCAATCAAGGTAAGGTCGTTTAGAGTCATGCCGGCTCTATCCAGTGCCATAGGTGTGGCATAAGAAGGTCCCATTAACATGTCTTGACGCACATCGATGGCTGCCCAAGCGTAACTTTTAATATATCCCAGCGGGGTATAGCCTAATTCTTTGGCGCGACTTTCTGTCATCATCAATATCGCAGAGCCACCATCGGTAAGAGGTGTCGCATTGGCCGCGGTTACTGTGCCATGCTTTTTATCAAACACAGGGCGCAGTTTGGCATAACCTTCAATCTTGGAATCAAAACGAATATTATTATCTTTTTCTAATGCATCTTTAAAAGGTTCAGCATAAGCGGTCATGACTTCATTGGCTAACTTACCCTCGCTCCAGCTTTTTGCAGCCAGGGTATGCGAGCGATGAGCCAAGGCATCTTGATCTTGACGACTAATATTATGAGACTTAGCCATTTGTTCGGCGGTTTGTCCCATAGATAAACCTGTGGAGTATTCGGCTACTGCTGGCGGTACAGGCATTAAGTCTTTAAGGCCTAGTTTTTTAAGCACTTGCCATTTTTGCCCAACAGTTTTAGTTTTTGTTAAATCTGTTAAGGCTCTGGCTAATTTTTTGGAAACACCTATCGGCGAGACAGATGTTGAATCAGCCCCCCCTGCCACACCAACACTGATATTACCGGCCATCATTGACTCAGCAATATTAACGGTAGATTGAAAACTGGTAGCACAGGCTCTGGATACACTATAGGCATCGGTGTGAACATTCATGCCAGTACCTAATACTATCTCACGGGCAATATTGGGTGCTTCAGGCATTTGCACAACTTGGCCGTAGACCAATTGCTCAATAATCATAGGGTCAACGTTATTCCGTACTAACATTTCGTTGACCACCATCTTGCCTAAATCAACAGCTGGCACGCCATGAAAGTAAGTGGCCATTTTGGCAAACGGCGTTCTTAGGCCGGCAACAATAGCGATCCTATCGCCTTCTCTTGTTTTGACTATCTGCTTAGCTATCATATTATGCCCTTATAAATATTCAAACCCAGTGGTCTGACCTGTAAATTTAATTGATTGTACCTAGTTACGATTATGAGTTCAAGGCACCCCTCAATCCTGTGGTTTCATGCAACTGAAGATTTTGTGTGTTTAGTGTCGAAATCAGCGCGCCTTAAAGCGTAGATGGCATATTTAGATTCCCCAAATTCACTTATTACATTGTAAACAATTAAGCGCTCAGTCTTCGCAAAAATATTAATATATCCCGAGACAACATTTATTAAAGCTTTGTAACATTGTTTTTCTATAGGGGAACCTTATATCGGGTAGCATAGTCAGTATTCTGGGTTATGGATCTTTATTCTTTACTTAGCCCATTCCAATATTGATTCGACTTCATTTAAAAGTTTGAACATTCGTAAATTAGAAGGAAGTAGTTAACACTATGGCAGCCGCACAATTTAAACAGTTACAAGTATATTTAGACAGCCAGGTAGTGGGTCAACAAACACTGACGCAAAATATTTTAGTCGCGCTATTAGCGGATGGACATCTGTTGGTGGAAGGCCCCCCAGGTTTAGCAAAAACGCGTGCGGTTAATGCATTAGCGAATGGCTTAGAAGGTGATTTCCATCGTGTGCAGTTTACGCCTGACTTACTACCCGCCGATTTAACCGGAACAGACATTTATCGTCCAGAAAACGGGAGCTTCGTATTTCAAAAAGGACCTCTTTTTCATAATTTAGTATTAGCCGATGAAATCAATCGTGCCCCCGCAAAGGTTCAGTCTGCTTTGCTTGAAGCTATGGCAGAAAGACAAATCACCGTGGGCAATACGACTTATGCTCTGCCAGAACTGTTTTTGGTAATGGCCACACAAAACCCTATTGAACAAGAAGGTACGTATCCGTTACCTGAAGCCCAGCTCGACCGCTTCTTGATGCATTTAGAAATTGATTATCCAGGTGCTGAAACTGAACTAGAGATATTGCGCTTAACTCGCAATGAGGCAATGCATGCAAAAGCGGTTAGCCCTCCTAGCTTAAGCCAAGCCGATATTTTAAATGCTCGCCAAGACGTATTGAAAATTCACTTAGATGAAGCCTTAGAACAATACATCGTTCAGTTGATTATTGCTACACGCCAACCAGAGCGTTACGACGCTAACCTAGCAAATTGGATTGAATTTGGAGCCAGTCCTCGCGCGACTATCGCATTAGACAAATGTGCTCGTGCACATGCATGGTTAATGGGCAGAGATTTTGTTGGGCCTGACAATATTCAAGCTGTATTTCATAACGTGTTACGCCATAGGTTATTACTCAGTTATGAAGCCGAAGCGGAAGGGGTCAACAGTAATCAAGTGTTGGACAAAATTATGCAGCTAGTGCCTGTTCCTTCGACTACTTAGGTTAAGGAAGCAGTATGCAAGACATTTCAAAATGGTTAACTAAATGCCAAAGCGACGGTGTGAACTTGGGGATAAAAGAACTTATCCACTATCAAGGTAAGACGGCGTTATTAAACTTGTCACCACGTAAAACTGTGCAAGCTAAACTTGCCGGGGCTTATTTGGCAAAAACCAAAGGCCGTGGCATGGAGTTTGACGAAGCCCGCCATTATCAGGCTGGTGACGATATTCGTGCCATAGATTGGCGCGTGACCGCTCGAACCGGTAAAACTCATACTAAGCTGTACCGTGAAGAAAAAGAACGCCCAGTGTTTGTGCTCACCGACTTATCTTCAAGTATGCAGTTTGGCACGCAATTTTTATTCAAGTCAGTACAAGCGGCTCACTTAAGTGCCCTTATTGCATGGTCAGCCAGAAAGCGCGGTGATCGTATTGGTGGTTTGGTATTTAATCAACATCAGCATCTCGAATGTAAACCCTATACCCGTCAAAAAGCGGTGTTGTCACTATTAAACAGCATGATAAAAGTTCAACAAGGAGCGCAACAAGAAGCACAAACAAACAACCAAGAGCAGATTACGCTTGGAAATGCATGTGCTAGGTTGCGAAGGCTTGCTCACCCGGGAAGTTTAATTTTTATATTAAGCGACTTTAGCCAACTAGACGAGCTGGCTAAGCAACATATTGCTCAGTTGAGTAAACATTGTGAGGTGATTGCTTACCCTATTACCGATCCATTTGAACATCAGTTGCCACAAGTTAAAATGCGTCAAAGGGTAACGTTGAGTGATGGACACAATAGACAACAAATAGTGTTAGGCGAAAAAGACACAGAAGTGCAATACAGCAACCAACATCAGGCTCGTTTCGATAATATTGAAAATACCCTTAAACAATGTAAGGCACAGGTGATTCAAATTGACGCTGGCCAACCCCTAGAATTGCAGCTTGATCGTTTTTCTGGGAGTAAAAACAGATGAATCCACTACAAAATTTAAAAGACATTCGCACACCTGCTTCAATAGAAATTTGGCCGCCCGCCTATGGATGGTGGTTACTCGCATGCTTATTGTTAATCGGTATTTGCATACTAACGATTTGGCTAGTTAAGTTGCGAAAAGTAAGGTTGGCTAAACGCCAAGCTTTGAAAGCACTGCAACAAATAGATGGCTCACATCCAGACTCGATACCACAACTCAATCAATTATTGAAACGTTTGGCAATGACCTATTTCCCCAACCAGAACGTGCAACAGATGCACGGAGCACAATGGACAAAATTTTTAGTCCATACTCTTCCTAGCAAAAAAGCTGAGGATGTGTCTGAAACGTTTGAGCTGATGCAACAAGCATTATATCAACCACACACCTCAGAAAACCCTGAATTTTCAAGTTACTCTAAATCTGTCGAAACATGGATTAAGTACGCCCTGCCCCCAAAGCAACATGTTTTTCCCCAATTGGAGCAAAACAATGCTTGAATTTGAATGGATGTGGACATTTTTCCTCTTACCTTTGCCACTATTGGCATTATTACTACCAAGCAAAAAACAAGGTCAAGAAGCAGCATTGCGTGTGCCGAGTCTCACCACAGGCATAGAAGCAAAGAGTCAACGCAAAGGTACCAAAAAGCTGAATCTATTATTGGCAACATTGGCATGGGTTGCCCTCGTATCTGCTACAGCTAGGCCACAGTGGTTAGGCGAGCCAGTGAGTATTCCAGCCGAAGGACGAGACTTAATGATAGCGGTTGATCTATCTGGCAGTATGAAAATTGATGACATGCAGGTTAATGGTCGTCAAGTAGACCGACTTAAGATGATTAAGTTTGTACTCAGTGATTTTATCAAACGCAGAGTGGGCGACAGATTAGGTTTGATTTTGTTTGCTGATACCGCCTATTTGCAAGCACCGTTGACTTACGATAGAGAAACAGTAGAACAGCTACTAAACGAATCCTTAATAGGTTTAGTCGGTGAGCAAACGGCCATTGGTGATGCCATTGGACTAGCGATTAAACGCTTTGAAGCACGAAAAGAGTCGAATAAAGTATTAGTGTTATTAACAGACGGTCAAAATACAGCGGGAAATATCACTCCTGAACAAGCAAATGAATTAGCCATCAACAATGGTGTAACTATTTATACTATAGGTGTAGGAGCTGACAAAATGTTGGTTCAAAGCTTTTTTGGTAATAGGCAAGTTAATCCCTCGCAAGACTTAGATGAAGGCATGTTAACAGAAATTGCGACGTCAACCGGCGGTCGATATTTTAGGGCAAGAGACGCTGAGTCACTTAAACAAATATATGCCACACTCGATGAACTTGAACCCATTGCCAGAGAAAGTAAACAAATGCGGCCTTTGCGAGCCTTGTACTTTTACCCTCTAAGCTTAGCTTTATTAATTACAATTTTGATGGGGTTATTTCCTCTGATTAAACAATTTTTGTTAAGTGGGCCACTAAAAGAAATGCGAAAGGAGGCAACCAAATGATTGAGTATTTTTCTGCCTTAAATGAATTCCATTTTATCCGTCCTCATTGGTTATGGGCGATCATTCCACTGTTAATAATTGTCGCGCTAATACGCTATGTGCACAAACAACAGTCGGGATGGCAATCAGTACTTGCGAGTCACTTGTATCAACATTTGATCACTACAGCAGGTATCAAAAAAGTCCGCCCGCCTCTGTTTTTACTGGGATTTTGCTGGGTGCTAGCTGCTGTTGCACTAGCAGGCCCCACTTGGGAAAGATTGCCGCAACCGGTTTATCAGCTAAATACAGGCAAAGTGGTTTTGATTGATATGTCGTTATCTATGCGAGCGACTGATGTAAAACCTGACCGACTCACCCGTGCCAAGTATAAAGCCATCGATTTAGTCAATGCGATAACCGAAGGAGAGACCGGTTTAGTGGCTTATGCTGGCGACGCGTTCACTATCAGTCCATTAAGTTCAGATGCGCAAAATCTCACTACCCTGATCCCCAGTCTAACCCCAGAAATAATGCCCATAGCTGGCAGTGATCCTGCTTTGGGTTTGCAGGCAGCTATAGAATTACTCACCAATGCAGGGTATCAGCAAGGAGAAATTTTTTGGATAACCGACGGTGTTGCCAATCAACAGATGAAAGAGATAAGTGACATATTCAATGACTCAATGTTCCGTTTATCTGTACTTGGCGTGGGTACAGAAGAAGGTGCCCCGATTCAGCTAGTGAATGGTGAGTTATTAAAAGATAGTCGTGGAGCGATTGTAGTCCCAAAACTTACGGTTAATAATTTAAAGTCTCTTAGTCGCAATAGCGGTGGTCGCTATGCACCGATGCAATCTGACGATAGCGATATCAATTATTTAATTGAACAAAGTCTGATTGAAACAGATCCAAAGAAGGATGAGGAAGCTAAACAAGAAAAATTTGGCGATAAGTGGCAAGAGATGGGACCTTATTTGTTGTTACTTATATTGCCCTTTGCAGCATACAGTTTTAGACGCGGTATTGTGACCGTAGTCTTGATTGGTGTATTAATGCCAGTGTATTCTCCACAGGCCCGAGCTGATTGGTGGCAGGATATGTGGAAAACACCTGATCAGCAGGCAATGCAAGCTTATAAGAATAACCAATATGAGCAAGCTGCCAACACGTTTAACGATAATTTATGGCAAGGCACTGCTCACTATAAAAATGCAGACTATCAAGCGGCTTTAGAATCTTTTTCCCATGTTGAACCCACTGATAAAAGCTATACAGATGCCACATACAATGCGGGTAATGCTCTGGCACAACTGGGTGAGATAGATCAAGCGATTGCCGCTTATAACAAAGTCCTAGAACAACAACCACAACATGAAGAAGCGTTAGCAAATAAAACATTGCTGGAAAAGCTTAAAGAACAACAGGAACAGCAGCAAGACCAGTCTGGTGAGCAGCCCGAAGATCAGGAAGATGGCCAGCAAGACGGTGAGAAACAAGACGAACAACAAGATGGACAAAAAAGCGATCAGCAACAAAAAGGTGAACAAGGAGAGCAGTCTCAAGATCCTCAGCAAGGCGATAACTCAGAACAAAGTGAGTCTGAGTCACAAGAGTCTGAACAACAAAGTCAAGCAGAACAAGAAAAGCAAGAAGCAGAACAACAACAAGCCGACCAAGCTGAGGCTGAGAAACAAAAATCAGAGCAAGAGCAACAAGCTCAAGCCATGCAGCAAGGCGAAGAAGAGCTGACCGATGAGCAACGAGAGCAAATGCAACGTATGCAAAACCTGCTTAATCGGGTGCCCGACGATCCTGCATTTTTGTTAAAACGTAAAATGCAAATCGAGTCACAACAGCGAAAAAGAGAAAGATTGCCAACAAATATACAGGGGAACTGGTAGTAGTGAATATGTCTAAAATGCCCAAATTAATCGTTTACCTAGGATTATTTATCCTAACTAGTATGGCACGTGCACAATCGATTGAAGTGAGTGCATCTGTCGATAAAAATCCGGTTATGGTGGATGAATCGTTTATTCTGACTGTTATAGCTAATGGAGAAGTAGATAAAGGCGCATTTGATTCCTCATTCTTGATGAAGGACTTTGTTGTGGGTCGCACCTCTATCAGTTCGCAAACCAAAATGATTAATTTTGACACCACCAGAACCACCACTTGGTCAACGGTTCTCATCCCCAAAAACCAAGGCCGTTTCACTATACCCGCCTTTAACATTGATGGCTCAGTGACAAAACCGTTAGAAGTATTAGTGGTTCCTGCCACAGCCAGTTCCGCTTCAAGTGCTCGCGATCTGTTTATCACCACCAACGTCGATGTAAAAGAGGCTTACCTGCAGCAACAAATTCGCTACACGGTTAAATTGCATTTAGGTAAAGACTTACAAAGAGGCAGTCTTTCAAGCCCTACATTAGAGAATGCTGACATTAGGCAGATAGGCAAAGACAAGGAATACAACGAAGTAGTTGATGGCCGCCGTTACCGCATTATCGAGCGTTCGTTTGCCATTATTGCGCAGCAAAGTGGTACTTTTACCATCGAAGGACCTCTGTTTGAAGGTGAAGTAATTGATAATTCACGACAGAGCTTTGGTTTTTTTAACCGCAGCAAAGCAGTTAACAGAGTGGGCCCTAGCCAGAGTATTACTGTACTGCCGATCCCCAGTAATTACGATCAGCATTGGCTGCCCAGTGAGTTTGTGCAATTAGATGATGAATGGCAAGGTGATACCAGCGAGTATGTTGCTGGTGAACCGATCACTCGTACGATTACATTAACCGCAATTGGTGTGGTCGAAGAGCAACTACCTCAAATTACCAGTTTATATCCTAACTCGGTAAAGACTTACCCAGATCAAGCCGAAACAACAACAGTTGAAAAAGATGATACGTTGATTGCACAGCGCAAAGAAAGTATTGCGATTATACCCAGTCAAGCTGGCCAGCTGATTATTCCAGAAGTTAGGATCCCTTGGTTCAATACCATCTCTCAAAAAACTGAATTCGCGTTGTTAGCAGAAAAAAAATTACAAATTTTGCCAGCTATAACACAACCGACTAGTGCTATTCCCACTAGCCCTGTTATTCAGAATGCCCCTGAGATTAAGCCACAAACAGCGATGTCAACTGGCTTAAACAATCAGAACATCAGTATGCCTCAATACTGGATTTGGTTAACAGCCAGTTTATTAGTGTTATGGTTACTTACTTTAGTTTTTTGGTACAAGCACGTTATGTTATTAAAAGCTGAGACTAAACATCCAGCTTACTCACCTGCTAGAAACACGCAAAATGAACAGCTTTTATGGAAAAACCTTGAAAAAGCGTTGAATAAAAACGCCTCTCTTGACACCCAAAAATACCTAGCACTTTGGCTTGGAAATTTCATTCAAGACAAACAAGCACCCTTAGCTCAAAGTTTAAAAGTCATAGACAGTCAATCACTGAACCGGGAGGTTAATACCTTTTTAGCCTCACGATATTCAAAAAATCAAAACTCATGGGAAAGTACAGCCTTGCATCAAGCATTGCGTAAAATGCGTAAAGACGGCAGTATTAACCAACACTCAAAACATGAATTGTCACCGCTGTACCCTATTTCTTAAAATCAGGTTGCTAACTTTGACCAGTTTTTGTTTATTTTATCCCTATTGAGTACCAATCTTCAGTGTCCATAGCGTTGTAGATTAACTCTGTTGGGTATGCAACAAAACACAAGCCAAAGCTATGGTGGAATTAAAAATGTTTTCGCGAAAGAAAAATAGTCAGGCCTCGGTCTCTAGTGACATGGCAAATAAACAAAAACGTTATGAAGTGTTAGTGCTAGCGCTTCATAATGACATATTCCGTTATGCATGCTGGCTTGTGAAAAACAAAACAGTAGCAGAGGACATTGTACAGGAGACTTTTCTTCGTGCTTGGAAATCTCTGGATTCTCTGAAAGATGAAAAAGCAGCGAAGTCTTGGTTAATTACCATATTGCGCCGAGAAAATGCTCGGCGTTTTGAACGTAAAAGATTTGATTTAGTCGATATAGATGATGTGTCCGTCATCGATGACCAACTGTCTAATGAAGTTGAAATTGAACATAGAGAACTACGCGCCATTATGGCGTCGTTAAGTGAAGAGTACAGAGAACCACTGATGTTACAGATAATATTTGGCTATAGCGGTGATGAAATTTCCCAACAGCTTAATTTAAACAAAAATACCGTTATGACACGATTATTTAGAGCACGTAATCAAGTTAAAGAAGCGTTAGACAAAACCAATGACAACTGGGGGCGTACAAATGGATGAATTAGAGTTTCGTCGCACCTTATATGCAGATCCCAATTGTACAGATGATGTGGTATTAGCTGCCATTGCCGAAGATCCAAAAAAACAAGAGTTCTACAAGGAACTTAAGCAACTCAATAAAAAAATGCAGAACGCCAGCCAGGTAAAAGTGCCTGATGACTTTGTGCACAAACTGATTATGCGTCAAACGATGCAATCTCATAAGTCGAATAAAACACGGCATAGTATACAGCTAGCTATGGCAGCGTCGGTTGCTTTTGTGGTGGGTGTGAGTTTTACCATGTGGCAACAAAGTAATTTATTGGATTTATCAAAACAAGCTATTGCCCATGTACATTACGAAGGTGGCTATGCACTGGACGCTCAAGAAAATTTCTCACTACAACAAGTGAATGCTAAATTAGCTCAGTTTGGTGGTGAGTTCACAGAAGAATTAGGTCACGTTTACTACGCCAACTTTTGTGACTTTGAAAAAGTCAGAAGCTTACACATGGTAATGCAAGGTGAAAACGGCAAAGTATCAGTATTCGTGATCCCTCATGACGATACTCACAATGCCAGAAATTCAGCGTCAGGAAAGGGGTATAAAAGCCAAGCGATTGACGTTAAAGGCGCAAGTATTGTAGTTGTAGGCGAAGAAGATGCTAACGTTCAAAAAATGAAAGAGCAACTTAAACGAAAAATTCGTTTTTCTGCTTAGCTTTTTCGTTACAAAATCGTTATTTGAAATAATAAAAATGCTTCCTTTCAGGAGGAATTTTTTATCGATGAGATTACAGAGAGAAATCTAATCTGGGGGGAGCTAGGTGCCATTTTCGGTCATTGGTTTTTATTTAAATCAGCGTCTAATTACCCCGCAGTTCATAAATCGAATACCTAACCCCAATTGATTTTTTTGTCTAAATGACGTTTTACTCTACCTATCCTCAAAACGCTAACAAGGATATAGAATGGACTATAGGTCAGTTGTTTATATGTTTTCATTGTTGCATATTTACTCGAGAAAAAGCGATTAGCATATATTCAGCTAACCGTCTTTTCTACCCGTTCAAGTTATGCACTTATTAGTTGAATCCAGGCAATATAAAAACGCCATAGTTTTTATATTATTATGCGCTCAATGCTGTGTGTTTCTTATAACTTTAGGTGTGATCCCGCTCTAATTCTCCCATGCTCTAACGAAGCTAAATAACTCGCAACCTACTATGGGTTTGCTAATATAATAGCCCTGCACACGGTCACAACCTATTTTCTTGCAATAATCCAGAATTGCTTTAGTTTCGACCCCTTCAGCGCAGGTACTTAAGCCTAAATTTTTTGCTAAATCTACCAACGATTTCACAATAATTCGCGCCTCTTCATTATGTTCGATATCTGCTACAAACGAACGGTCTATTTTAAGCTCACTAAAGGGTAAGCGGTACAACTGAATAAGCGATGAAAAACCAGTACCAAAATCATCTATTGATAAGGCCAAGTTTTTTATGCGAATTCGGGTCAAAACGTCAGTTATCATATCAATGTTATCCATAACGGCACTTTCTGTAATTTCCATGATAAACATCTTGGGTTCAAGCCCTGCTTTATTAATTTTGCTGACTAGCTTATCGGGCATTTCCAGATCGGTAATATTTTGAGGGGAGATATTTATCGCGACAGACAGCTCTAACCCTTGATCTAGCCACCGCTTAAGTTGAGCAATCG
>JAWUXT010000153.1:0-18593 GCA_034111205.1 Paraglaciecola sp. | reverse complement strand
CCGTTATCCGTGAAATAAATCAAGTCAAAGTAAAGGGTCTCAACGGTATTTAACAATACCTCATCGGCTGCCACTAAAACTTGGTAACGACGGAATGTGGCAGTACCACAATTGTTTAATACCATTGCATCTGTCGCTTCGGTATCATCAAAGGTAAAACCAGGAAAATAGAAGAAGCTGTTACCTGCAATATTAACTAAACCATACTCTTGGTGTGATATTGAACCATCACCATTTATATCCAGTGGGCTTGCAGTTCCGGTAACATAAGTACCGGTATCGATTAAATCTTGGCTTAAACGGTTCCAACCAGCTACCTGATTACCATCGTAATCGTGATACATACCACCAAACTCAATCCGTAAATTTTCAGTAATGTCTACGTTGAACGAGGCTTGTAAGATTGTTTGGTCGGTGCCAGAATTATTGTAATAGCTACCAGAGTTTTCTACTTCACCATAAAGATAAAAACCCATGTCTTTATCGCCAATTTTTCCAGGACCACCAATTTCTGCGGTCATTACGCTTTTATCCCAGGTAC
Source organism: Paraglaciecola sp. (assembly GCA_034111205.1). GTDB lineage: Bacteria > Pseudomonadota > Gammaproteobacteria > Enterobacterales > Alteromonadaceae > Paraglaciecola. The sequence goes on along the minus strand of JAWUXT010000153.1, from coordinate 18,052 downwards.
CTAAGGTATAGGAAAATTTGCCTTCATTTTGATCTAGATATTGACCACCACTAGCACGAGCTGATTTAGGGTTAAAGTTTAAGTAACCGCCAATTTTCGATGGACCATAGATAGGTGAAGCAGGACCACGAACAATATCGATACGACTAGATGCACCAATCGGGGTGGGGTAGTTACCTGGGTTGTCTAAACGTTTCATTCCCCGGAAATAGTTTTCGCCCGGTGTACCACGCACATCTAGTGAGCCAGCGACACCAAAAAATGACTGAGTGAAAGTACCAGGTGCAAATGCGACTAAATCATCGATGTCAGTCACACTAAAGCGTTCTAATTGCTCTTCACTAATGGTTGATGCAGAACGCGGGGTTTCTAAAATTGATTTTCCAAAACCGAAAACGGCTTCAACATCTTGTCCGGGTAGACTACCTAAAGAGCCGGTTACCTCAATACGCTCGACGCTTTCTTCAGAAGTTTGTTGCGCCATCGCTTTTTGTGGTGTGCATGTGGCTAGTCCGATCGCAATAGCTGTAGCTAGTGGGTTTATAATAAAATTTTTGTTTGTCATTGTGGTGATCCCAAGGTAGTAGCTTTGCTATGTGTTGTATTAGACTCTTTGGACTATTAAACACACTATTTTAAATTCGTAATTTAATGTTCTTATCATTTTCTTGTCAGTTTTAGCACGAAAGGTGCCAACACCTTGTCCAATTGGTCTAGTAGCCAGAATATTTATTAATCGCTTGAAAACACTAATGTTTTGCCAGAATGAGAAATAAAAATTATGCATATTACTTAGTATGATATTTATTGCTTAAATTTATGGTGCACTAAGTTAAATCATTTCTTATTGCATTGCACCATCTGAGTGCTTACATGTTTAGAACATAAATCAAACAAAATTTTGATTTTGAATTTTTTTGGTGAGTAATTGATGCTGTTCCATGAGTTGCCTGCTTAATACTGTGTTGTGCTCAGCATTTCCAATTAACCATTTGCCACCGACCATCAATTTATCGACTTGATAGGCGCCACAAGTTATCAATCCATCAAGTGGAATGCCCACGCCTGAAAAACGTAATTCGTATAGGCTAAAAATCGCTAAATCGGCTTGCATACCAATGGCAAACTGACCTATGGAGGGTCTTTGTAACAGCGCAGCCGAACCTGTTGTTGAATAACCGAGTACTCGTTCAGCGGTTATAATCTCAGCCCCATAACGTAAACGCTGCTGTAACATAGACTGACGCACTTCTTAGATCATGTTTGAACAATCATTAGACGCTGAGCCATCCACTGCTAAGCCTATATTACAGCCGGCGGCATCAAGTTCGACAGTTGGGCAAATACCTGATGCCAATAACATATTAGAACTGGGGCAGTGAGCAATACCTACTCTAGCTTATCCAAACGTTTTATTTCATCTTGGTTAAAGTGGATACATAAAAAGGTGAACACGGTGCCAGTGCTATTTGTATAAACCCATCTTCAGAGTTGTCATGATATTTTGATATAAGTCTCTGACTATCGTCGGGTATAAGTAGACTTATAATGATTGCACAAAGCCTATAACGGTAACCGAGTAAGAAATAATATTCCTGACTAAAGCTGTTTATAATAAGACTTATTCGATGGTCGATTGGATCCGCGGTCAGTATTGACAAACACTGCCATGGCGATGGTGGAAATTTAACTTGTGTTGGCTCTATAATGTAGATTTGGGGTAAAATACCTCATACTATGCCTAATGAAATCAGCTTTACCGAAAACGCGGGTAACTTAGGCATTAACCAGGATAGTTTAATTGTAATCTATGACAATAAGGGGATTTATTGCGCACCTAGAGTTTGGTGGATGTTTAAGTCTATGGGCCATCAGCAGGTTTATATACTTCATGGAGGTTTACCTAATTGGTTAGAACAGGATAGACCAAAGGTTTTACAGCTTATCTCTCCTCGTAAATTAGGGGATTTTAAAGCTAAGTTCAACACAAACCATTTTTTGAGTGCCGATGAATTAATCCAGAAATTAACCAACATAAGGTTGTTAGACGCTCGAAGTGCAGGGCGCTTTAACGGTACACAAGCAGAGCCTCGCAAGGGTTTACGCTCTGGTCATATTCCAACGTCACTCAATTTACCTTTCCAAACATGCATAGAAGGCTTTGTACTCAAATCTTCAGAAGAGCTAAAATGTATTTTTTCAGAATACACCCAGACTTTTGCAGACTCTTTAAATTAATTACACATCTGAATTAGTTAGTTTCGTCTTCTGTTTTAACTTCTAATTCCAAATGTGATAAATAGCCATCTTGGTTGATATCAAGTTCTTTAAAAATTGCACTCAGGGTATTGTCTGCTTTTGCTTCGTCGATGCTTATGAGACCGTCTTTGTCGATATCTAGTGGATGAACTGTGAATTCTTTAGTCTCGGCAAATGAATTAAGTGATACAAAAGTAACGATTGATGCCAATAGTAATTTTTTCATGATTTTCTTCCTTAATATAAAATTAAAATAGTAAATTTATAGGGTAAGTTGAATATTAATGTCGCACCGCACTTACTCTTATAATGTTGTTATGCGTTTTCTAACTCACTAACTCACTAGCTGACAGGTAACCGTCTTTATTGGTATCCAGTTCAGAAAACATAGCCGCTAACGAAGCGTCTTCAGCAGCTTCTGCAATGCTTATTCGACCATCATTGTCTAAATCTAATTTTGCTATCAAGTCTTCTTCAGCGATTAATGCCATGGATGCGAAGGTAAGCGCGATAAGTGGGATTAACTTTTTCATGCATTGATTCCTTTTAAATCTCAGTTTAAAAACGATAAAGTTTAGTTAAATAACAAACTGCTTTGACAAACTGTTTGCATGTAATATTATTTACTAAATACTTTGTAGAAATATCTAAAAGTATTGATGGGATCTGCTTAATTAATACTGATATCACCTTACTCATAACATCTAAAGCAATCATTGTGCCAATATCAAAATAAGCAATTAAATCAATTGCTTATGTGTTTAAATGAGTATGCTAAAGAGAATGTTGAAAGTTCCATCACGAATCTGTCTTTTGATACAGACAGTTATCGATTGGGATAAATAAAACATATAAAAATCATAAAGATAGGGTGAGGCTTATGTGCTACATAAGCCCAAGTGCGTTATTCTATAGGGGGGAGGGGCTAACTACCGATATTAGATATCCACATAGATTGGTAGGGTGCCAACTGGTATTCCAAATCTTCCAAACACATTGTATGGCCGCTGATAAGATCTAACCAAGTGTCGGTCCCTATTAAGTTCATGTCACTTAACCTAATGCTTTGTGGTTCATCAGTGATATTGAAAATACAAAAAATGCTTTGTCTACGGTCCATACTTTGACGCCAAAAACCAAATATTTGTTCGCCTAACTGCAACGTAAACTGGGTGGCACTAGGGTGAAAGGCGGGCTGTTCTTTACGGATGTTGAGTAGCTTTATCATTCTTGCATGTACTTTACTATGTTGACTGTAGGGTGAAGCTAGCTGCTGCTGTAATTCAGTGTAGTTCCATTTATGTCGATTAATAGAGCGGTTGTGGCTGGTGTTTTTCACCTTTTCATAGTCATTGCCGGTGCCTAATAAACTATGTATATAAATCCCTGGGATACCCTCAAGACCAAACATAATACTGTGGGCACATATAAATCTGTCTAGTCCCCATTTATCAGTACCTTTTACTGTACCCTGCAGTGCATCATAGAGTGCAATATTTATTTCATAAGCTTTTTGTTTGCCATCTTCAGATGTTCGCCATGAAATTCTACCACCAAAATTTTGCATAGTATTAACTAGAGCTGTGAGTTCGTGATCCTGCAATAGTCCTTCAGCGGGCCTCAACCCTATTCCATCATGAGACGCGATAAAATTGAAAAAGAAGGTACCATTTTGTGAGGGGGGCATACTACCCAACCACGATTTAAGGTGTTTACACGAACCTGTTACTAAGGTGTTGACTAACAGAGGGGGTAGCGAAAAGTTATAGATGCCGTGTGCTTCATTGGCATTTCCAAAATAGGTAAGGTTTTGCCTATTGGGAATATTGGTCTCAGTGATGATAACTGCGTCACTCACTGCATGTTCTATTAGTGTCCGCAATAAACGCACCACTTCGTGGGTTTGTTCAAGGTTTATACAACTTGTACCTATTTTTTTCCAAAGAAAAGCCACAGCATCTAACCGAAATATTCGAATGCCAGTGTCCAAATATTGCCTCATGATTGAAACAAACGTATCTAAAACTGCAGGGTTTCTGAAATCGAAATCGACTTGATCATGACTAAAAGTACACCAAACTTGTTTTTCTCCGTGCGGTGTTTCAGTTAATCTGAGCAAATCAGACGTTCTGGGTCGTACCACTTTGGATAAATCATCTTCTAAAGAGGCAGTATAAAAAAAGTCACTACCTGGGCCTTCACCTTTGATAAAGTTTTCAAACCATGCACTTCTAGATGAGCAATGATTAATCACCACATCAGACATAACCCGATAATCTGCGGTTATCGCTGTTATATCATCCCAGTCTCCTAACGCTTCGTTAACACTAGAATAATCAATGACCGAAAACCCATCATCAGAGCTGTAAGGGAAAAAAGGTAAAAGATGTACGCTGTTAATCGTATCACCGCAATACGTGGTTAAAAAATCGTGTAAAGAGTGAAGTGGTTTTTCACCCGACTTTTCAATGCTATCGCCATAGGTGATCAGCATGACATCCTGTTGATCCCAATTGTTATGATGGCGTTTTGGCTCTACCAATAAATCAGAGTTATTTATGCGCATAGTTTCTAATAACTGTTTACATAAGCCTGGGTACGTAGTAATTAATTCAACATCCTGATATATAACGGCTAAGTGATGCTCAACACGTTCTATCAATTGTTCTAAAACAGATAACATTCATTACACCTTTTAATTGATTAAAATGTTAATTACAAAGGTTGACTAAACTCTAAGAAATCTTGTTCTACCGCGGTTTTTAATTGCTCTAATACATCTGGCATAGCACTCACCACTCGGTTCCAGCTAGGAATGAAAGGGGTTTCCATTGGATTATCTAAGAAACTCTCACCAGCTTTCATAATATTCCTGGCAAATAACTCAACCGCCTTTTCTTCACTATGAATGTCTAATTTTAGACCATTCATAATCGCATCATTGTTATAGGTTTCGACAAAGTCTAATGCAATTCGGTAATACGTGGCTTTTAATGATCTAAAAGATTCAGTTGTGAAGGTTTCACCCTGAGTAGCAAGCTTCCGAAATAAAGCTTTGGTAATATCGATAGACATTTTCGAGAGTCCACCTTGGTCATTATTAGCCGATAAATCTTGATGTTTGTGATCATATGTCTTAGCTATATCAGCCTGACACAATCTATTATGCGAATAATTGCGATGCATCTCAGATAATACGCCAATTTCTAGGCCCCAGTCACTGGGGATACGGATATCATTTAACACATCACGCCTGAAAGAAAACTCGCCAGCCAATGGATATCTAAAACTATCCATATATTCAAGGTATTCGTTATGACCCACTACCTTTTGCAAGGCCCTGATCAAGGGTGTGACTAATAATCTTGAAACTCGGCCGTTAATTTTTCCATCAGCTACACGTGCGTAATAGCCCTTACAAAATTCATAGTTAAAAAGTGGATTTGCAACTGGATATATTAATCGAGCTAATAGGCCTCTGTCGTAAGTCAAAATATCACAATCGTGCAAGGCTACCGACTCAGCTTTCCCGGTCGCTAATACGTACCCCATGCAATACCAGACATTCCGACCTTTGCCTAATTCCTTGGGCGCCAATCCTAAAGCCTCTAGTTTTGCATCTAAGGCTTTGAGTCTTGGCCCTTCATTCCATAATATGCGGTGATTTTGGGGTAAGGCGCCAAAGAATTTTAGGGCGTGTTGGTATTCTTCAAGGTTGGCTCTGTCTAAGCCAATTACAATTTGAGATAAGTAGGGAACTTTGGCTAGATGCTCTATAATGTTAGGTAATGCTGTGCCTTCAAGTTCGGAATATAAAGAGGGCAGAATGAGCGCCATAGGACGTCTTTTTGAGAACTCTACGAGTTCTCTTTCTAGATCCTCTACAGGTCTTTCAGATAGGTTATGTAACGTTGTGACTATGCCATTTTGATAAAAATCAGCCATGATATCTCCGTACTAATGGTTAAATTGTTTATACTTAAAAATGATTTGTTCTAGACATTCGGTCCAACCACTTGGGCCATAAGCTTGGCTGGTGTAGACGTCATTTTGTCTCGTTAATAATGCTGGGGCGTTTGCAGGTGATAAAATTTGTACCGCAATATCTGCAGCCTCTAACATAGCAACATCATTTTGTCCGTCACCCAAGGCAATAGATATACAGTTTTTTATTCCCCGTTCTTTTTGAAATTGCTGTGTTAGCCAAACCAGCGCTTTTCCTTTGTCACATTGCCCAGACAGATGTAAAAAACGTCCTCCCTGTAAAGGTGTCACTCCAAGTTCTTGAAGGGCCTCGACAAATTTATGTTTTGTATTGTCAGTGCCTAACCACAAAATGGGCTCACCATACTCACGGGTATTAGCTTGTTTTGCCTGCTTAGCTGATAGTCCGGTTGCAGCGATTATTTCTTTATTAGACATATTAAAAAAATGATTGAATTCGCCTGCAAAAGTGGTCTTTAACTTGTCTATTAATAATAACCAATGCTCTCTCGGCTTAGAAAACTCTTTAACCCAATAGCCATTTTTTGATGTTGTATCACTGGGTTGAGTATTGAAATAATTTATAGGGATATAAATAGCGGCACCATTTTCGACAATAAAAGGCCCTTTTAAGGCTAATTTATGTCTTAACTCGGTTAGTTCTGCGAAGGTTTTGCTGGTGTTAGGGATTACAGGTATCTTCATTGAATCAAGTTTATGCAGCATGGGTAGCGCAGGGGCAAAACTATAGCTGTGATGGTCTAGCAATGTGCCGTCTAAATCTGTAAAAACTAATACATCTTTAAGCATGGACTTCCTTAAGCTTGTGCGCGGTAATATCTCTAGCGGAATTCAGTTCATATACGTGATCACAAGTGTTGGGTAATGTTTTAAGTGCATGTTCAGTTAAACGCTGATAATGATGAATAAAACGCTGAATTTGCTGTTCACCCATGATGCCCGATTTGTCATCATGGGTAGTAGCTGCATTAAGCTTTTGTTCTTGCTCCAAACGCCATGCATAGATGTCCTCAAAAGAAGGAGCTTTTAACATCACCCATTTATCCATTAGATTATAAAGTGGCCTGTAATGAAGAGACAGTTGTAAGTTGACATGGTTTCGCCAGTTAGCGTGTTCGTCTTCAATTGCCTCTAATGCATTTACTGGTGGTTTAAGCTGTTTAGACGTTTGTGGTTCAACGCCCCAACACCAGCCTTCAAAAATCACGATATCTGCCCCAGAAGTTACCTCTGTCCAAGAAGATATAGGGTGAGGGTTATCGGTGGCTTTATTAAATCTTGGGATAACCGTGGGTTGATGATGTTTTAGATCATGCATTACCATTTTTGCTTGGCGCATGTTGTGGGTTCCAGGTACCCCCCGTGTTGCGAATAAAGCATGCACATCAGCAGCTACAATTTGACGTTCTATTTGGCTAAAGTAAAAATCATCTAAAGACATGACTACTACGTTCATACCATAAGTCTCACTCAAGTAGTCTTTTAAAAATGCTGATAATGTAGACTTTCCAGAACCTTGGCTGCCATTAATGCCAACAAAATAAGTGCTTTTCGCACTAAGTTGGTGCATTCTAATCTCCTCTGCAAGAGGAATAAAATAACCTTCAGCAATCTTATGAAAATCATTAGAGAGCTTATTTTTGTTGATAAATGTGCTGATCATAAACATCCAAAATCTCTTGTTTGCACTTTGAAAGTGCTTTTTATTTAAGCAGTTATTTAATCGATACAAGTATTCGTACAACTTATGTGCCACCTTTTAACGATATACATGGCTGAAGCTATTGATATTGTAAAAATATCAAAGCATTTTCTCATTACAAAATTATGATTCTATGGTACAAATAGTTAACTGTTGTTTGACCTCCTAGTCAGATAATCGGTGCATAACTCCGAGCTATCTCACCTAAATCTATGACAAGGTGTTTTAGCCGTGAATCTGGTAATTTTGCTGATTCGCCAGGGTTGTAAGAGAAATCGAACAGCCTCCCGTAAGTGTCGCATATGTGTGTGTCACTTCAATTTGGAAAGGTGTTAAATAATATGTTGGAAGATAAATTTGGACGTCGCTTCCATTATTTGCGGCTGTCTATTACAGATGTGTGTAATTTTAAATGTAAATACTGTCTACCTGATGGTTATGCTTGTGATACCGAACGTGACTTTTTGTCATTAACCGAAATCCAAACATTGGTTAATGGATTTGCTTCCCTAGGTACAAGTAAAGTGCGTATAACCGGAGGTGAGCCAGCTCTCAGAAAAGACTTGCCTGAGATCATAACAGCTTGTGCCACTGCTAAGGGTATTCAGCATGTGGCTATGACGAGTAACGGCCATAAGTTGGAGTCGGATATTCACAAATGGGTGGATGCTGGTCTCGGCTCGTTGAATATAAGTATAGATAGCCTCGACCCTCGTATGTTTGCTGCGATTACTGGACACAATAAACTTGAGTCTATTTTGCGTGGCATCGACAAAGCCATATCCTTAGGCGTAAAAGTCAAAATCAACGCTGTATTGATGAAACAATATAATGAACAAGAGCTACAAAATTTCCTTACTTGGTTAAAAACCACCCCAGTCACGTTAAGATTGATTGAATTGATGCAAACGGGTGACAATGTGACGTTCTTTAATCAGAACCATGTTTCTGGTATGCCAATAAAAGAGCATTTAATCGAAAGTGGATGGGGGCAACTTATCCGTGATAAAGCAGCAGGGCCTGCACAAGAGTTTTTTCACCCTGATTATCAAGGGAAAATAGGTTTAATCATGCCTTACAGCAAAGATTTTTGTGCAACCTGTAATCGTTTAAGGATTTCTGCTATCGGCAAATTGCATTTATGCTTGTTTGCTGACCAAGGTTTGGATATCCGCCCTGCTTTACAGTCGGCTGATAGCAATGAGTTACAAGCACAACTCATTGCTTTGTTGGGTGATAAAGAGGCAACACATTGGCTACAAGATGGCTTCACAGGTGCCACTAAACATTTAGCCATGTTAGGTGGTTAATGAATACACAGTTGTGCAAGACGTTGTCTTCTAATGTGATAAAAAAATGCTAGCCGGGTTAATTTTAGCTGGCGGCAAGTCAAGTCGAATGGGCACAGATAAGAGTTTGTTAAGATTACCTGATAGCCAGCAGTCGTTACTTGAACATCACCAAAAACGATTGTCTTTGGTGTGTGAGGATAATATATTTATTAGTGGTTCTCAGCATGAACAAGGTATCGCTGACATCATTCCAAATTGTGGCCCTTTATCAGGTATACATGCAGCAATAACTCATATTCTTCTCCACCATAGCAAAATTAGTGAATTGTTGGTGATAGCCGTAGATATGCCTGATTTATGTTCAGATGATTATAATTATTTAGTTAAAATGGGTAGGGGAAATAATTGCTTATGCTCTTTTGAAAAATGCTTTTTACCTTTGTATATACCGATAGGATATGAACTAACTGAATATCTAACAAAGGTATTTAAACACCTACATGATAAAGCTTTGATGCAACCCAAACAGCAGCAATACTCAGTGAAAGTGATGTTAGAGTCTTTGCAAGGTTTACAAATACAACCCTTTAAAAATACTCAACTAGACAATATTAATACTCCTTTACAGTGGCAACAGCGCTGTGCAGAGAGACCATATACCGAGGCAAAGAAATGGCAGTGAGTGATTTAACAATTAAACAAGCTCTTAATATTGCGGTGTTAACTGTGTCGGATACGCGCAGTGAAGACAATGATACGTCTGGGCAATACCTTAATCAGGCGGCTATCGTAGATGGTCATAATGTAATACATAAAAAAATTGTCATAGACGATAAGTTCCAGATCCGTGCCGTGGTGTCTAATTGGATAGCCGCAGCTGACATTCAGGTTATTCTAGTAACAGGTGGAACTGGGTTTACTGCAAGAGATACTACACCTGAAGCTTTATTGCCATTATTTGAAAAAGAAATTGAAGGTTTTGGTGAGCTATTCAGACATGTATCTTATTTAGAAATAGGTACATCAACAGTGCAATCCAGAGCACTTGGCGGCATGGCTAATGGCACAGCAATATTTTGTATACCAGGTTCAACAGGAGCTTGTAAAACAGCGTGGAATAGTATATTACAACAACAATTGGACTCGAATCATCGCCCGTGTAATTTTGTTGTACATTTAAAAGACATCACTGAATGCCCAAGTAGAGGATAACACCCGATATGCAAACCCAAAGTGCTGCTTTAACCCATGTAAATGAACATGGAAAGGCTAATATGGTTGATGTAACCGACAAGCAAGTGACGCAACGACAAGCGGTGGCAGAAGGTTATATCTCCATGTCTGCACAAGCTTTCCGTATGCTAAAAGATAACACGCACGCCAAAGGTGATGTGTTATCAATAGCGCGGATAGCGGGTATCCAGGGAGCAAAAAAATGCAGTGACCTTATTCCTTTATGCCACCCATTAATGTTATCAAAAGTGCAGATTGAATTTCAAACTTTGGATGATGCTAATAAAGTTCGAATACAAGCGCTTTGCAAATTAGCTGGGCAAACTGGTGTCGAAATGGAAGCGCTCACCGCAGTGAGTGTGGCGGCGCTGACTTTATTTGATATGTGTAAGGCTGTTGACCCACATATGGAAATCAGTGATATCAAAGTACTCAGTAAACAAGGCGGTAAAAGTGGGGATTGGTCATGTTAAAAATATTGTTTTTTGGTCAACTTAAAGAAGTCATTAAAACTGAATGCCTAGAGATTGACATCATTCAAAATGGCAAGCAGCTAAACACAGTGGCGAAGTTACGCAGTTTGTTGCAAGAAAAAGGCGAGGCTTGGAACGAATATTTAGCTTATGGTAAAGCTTTAGTGGCTGTTAACCAAGAGTTGACGAGTGATGATACTGTCATAAACGATGCTGACGAAATTGCGTTTTTTCCTCCCGTAACCGGTGGTTAATTAATGTCATGAGCCAATTTACGCAAATTAGTGTGCAAACTCAGGATTTCGATTTTGCTTATCAGTATCAAAAGTTAAGAGACAGTAATAACCGCGATGGTGCTCTGGTAACCTTTGTCGGTTTGGTTCGGGATATGAATCTACAACAATCTGTTAGTGGTTTATTTTTAGAGCACTACCCAGCGATGACAGAAAAAGTATTAAATGACATAGTCGAAACGGCTAGAGCTAAGTGGCATCTTGGCAGTGTGTCGATTATTCACAGAGTAGGGCAGCTCAAGGTGTCTGATCAAATTGTGTTTGTCGGTGTCACCAGCCAACATCGTCAATCTGCCTATCATGCCAACGAATTTATTATGGATTACCTTAAAACTAAGGCGCCATTTTGGAAAAAAGAAACCACCACACAAGGTGATAAATGGATTGCAGCAAAGATTAGCGATATGCAAAAGTCAAATGATTGGTCGTAGCCTTCTTTAATAATAGTTATGATTAAAAGTGCTGATTTTAATTTGCATTTAAAACTGTTCTTCAGCATATAAACTAAATTGCAGTGTTATTCGTATTTGATAGTCATCACTTGTTTTAAATGTAGGACTAATGTTTAGTCCATAATCTTGAGTTACAAAATATCTATGGATCTTATTTTTTTCGATTTAGATGGCACCTTATTAAATGATGCATCTGAAATATCAGTTTTCACCAAACAAACCCTTATCCTACTTAACGAAAAAAACATCGCTTATACGATAGCAACAGGTCGCACTATGTTATCGGCTCAACGTATAGTTGAAGGCCATGAATTTGAATTGCCTCAAATTTACAATAATGGGGTGACAGTGTGGGATCCTAAAATTCAACAAATAACTCTTGAAAACCTTCTTGATAACACTGAAATATCAACCGTTATTGATGCTGCTATTTCGCAAGGAATTACCCCTTTTATTAATGTCATCGACAAACATCAGCATTTTATTTTTCATTCTGAAACGCGCCAAGATGTAGAAAAAGAACTGGTTTATAAGTACTTTTCTAGCTCTAAAGCTACACTTTTACCTTTAGATGCGTTACCGATTAATAGCCAAGTCACTAATATCAGTATGATTGGTTCTGCGGACACTATTAAACAGATATGGTTAAAACTGAATGCCAATACAAATATAATTGCTTACTCTGGCCCTGCTCAAGAGGGCAATAACTTTTGGTGGTTAGATGTTCATCACCGAAGCGCTAATAAAGGCTCAGCAGTTACCAATCTAAAAAATCAGTTGGGAGCCAGTAATGTTATTTGTTTTGGCGATGGTGATAACGATTTAAGCATGTTTGCTCTTGCTGACGAAAGTTATGCCCCAGAAAACGCCCAAGCAGAAGTAAAAAAATCGGCGAGCGCTGTTATTGGCAATAATCATCAGGATGGCATTGCACATTTTTTACGTGAGAGATTTTCTCTATAACGCCCCGACTTTTTTAAGTAATCCTGTGTAATTGAAGACATTATTGCTTATATAGGCAGAGGCGGTTATTTAAGCTTTATTCCATAAATTTTGGAGCTTTTCGTAGCAGAAAAAACCATATGGGTTCCAATAACTTGGGATCAAATCTAACGTCTTACGTTCCTCAAAGTTTGATGCCAATTTACGGAGTATTTCTTCCAAGCGAGCAGGGTTTACTTTCTCTAGCTTTTTTTTCGCTGCGGAGAAATATAAATTACTTTCGATATTAACAGAATTTGTATGACCGCCTGAAATAAAGGTAAGGTTGCGGGTTGCCACCCTGCATCTTGGTATATATGGGTCTGCAGGATTCAGCTCTGTGACTATGGCATATTCATAGCGTTCCATATCCTGCATATCATCATCTTTGGGGATATAAGTTATCCCATACCCCTGAGGAAAATGCCCAACTATAGACAATAAACATTCAGCGAATACCTTGCTTATTGAGCCTCCCTCTGCGGCTCTGGTAATAACTAGGCCTGCTTTAGGTAGATCTAAAAAGTTGTGGCTTTGCTTAGAAGAGAATATAACTGAAGCATAAATCTGTGGGATCTTTATTAAGTCCCCAACTCCTAATTTAGGCTTAATTGCGTCAATCAATAATGTACGAGTAAAGCTTAATTTCTCTTCCTGATTTCGGATGAAATCGGCTCTTTCTTGTTTCGAATTTCCGATATATTGTTCCATACCCAAGCCATTGGTAATAAAATCAAGGGTGTGCTCATGATTGATTTTTAGCAAGGCCAAACGTTCTTCTTTGTCTAGCACTCTGAATTCGTCAAGCGTCCCATCTTTCCCCGTTAGTATCTTCTGAGCCTTGGGGTGCAGTAACCCCACATCTTGGAATATTGCGGCAATAAGAACGGGTATCGCTACATCACGTTGGAATAGGGTCAATCCCGATTTCTGTTGGGGATAACGGAGCTTCTTTTGGTAACGCTCATTGATATACTGAATATCTATATTTTTATCTTGGAGCAGTTTGTCTAATAATCTCAGGGCAATAACACCTTTATATGCAGGTTTAAACCTTTGGTTTTGATGCGCGACCTTCACGCCTTCACCAGGAGAGAGTAATTGCAATGTTCCAAGTAATTTTGCACTGTAGACCTGAGTCTTCTGCCAATTATCTGCTTCAGTTAGTGCCAATAACAGAGTACATAAAGCTTTGACTTTTTTGGATCTAAGGGTGCATATTTGTTGCTGACGAGTTTGCTCTTTTTTTAACGATAGTTGAGCAGCATCGAGATTTTTGTTAATGATTGTTTTAGTTTTCTTATCTGCTGCTTGCAGTGAATCTTTTATGCTTTTAATTTTATTATGCAGTTCGAAACAGGTTTGCCTATCTTTATCTGAGGTTTCAAAGTAAAGCTGAGCTTGTTCAAAAAGGGAATCCTTTATTGGTGTATTGCTTTGAATATGTCTAACCAAATTATTAGCCGATTTCGTATAAGTTGACTCTCCCATCGGTCCATGCATATTTGTTACCTGAGTCTGTACCTAATAAAAATAGGATACATTATAGTTTAATTTTTATTTATAAAGTTATATTTATTAATACCTTACAAGTAAAGTTTATACTTAAAGCGTGTAACTTTATGAATGAATTACTCATGTCGATTCATCCTGCAAAACTTAATGAAATGTATGCCAGTAACATTGAGTTTTAATGAATTTGAAAGGAGTTATTAAGAAGGTAAAAGAACGTCTAGGTTATCTAGATGTTCTTTTACCCTGAGTCACATGTATCAGCAGGTAAATCACGCTTTAAGCGTTGCTATCCAAATAATTAGTTGAAAATATTATTTCCACCAAGGATAAAAACTAGGCATGTCTGTAGATGATTTCGATGTAAAATTGGGCTCTCGTTTTTCTAGAAACGATTTCACACCTTCTTTACCATCCTGTTGGCTAGTATAGAATATAGCTAAAGAATCAACGTTATGGGCTTCTCTTGGAGAGTCTGCCGCTGAGAGTCTTAACATCATTTGTCTTGCTAATGTGATACTTACTTGGGATTTGCTAGATATATTGCGTGCCAACGTATAGGCAGCTTCCATCAAGTCTTCTGGGGCGTGGACAGAGCGAACAAAACCACTTTCTTTTGCTTTGTTTGCGTCAAATATCTCACCGGTGTATACCCACTCTAAGGCTTGACTGATGCCTACCACTCTAGGTAGAAACCAACTTGAACATGCTTCAGGCGTAATCCCTATTTTCTCAAAAACAAAGCCTATTTTTGCTTTCTCTGATGCTAATCGAATATCCATCGCGGCTAACATTGTTGCACCAACCCCTACCGCAACTCCATTAATGGCAGCTATGACAGGTTTTTTACAATCATAAATACTTAGGTTAACTGTGCCACCCGTATCACTTACTCCAGGAATGGTTTCGTTATCTTGCATGTCTGTAACATTTGGTTTTTTAGTTTCATCTAAACCAAAAACATTACCTTCACGGGTAAGATCCATACCAGCGCAAAATGCACGGCCATTGCCAGTGACCACAATGACACTGACATCATCATCGTCACTTGCGTGATTAAATGCATGTACTAATTCATTTGCCATTTCGACGGTAAATGAATTCATCTGTTCAGGGCGATTTAAGCTTAAGGTTAAAATTAGATTGTTTACCTGATAATCAATCGTTTTATATTGCATTTATTGGCGTCTCTTTATGAATTTAGGATTGCTTAAATCAACTACCAGATTTGGCAAATTTATTAATATATTTTTTCTGGTGGCTAACGATAGCAGCATGATATTCAGTGACTAACTTATCAACCAGTTGTGCAGTGCTGAACACTTTATCGATAGAGCCCACACCTTGGCCAGCAGACCATATATCGCGCCATGCTTTCTTATCCCTAGTATTTGGTTTGTCGTCAATATCTAATTCGGCACCAAAATCCAATTCAGACTTAGGCGTCAAATCCGCAGGATCAATGTTCGCATCTACAATACTTTGACGAATAAAATTGGCATTTACACCTGATATTTTAGGGGTGTATAAAATATCATTCGCGCTACTGTTAATAAGCATAGCTTGATAATCATCATCGATATTGGCTTCTGTTGTGGCGAGAAATCGTGTACCCATATAGGCCATGTCAGCGCCCATCATTTCAACTGCCGCTACATCTCGACCGTGGGATAAACTACCAGCGAGAATGACTGTTTTATCAAAAAACTGCCTAATTTCTGCAACCAGTGCAAATGGGTTGGTAACGCCAGCGTGGCCTCCCGCTCCATTACATACAGCAATTAAACCATCCACCCCAGCCGCCGCAGCTTTTTTACCATGACGCGCATTAACGACATCATGAAAAACTAAACCACCGTATGCATGCACTGCATCTACTAAATCGGCCACTGCACCTAAAGAAGTGATGATTAAGGGTACCTTGTGTTTAACACAAATATCCAGATCGGCTTGCCAGCGAGGATTACTTCGATGCACAATCAAATTGACGCCAAAAGGCGCTGCTTGGTTATCGGTTTGTTGTTCCCAGTCTGCTAATCGTGTTCGAATTTCAACTAACCAAGCTTCAAAGCCTTCACTGGTTCGTTGGTTAAGAGCAGGGAAGGTACCCACAATCCCGGCTTTGCAACTTTCGATAACTAGCTCAACACCGCTAGCAATAAACATGGGAGAAGCAATGAGCGGAAGGCGAATGCGGTGCGTAAACTCAACGGGGATAGTCATAGTATTTCCAAAATATAAATTTTTATAATTGTGTCGTTTGGGCTATTCATCGGCCTAAAATGTCACGTGCAATCACTTCTTTCATTATTTCAGAAGTACCGGCGTAAATTGTTTGGATACGTGCATCACGATAAAAACGCGAGATAGGATATTCATCTGTATAGCCATATCCCCCAAATAACTGTAAGCACTCGTTTACCATCTTCAGCTGCATTTCTGTGGCGGCTAGTTTCAACATGGCTGCATCGGTGACAGTCATTTCACCACGTTGATATTTATGCATATGTTTTTCCAGCAGAGCTCGACACATTTCAAGCTCAGTTTGGCATTCAGCTAATTTAAAACGGGTATTTTGGAACTGTGACACCGAATGACCGAATGCTTTACGGTCTTTGACATAATCACAGGTAATATCTAAAGCGCCTTGTGCATGTCCAATAGCTTGTACAGCACAGCCAAGTCGTTCCCGTGGAAGTTCTTGCATTAGATATACGAAGCCTTTACCTTCTTCACCTAACAACGCATCGCTAGGGATACGCATATTTTCAAAAAACAATTCGGCAGTATCACTACAATGTTGCCCAATTTTTTCGATAGGTTTGCCGGTAGAGAAGCCGGGAATACTGGTATCGACTAAAAATAACGAAATACCTTTAGAGCCTGCGTTAATATCGGTTTTAGCACACACAATAATCATGTCGGCATCGTTACCATTGGTGATAAACGTTTTTGAGCCGCTAAGAATATAGTGATCACCATCCTTGATTGCTTTAGTACGGATATTAGCAAGATCACTGCCAGCCCCGGGCTCCGTCATGGCAAGTGCAGTGAGTACTTCACCAGATACCATGGCGGGTAACCAACGGTCTTGTTGTTGTTGATTGCCAATGTGTAACAGGTAAGGAGCCACGATATTTGAGTGGATGTTATATCCGGTTGCTAAAGCATGCAGATTCAAGCGACACATTTCTTCTTGGATCATCTGGCACACGTCAAAGCTCGCATCTGCAGCACCATATTTTTCAGGGAAATCCACTAGAAGCATGCCCGCACTACCCATGATGTTCCACATTTCTCTGGGCATTTTATGATTCTTTTCCCATGAGTCATAATGGGGCAATACTTCCTGCTCTAAAAAACGCAAAACCATATCGCGAAAGATTTGTATTTCTTCAGCATTATCTTTTTCTATTACAGACATATAAAACCTTGTTGTTAACTATAAAAATTATAACTGATTATTCATAATTAATTGTGAGTAATCAATGTGGAATAAAGTCATTTATTTAACATTTACGGACATAAACCTTTAAATGTTATTTAAATATTGCTTTAATTAGGTCAATTATTGTTAAAAGCGGACAAAGCAACATTGTTGTATGATTTTGCAGAGCAACACACAATTGCTAGCTATTTTGCGCGAGCACATTTAGATAATGGGATTTTATTAGGCGGAAATGAACAGCAGTTTTTAGCACGAGCTGAGCTAACCACCACACAACTAAAGCAACCAAAATCTAGAGTGTTAGCCACACAATTAGCCAGTATTGTTAAAAGCTGTTGGCAAGTAAGCGGTGATGAACTTTTAGGATTCACTCAGCAAAAAGTAAAAGTGGGCATGTTTAAG
>JAWUXT010000152.1:0-23145 GCA_034111205.1 Paraglaciecola sp. | reverse complement strand
ACATGGCTGTAATTTCCAAATTTTTTCAACATAATCTTTAATTGAACGGTCTGAGGTAAATTTGCCCATACGTGCAGTATTCAGTATTGCCATTTTCGCCCAGCCAGATTTATCACCGAAAGCCTTATCAGCTTTTTGCTGTGCATCTGAATAAGACTCAAAGTCGGCCAATACTTTGTATTGGTCTCCGCCCTCCAACAAACTACGTTTAAGTGATGCTAATGCACCCGGCTTGCCCGGGGTGAAATAATCAGTTTCAAGCCAATCTAAAACCGCTTTAATTTCTTGATTTTTGTAATAAACATCAAATGGGTTGTAGCCCACTTTATCAAGCTCATGCACTTCATTTACGTTTAGACCAAAAATGAAAATGTTTTCGTCACCCACTTCTTCAGCTATTTCGATATTCGCACCGTCTAGGGTGCCAACTGTTAGCGCCCCGTTTAGTGACAGCTTCATATTTCCAGTACCTGAAGCCTCTAGGCCCGCAGTGGAAATCTGCTCGGAAATATCAGCCGCGGGAATTATTTTCTCAGCCAAACTAACGCGGTAATTGGGTAAAAAAACCACTTTTATTTTTCCGTTTACCCGTTTGTCATTATTCACTTTTTCAGCTACTTGATTGATGGCATAAATAATATCTTTGGCTAATTTATAACCAGGTGCGGCTTTAGCGCCGAATATAAATACCCGTGGTTGCATGTCATAATTAGGATTCTCTAGCAAACGACGGTAAAGCGCCATAATATGTAAAAGGTTAAGATGCTGGCGTTTATATTCGTGCAAGCGTTTAATTTGCACATCAAAGATAGCTTTAGGATTAATTACTATTCCCGTTAACGCTAATACCTCTTTTGCCAACGCCACTTTGTTTTCGTGCTTTATTTTCATAAATTGTTTCTGAAACTTAGCATTGTCAGCAAACTGGCTTAGTTGCTCTAGTTTGTCTAGATGTAACGGCCAATCATTGCCAATCTTTTCATCAATTAGAGCAGATAATTTGGGGTTGCAAGCCTTTAGCCAGCGACGTGGCGTAATACCATTGGTTACGTTAGTTAACTTTTCTGGCCACATTTTGTCAAATTCAGGAAACAGATTTTTCTTGACTAAGGATGAATGAATTTCAGCCACACCGTTCACTTTAAAAGAGCCAATGACCGACAAGTTACCCATACGAATCATCTTTTCGTTCCCCTCTTCAATGATCGACAACTTTTGCTTGATAGCATTATCACCCGGCCATATTTTTTCTACTTCACTCATAAAGCGGTGATTAATTTCATAAATGATTTCTAAGTGCCTGGGGAGAATTTTTTCAAACATACGAGCCGGCCATTTTTCCAAGGCTTCTGGTAACAACGTATGATTGGTGTAGGCAAATGTTTTACTGCATATCTGCCAAGCGCTATCCCAATCAAGCTCTGCCCTGTCTAATAAAATCCTCATCAATTCGGGAATGGCAATAGCCGGATGGGTGTCATTTAATTGGATGACAACTTGGCTGGAAAAACGACTCCAATTATTTCCATGGGCTCTTTTATAACGACGAATAATATCTTTTAGAGAACAAGCGCTAAAGAAATACTGCTGAATTAAACGCAACTCTTTACCCGCTTCGGTTTCATCATTTGGGTACAACACTTTAGAAATCGTTTCGGCTTGCACGTTTTCTTTCTGCGCATCCACATAACCACCGGCATTGAACACGTCCCAATTGAAGTAACTTGATGCTTGGCTTTGCCATAGACGTAAAACATTCACGGTTTTGCCGCCATAACCCACTACTGGGATATCCCAAGGAAGTCCTTTAACAATAAGACCTGGATGCCATTCTTTTTTAATTTCACCATTTTCACCATATTTAGTTTCAACATAACCATATAGTGGAATTTCTTGAATAGACTCAGGGCGGCATATTTCCCATGGATTACCATAATCTCGCCAGCTGTCTGGGCGTTCTATTTGTTCACCATTTTTAATTTCTTGACGAAATAAACCATGTTCATAATGTAAACCATAACCCACCGCTGGCATATCAAGTGTTGCAAGTGAATCGATAAAACATGCGGCTAATCGGCCTAAACCGCCATTACCCAGAGCCATATCTGGCTCTTCTTCCATAATGTCAGTGAGGTTAACACCTAGTTCTTTTAAGGCTTGATCGGTTTGTTCGAACAAACCTAAATTGTGCAGGTTGTTGGACATTAAACGACCCATTAAAAACTCTGCGGAAAAATAATGTACGGCACGAGTATCATTTAAATAATGAGACTTTTGAGTTTTACGCAGTTGCTCCAATACATGTTCTTGCACTGATGCGCAGGTCGCTTTCCACCAGGCATGATTGTTTGCTTTATTTTCGTCGGTGCCTAAGGAACAATGTAGATGTCTAACAATCGCATCTTTAATGGTTTTTTTTGGTAAAGACGACATTTTAGAAACTGACTTTTTTGCACTCATATTCCACCTCAATTTAGCTTTATTTGGATGTCACTTACCCAGACGTGATTAGTCTAATAATGGTTTTAAATGACGTAATAAAATTACAGATAAATTTAATGAGATAGTTTTAGCAGGATTTTCCATTGTATTTTGTTAAATAAATGTTAAATAAACAAATAAGCATACGTATTCACTTCAGAACACGTATGTTTTTTACATAAAAACAACATTCTGTATTTTTATTTATACATTTGCGGTTTTAAACACTTGTTCTACCAATTCTTGAGCTTCTTTAATCAATAAATCAAGATGCTCTGAGCCATTAAAACTTTCTGCGTATATCTTGTAAATATCTTCAGTACCGGATGGGCGTGCAGCAAACCAGCCATTTTCGGTACTGACTTTTACTCCACCAATAGCTGCATTGTTACCTGGCGCATGAGTTTGAATATTCGTAATCGTTTCACCTGCCAGATCTGAAGATTGAATAACACTTTTATCCATTTTGCTAAGTACTTGCTTCTGAGCATGATTTGCAGCTACATCAATGCGAGTATAAACAGGTGCTGAAAACTGCTCGGTAAGGTCCTGATAATGCTCGCCTGGATCTTTACCTGTTACAGCAATAATTTCAGCTGCTAACAAACACATGATGATCCCGTCTTTGTCGGTTGCCCATGGTTTGCCATTACGACGCAAAAATATACCGCCTGCACTTTCTTCACCGGCAAAACCGATTTCGCTGTTCAATAAACCTTGTACGAACCACTTAAAGCCTACTGGCATTTCTGCCAATTCACGGCCTAGTCCGTTCACTACACGATCAATCATGCTACTCGATACCAATGTCTTACCGACTTTTATATCTTTAGGCCATTGGGTTCTGTGTTGAAATAAATATTGAATAGCTACCGCTAAATAATGATTAGGATTCATTAAACCGCTTTTGCGGGTGACTATGCCATGACGGTCAAAATCAGGATCGTTGCCAAAGGCCACATCAAACTTGTCTTTTAAATCAATCAACCCCGCCATGGCATAAGGTGAGGAACAATCCATTCGAATTTTTCCATCTTTATCTCGGCGCATAAAGCCAAATTGTTGATCAACATTGCGGTTAACTACTTCGATGTTTATGCCATAACGCTCGGCTATTCTGTCCCAGTAACCTAAACCAGCACCACCTAATGGATCGGTACCTAAAACTAATCCAGCCTTGGCAATGGCTTGCATATCTATGACTTGATCGAGCTGTGCAATATAATCCTCAGCAAAATCAATTTCTGTTACGTAAACCGAGTCATAAGCGGCTGCCAGACTCATGCGTTTTACACCAGCCATGTCATTACTGATGATCTCATTGGCACGCTGCTGGATAAGGTTGGTGACATCGCTGTCTGCGGGTCCACCATGAGGCGGATTATACTTAAAACCGCCGTCTTCTGGAGGGTTATGTGATGGAGTTATTACCACACCATCAGCTTGGTCTTTTGACGCAGTGCCATTATGTTGCAAAATTGCATGGGAGATAACAGGTGTAGGGGTATAACCGCGGTTTTCCTGCACAACTAAAGCAACGCCGTTGGCAGCTAACACTTCGACAGCTGTTGAAAAAGCGGCTTCAGATAAAGCATGCGTATCCATGCCCATATATAAAGGCCCCGTAATATTTTGATCTTGTCGAAATTCAGCTAGCGCCTGACATATAGCTGCGATATGCATATCGTTAAAGGTATTTAAAAACGAGCTACCACGGTGTCCTGACGTACCAAAAGACACAGCTTGCGAACTGTCTCCTTTGGTTGGTTGATGGGTGTAATAGGCACTAGTTAACTTAGCAACGTTAACCAACTGTTCTTTACTAGCGGGTTTTCCTGCTTCTGGATGTAGAGCCATAATAGTCCTTATTTTTTGTTAAACACCCCAATGTCGGGATAGAAAATGACGAAATACGTTTACATTATTATCAATCTTAAAGTAACAGATAATCCCAATGGTACTGCCATATTCAGGTTAAGTGCCGCTATTTGTGTACTTATCAAGGCGCTCGTAAGATTTTTAGTCATTCTAGACTTACAGGGAGCAACACAGAGATACATAAACAGCGGTGTTTATTCCGAGAGTTATATATGTTCAGGGGCAAATATTGTAATCAGCTGTTCTATTTCGGATAGACTAAAGCCCACTTGCTCAGCGACTTCTTTAAGCATATTGATTTTCTTTACAGTATTGTTATTGGTTATCACCCAATATTCGGAGCCGGGCACATTTTTAGGGTTAGTACTGCTACCGGTCGCTAGGAGTGTATCTTTGTCAGTGGCAAAATAGGTTCTATTACGGCCACTCATACCTAATACTTTACTGAATTGCTGGGTATGATATTTATGGATAATTGATAACACCAACAGCCACCTTTCCACCATTTTGGGGATAGCTTGCAACTGTTGCCCTTCGAGTTCGCTAAATACTGCTGATGCCTGACAAATCTGTTCTACACCTTGAGCACTAGCAATATCATTGTCAAGCGCGAAATCAGGTTTTGCAGCATCAATATTATTCGCTTGCTCGATGTTGAACAGCGACTCAGGCATCACTAATCGACGTAAAATATCTGATGCACTTTCACCGATATCTTGGGTTTGTGAAGCAATAAAGTGGTAAAGGTCGTCTTCTATTTGAATACTTTTCATGGAATTATTTTTTATAATCGGTGTACATTACATAGATTATACGGATTGACGCAATCAATTCATCGATTAATTCCATTTCATACGCAAGTATTAGCTAAACCACCGAAATTTTGCTTAATTTGCGCTAAAATATTGATTGGTTCAATAAAATCAATTCTTTGGATACCTTTACCCTATGCTGCAAAATAAATTGGCTATGGCCATAGAGCAATCCTGCAAAGTGTTAATTGGTAAACAACAACAAGTTAAATTGGCACTGACTTGTTTGTTAGCTAATGGCCATTTGTTAATTGAAGATTTACCCGGTATGGGTAAAACCACACTTTCACACACTTTAGCTAAAGTACTTGGCTTGGAATACTCTCGTATCCAGTTCACATCTGACTTATTACCCGCAGACATGTTGGGGATCAATATTTATGATAACAACGAACAAACGTTTCGCTTTCACCCAGGGCCTATTTTTAATCAACTGGTTCTAGCTGATGAAATTAATCGAGCTAGCCCCAAAACCCAAAGTGCATTACTTGAGGCCATGGAAGAAAGGCAAGTCAGCTTAGATGGTAAAACCCGCCCACTGCCTTCACCATTTTTTGTGATAGGTACTCAAAATCCGATGCATCAATCAGGCACGTACCCTCTACCCGAATCCCAATTAGACCGTTTTTTAATGCGTATTCAGTTGGGATATCCCGACAAAGAGGCGGAAATAAGCATGTTAAAAACACAGCTTGGAGACTCCCAACATGAAGTAAAGACGGTAATGGACATAGCTGAATTTATTGAATTACAAGGGGCAGTCAGACAAGTTCATGCATCGGATGAATTACTTCATTATATATTGCGCTTAGTCACGTTTAGCCGTGAAAGCAACTTATTTGCCAACCCATTATCGCCCCGAGCGACCAAAGCATTGTTAAGCTCAGCTAAAGCTTGGGCTTTTATTAATAATAGAGACTTTTTAATTCCAGAAGATGTGCAAGCCATATTGCCAGCAGTAGCGGAACATCGATTACGCAGCGCATCAAGCGACTTCAGTGCACAGGGCAGTTTAAGCAAAACATTGATCGAAGCAATCGACCCGCTTGCTGCTTAGACTCTGATATGACTGTAATCCACAATTACTGGAACAAATGGTTAAATAAGCGGATTCCCGCGGCCACCCAGCATCACTTAAACCATCACAATATTTTTATTTTTCCTGCTAAATTTGGACTGTTGTTTTTGTCTTTGTGTGTACTGCTCTTTTTACTGGGCACTAACTATCAAAACAACCTAATGTTGTTACTCTGCTATTTTTTATTAGCCATGTTTTTAGTTAACTTATTGGCTAGTTATATCAACTTTGCCCGCATCGATTTACAAATAGGTAAGTGTCCTGAAGTGTTTGTAGGTGACAATTTAGATGTTCCTATATGGTTAAATGCCAATAACGATATTGCATCCCCTACCCATGGGTTATTACATTTTAAGTTCCAAGCTACTCAGCGTAAACCCAATAAAAAAATCACAACCCAACATGACCAATCAGGCACGCTAATAGATGCCGATGTTTTTACTAATCCAATTAGCTTAAGCCAAATGTGTCAACAACGAGGAAAATTGACATTATCAAGAGTCACTGTAGAAAGCTTTTATCCATTAGGCTTATACCGTTGTTGGACACATTTAGCTTTTAGCCACGAGATAACTGTTTTTCCTAAACCTTTACCCTGTGACATACAGCTGCATTTAAGTCAGAAAAATAGCGCTAAAGAAAGTGGTGAAATAGCCAATCAGCAAACCGGTCACGATGACTTTTCTCATCTCAAAGCATACCAAATAGGCGAACCGTTAAATCATGTTGCATGGAAACAACTGGCCAAGGGTCGAGGTATGGTCAGCAAACAGTTTTCTTCGATTAGCAATCACATAGGTTGGCTTAAACTATCCGCTGAATATAAAAACAAAGTGTTATCACAACCCAGCATAGAGTTAGAAACAGCATTAGATAAAGAGCTGGGCGAGTTGTGTTATCAAGTAATTGAGTTGAGCCGAACCCAACGTACGTTTGGTTTGGACTTGGGTGCACACTGTATTGCACCCAATAGTGGTGCTGAGCACCGACTCGCCTGTTTACGCGCCTTAGCCTATTTTCCAGAAATAGGCTGCTAAGCATGTTTATCAAGCGACAACAAAAATCTTCACCCCAAGACACAGCGCAATCTTCTAGAAATATTGCGTTATTATTATTGGCAGCGGTATTGGTGTTGGTGAGTTTTAGTCTTTTTTCTTCAATACTCACTTGGATATTGTTATTGGTTGCTTGCGGTGCGGTAATCAGATGCGCTATTTACTATAATCATTACAAACACTTACCATCGATTCGCACCCTAAACTTATTAGCAGTGTTAAGTATACTGGGGTTGATTTACTCAGCTTTAAGTGCCGGTTTATTATTTGGAATGGTTAACTTATTGATACTCGCCTGTGCATTAAAACTGATGCAAATGCGAAGTCAAAAAGATGTCTATCAATTAGTCATTAGTCTACTTTTTTTGATTGGCTGTGGTTTCATTTTTAATCAATCTATTGGTTTTAGCCTATTTTATGGCTTGATGTGTATGGCACTGTTATTAAGTTTGGCCTGTTATCACGCGCCTTCAAACACGATGCGCAAACAATTAAAAACCATATCAATATTAAGTTTACAAGCTTTACCCATAGGCTTATTGATGTTTTTAGTGTTACCCCAGCTATCCCCACTTTGGCACACACCCAAAGCCAAAGGTGCGCAAACAGGACTCTCAGAACAGATAACACCAGGCGATATCGCCGCTCTGTCGCAATCAAGCGAATTAGCATTTCGAGCAACTTTCGAGGACTCGCCCCCCATAACGCAGCAACGATATTGGCGAGCCATAGTAATGGAAGAATTTGATGGCAAAACATGGAAAGTCCATCCTTATCGTCAGAAAGTCAGAGAATATCAATTAGAAACAAAGCAGCAATTTGAGCCTAAATTGACTGGCCCTTTTTTTAATTATGAAGTGATCGCCGAGCCTACCTATCAACCTTGGTTATTTGCATTGGACATTGCGGTACCAGCAAATGCTCAGAGCAGCAGAAATATCATGCAAAGCAGTGATTTTTTGTTGTTTAATCGCCAGCCAGTAGTAAGCAAATATCAGTACGCTGTGCGTTCATATCCTGAAGCCTTAGCCAGCCAAACTCTGACTACAGCTGACAAACAGATTAATTTAAATTTACCTAAAAAAGGCAATAAAAGAACCAGGGAATGGGTCAATAACCTGCGTGCCCAACATCAAGACAACGACAAATTTGTAGAAGCAGTATTAAGTCACTTTATTGATAACCCCTTTGTTTATACCTTACGACCTGATGTTATGTTGGTTGATCCCGTGGATCGTTTTTTATTTGATAATCAAGCAGGATTTTGCAGCCACTATGCTAGCGCGTTAGCTTATGCACTGCGGTTAGGCGGGATCCCAGCACGCATAGTGACAGGTTATCAAGGTGGTGAATTAGTAGAAAACACTGGGAAATCACCGTATTTGAGCATCTATCAATACGATGCCCATGCTTGGGTAGAAACATGGGGTGATAACTCAGGTTGGCAACGAATCGATCCAACTGCACTTGTATCGCCAGACAGAATAGAATTTGGTTTACAACAAGCGATGCAAGAAGAAGGCAGTTTTTTAGCTGATTCTCCCTTTGCCCTAGCCAGACTTACCAATATAGCTTGGCTCAATAATATAAGACTCTTTTTAGCAGACATAGATTACAACTGGAGTCGCTGGGTATTAGGATTTAATAGTGATAAACAACGTGACCTATTCAAATCGATATTAGGAAAACTTACCCCAGAACGCTTATCTATCTTAGGCGTAGGAATAGTATTAAGCATCGCTTTGTTACTGAGTTTGTTTTTTCTCCCTCATTGGTTACAAAATCGACTGGTGACAACACAACGCTTATATTTAAAAGCACTGAATGCCTTTGAAAAGGCAGGAACCCAAAGGGAAATTTGGCAAGGACCCAGTGCATTTAGTCAACAGATCAGTGAACGCTACCCACATAAAGTGAGCGATCCCTTTTCTCAACTAACCCAATACTATTTGCGATTAACCTATCAAAATAAGCAAGACCCTAAAACCACAGTACTCACGACTAAACAGTGCCATCGCATGATGCGCCGTCATTTAGCCCTCTTAAAAACTGAATTGTCAAAACATAAAGCTTAAATCTGTAAAAAGCCCCCTATCCCTTAGCGATATCACGATTTTTGTGGCATAATATGCGCCGAATTTTTGCCATCTATACATCACCTATTTAAGGTATGTGATGGTAAACGATAGTTGAATATTAATACTGAGGTACCGACATTGCTAACAACTGCAAATATTACAATCCAATTTGGCGAAAAGCCTTTATTTGAAAATGTCTCAGCCAAATTTGGCAATGGCAATAAATATGGCCTGATTGGCGCAAATGGTTGTGGTAAGTCAACCTTTATGAAAATCATTGGTGGTGACTTAGAGCCATCTGGCGGCAATGTGTCTGTCGACCCAGGCGAACGGATCGGTAAACTAAAACAAGATCAGTTCGCATATGAAGACTGCAGCGTTATTGATACGGTTGTTATGGGTCATGGTGAACTTTGGAAAGTTAAAGTTGAACGCGATGCTATTTACTCCAATCCTGATATGACCGAAGAAGACGGCATCAGAGTCGCCGATTTAGAGAATGAATTTGCCGAAATGGATGGTTACACCGCAGAATCAAGAGCCGGTGAACTGCTCATTGGTGTAGGTATTCCTGTGGAGCAACATTTTGGTCCTATGAGTGAAATTGCGCCAGGTTGGAAACTTAGGGTGTTGCTAGCCCAAGTATTATTTTCTGACCCCGACATTATGTTACTGGATGAGCCTACCAACAACTTGGATATCAATACTATCCGCTGGTTGGAAACTGTGCTTAACGAACGTAACTGCACCATGATCATTATTTCTCATGATAGGCACTTCTTAAATTCTGTTTGTAGCCATATGGCAGACATCGATTACGGCGAAATTCGTTTATTTCCCGGCAATTACGATGAATACATGACAGCAGCCACACAATCTCGTGACCAGTTATTATCAGATAACGCTAAGAAAAAAGCTCAAATATCTGAGCTAAAAGCGTTTGTGAGTCGTTTCTCAGCCAACGCATCAAAGTCAAAACAAGCCACATCACGAGCCAGACAAATTGATAAAATTCAATTGAATGAAGTGAAACCCTCTAGCCGTCAAAGTCCGTTTATTCGTTTTGAAGAAACTAAAAAGCTTCACCGCTTGGCAGTAGAAGTCGAAGGGTTGGCCAAAACCTACGATGAAGAGTTATACAAAAACTTAGACCTGATGATCGAAGTAGGTGAAAGAGTTGCTATTATTGGTCCTAACGGAGTGGGTAAAACAACCTTACTTAAATGTTTAGTGGGTGACACTGACTTAACGGCAGGTAGCGTTAAATGGTCTGAGAACAGCAACATTGGTTATTATGCACAGGATCATGCTTCTGACTTTGAAGAAGACAAAACACTGATGGATTGGATGTACCAATGGGCCCAAGAAGGTGATGACGAACAGATCATGCGCGGTACTTTGGGTAGATTGTTATTCTCGCAACATGACATCAATAAATCAGTCAAAGTCATTTCAGGTGGTGAACAAGGGCGTATGTTGTTTGGCAAGTTAATGCTGCAAAAGCCCAATATATTAGTCATGGATGAACCAACTAACCACTTAGATATGGAGTCCATAGAGTCTTTAAACTTAGCCTTAGAAAATTACAAAGGTACCTTAATTTTTGTCAGTCATGATAGAGAATTTGTATCCACTGTAGCGACTCGCATTATCGACATGCAACCAGATGGTATCGTTGATTTCAAAGGTGATTACGAGAGTTACTTGGCAAGTCTAGGGGTGTAAATAACGCTATCAAGCGACGAGCTTACAAAGTGTAGAATTGAAAAAACCGGATTACTCCGGTTTTTTTGTTTTTTGAATACTTGATTGTTTACTTAATATTAAGTAACCAAGAGACAAATTGTTTTGCTTCAGAGGTATTTGCGAAGGTGCCCATTTTCTGGCCACACTTGTCGGCAAATGCCACTTTATGTTTGTTCACAGAGATGTTGTGCACTGGGCACATTACCGAAATCTGTGTTCCGTTATATGTATAAGACATAATAAAACTCATTAAATATGACTATTTTGTACTTCAAAAATTGAAGCCATTAATAGTTAAAACTAAAAATAAGCTCATTACAGTTTTGACGATACTACTAAAACCTTAAGTTTTTGTTCGATGAGACATCTGCAAATTTTGTTTGCTACGATGTTTAATGCCCATTAATTCGTCGTACGATAATTCAGCTTGTTATTGTAATCCATTAAGTCATTGCCTATAGAGGCGCACTTAAAGATTACGTTTTTAATGTTGGCTGACTGGATCAAGGAAAGACATAACATTGAAGGCTTGTATTGAGAGAGGTTCTACAAGCCGAATATTAACTTACCTGCCTTTGGTTATTTAGTCAACTGTTAATTAGACTAAATGGTCTACTAGTGGCAAATATTTTCACTATTAAGATGTTATCATCAGACTAATTTATTAATAGTAAGAGATTTACTTTGGAAAAAATTGCCATCTTTGTTGATGTTCAAAACATCTACTACACGACTCGCCAAGCTTACTCTCGCCAATTTAACTATCGTCGATTCTGGCAACATATACAGCATCAAGGCGACATTATCATGGCCAATGCCTATGCTATTGATAAAGGGGATGAACAACAGCAAAAGTTTCAAAGCGCACTCAAACATATTGGTTTTGAAATAAAATTAAAGCCTTACATCCAACGTAGCGATGGTTCAGCCAAAGGTGATTGGGATGTAGGCATTGCCATAGATGTGTTAGAAGCGGCCGAAAATGCTGATACGATTGTTTTATTATCGGGTGACGGAGATTTTGATTTGTTGCTCAAAAAAGTGAGTCAAAAATATGGCTGTAAAACTCAAGTCTATGGTGTACCTCAACTTACAGCCACATCATTGGTGAATGCAACGGATGAGTTTTTCAAAATAGAAGCCGATTTATTACTGTAATACTATTCCATTTTAAAGTGTGATCTAATGACGCTCGCAGCGAATTTACTCAGAACAATATTAGAAGTTAAAAAAGCTTTCTACCACAGAGTTCACAGAGAGCTGCGCTACACAGAGGTTAAGATGAATTGATATACGCTAGATAAAATTAACCGCAATCCATGCGATGAAATAGGCCAGTAATCCGTAACTCACAAATAAGCCCCAGGCTATTTTGCCACTGCCTGTATCACCTTTAATCGTGGCGACCGTAGCGACACATTGCAGTGCCACCACATAAAATAACATCAAACCATGAAAATAATCGGTGCAGCCCGTCGGATAAACTGCTTAGCACTCGGTGGATAAGTGGTTTCCAGTGGGGAAAACGATAGGTCGGCACTCTAATATAAATGACATCTCTGCTTTATCTTTATCTAAATCTGTCAGTTTAGTTAATAATGTACTGACCAATAATGCTGTTGCGATACCAATAAAATACAGAATGAAGAAGGTAATGCCCTGCAAGTTAATTAGCCCACCTAAATATTGAGTGTCGGGGATTAACACCGCAATTAACAAAGCATACAGCGGCAAAACCCATTTCATTAAGACGATCAAATACTGCGGGCATCAGATTAGGATCAAGGCTGTCAATTAATACAGACTGTTTATCTCTAATTTTCCAGAGGGTCATACAACTACCTGACTAAACAATACAAATGCAAACGATTATCATTTATAGCATTTTCATCAACCGCTGTGCAATCAAACACATCACAAAGCGGCATGTTTTTAGTTTTTATGCGTCACGCAAATGATCAGCCACAAGAAATGCCATTTCTAATACTTGATCAGCATTTAATCGTGGGTCACATTGGGTTTTATAGGCTTGAGCCAAATCGTCATCACTTATTTTATAAGCGCCACCGGTGCACTCAGTCACATGTTGTCCGGTCATCTCTAAGTGAATACCACCAGCATGTGTGCCTTCAGATTTGTGTGCAGCAAAAAACTGTTGGATTTCACGCAAAATAGCATCGAAGTTACGTGTTTTATAACCGCTTGAAGCTTTAAAGGTGTTTCCATGCATAGGATCAGAGCTCCATACCACTTTACGCCCTTCTTGTTTAACTCGGCGCAATAGTTTAGGCAAGTTGTGCTCAAGCTTGTCTGCGCCCATACGGGTGATCAAGGTCAGTCGACCGGCATCATTATTGGGGTTAAGTGCATCAATCAGCTGAATTAATTCATCTTCCTGCATAGTTGGCCCTACTTTTACACCAATAGGATTATGAATGCCGCGGAAAAACTCTAAGTGTGCATGATCAAGTTGACGAGTTCGCTCACCAATCCACAACATATGTGCCGAACAGTTGTACCAATTACCCGTTAGTGTATCGACTCGGGTCAAAGCTTGCTCATAGTTAAGTAACAAAGCCTCATGGGAAGTATACAAACTGGTTTCATGCAAAGTAGGCGTATTAGTAGAATTAATACCCATGACGTTCATAAACTCTAATGAGTCTTGAATACGCGTAGCTAAATCATGATAACGATCTTTTAAAGGATTATTTTCTACAAAAGCCATATTCCAGCGATTCACTTCATGCAAATCAGCTAATCCGCCTTGAGCAAAAGCACGCAATAAATTTAAAGTAGACGCACCACGATGATAGGCTTCAATCATCCTTTGGGGATCAGGCCTACGTGAAGCTTCAGTAAATTCAAAGCTGTTAATAATATCGCCACGATAGCTGGGTAAAGACACACCATCAATTGTTTCAAAATCACCCGAACGCGGCTTAGCATACTGCCCAGCCATACGAGCCACTTTGATTACCGGGCATCGACCCGCATAAGTCAGTACGATGGCCATTTGCAAAATGACTTTAAAAGTATCACGAATTTTTGGGGCGTTAAATTCATCAAAAGATTCAGCGCAATCGCCGCCCTGCAACAAGAAACCTTTGCCTTCTGCTACATCACCTAACTGCTTATATAGAGCACGAGTTTCAGCTGCAAACACCAAAGGAGGATAACCGCCAAGGGTATCTTCAACCTGTTTGAGGTGTTGTTTATCTTCATAAGTAGGTTGTTGCAAAATGGGCTTTGAGCGCCAACTATCTGGTTGCCAATGACTCACGATTTTTCCTTGTTAGATATATATAATGTAGCCGATTAAGAAATGAAACGACAAACTGGGACGAGAATTTAGAGGGTATAAGCGTAAACATCAATCACAAACGCACTTATTCTTGAAATATAAATTGATAACTTATGACGTACTGGATTTAAGATGCTTAATAAAGCCATCAGAACCTTGCTCAATCAGATCTAAAACATATTCAAAGCCGCCTTTACCACCGTAGTAAGGGTCGGGCACCTCTCGCTCTTCAGCATCACTAAAACTTAAAAGTAACGACACCTTATGTTGAAATTCTTCAGGGCAAGCTTCTAATAAATTTGCGATATTTTGGTTATCCATACCCAAAATATAATCAAATTTTTCAAAGTCTTGCTGCACCACTTTTCGACACTTCAAACCTTTAAAACTATAACCTCTTTCTATACCCACGGCTTGTGAACGTTTGTCAGGCGCAGCTCCTTTGTGGTAACCAGCAGTACCAGCTGAGTCGATTTCAATAATAAAACCATTATCAGCTGCTTTTTTTTTAAAAACAGCTTCAGCACTGGGTGACCGACAAATATTCCCCAAACAAACAAAAAGTACTGAAGGTGTGTTGGCTGCCATTGTTTTTCCTAATATTTTCCCTATGCAAAGTATTCTAGCTGTCTATAATTGTGCGTCTAGTGGTAAAACGGATTAATTTGAAATGAATGTACTGATCGAGGAATTTTGTATTTTAAATCCTGAGATGCCAGTGATTGGAATTCGTGAAGGGTGTGCTTTGTTGTTGCAAGGAAAGTGGTTAGTTTTAAAAGGTGAATTCGATGGAGTGGTGTTTGAAGGTATTTCGAAGAGTGTGCTCCACCCAAATCAGGATTTGAGTGGGTATTTGTAAGAGGAACTGGAAGGCGAGCAGCAAGAGCATCGCCTTTGCAGACTAAGAGTTTTGAATGGCTTTACCATGGATTAATTTTATTACGACCCCAATTAATTTCTAATTCTGTTCTTGAACTTAAAACGTTTTGACAGTAATCAAGTAGCAATTATCAAAAATAAATAACCAAGAGTTGAACTTATGCTGTAACTACCCCTCTGAATATTTAGTGTTTATGTGTGTTCCTATTTTAAGCCTGATTTTTATCAGGCTTTTTTTTGACCATTATTTGCCTTCACCGTTACCCCAGCAATTAATAGTTCCTTCAAGTAAAGTAAATTCAATTATTCGTCGGCAGAGTGATCGCTGAGAAACCGATGCTATTATCCTTCCCTCGCCTCAAAGCGCCAATTAGCCGGACACCCATCGTAATTTTCTTTAATTGAAAATAGTAGGATCATGCAAAGACATGTTCCCAGCCTTCATATTTTGTTGGGCGTATCGCCAAGCCACTTACTTATAAACCATGCGTAACTAGTTGGCATGAGTCGCTGTATTAAATCTACGAATTTTGCATCTGCACCAATCAACAGACGGCGTTTGTTGTTGTTCACAGCTTTTAAAATTTGTGCTGCTGCTGATTCAGGACTGGTGCGTGCCAGTTTATCAAAATCAGCCAAGGCGCTTGAGCGTTGTTCAGCTGCTTTTGATTCGCCGCTATCTACCCAACGAGCAAAGTTTGCTATGTTAGTTTTGATGCCGCCGGGGTGAACACTGGTGCAGCTAACCGCACTACCCGCGATTTTAAGCTCTTGTCTTAATGCCTCAGTTAAACCGCGCACCGCAAACTTACTAGCATTGTAGGCTGTTTGATTAGGCACTGCGATAATACCAAAGATGCTGGATACGTTGACAATATGCCCCCACGAGGCTTTCTCAAGGATAGGTAAAAATGCTTTAGTACCGTATAACACGCCATAGAAATTTATATCCATCAACCATTTAAAATCCTCTATTGACGTGGTCCACAGTGGACCTGAGCTGAGTGCCACTCCGGCATTATTTATGACTAAGTTGATTTTACCAAATTGCTGTTCCACCGTTGTTGCATAATTAAAAACAGCAGCCTGATCAGCAACGTCCAGCACGGTGGCTTCAACCCTTGCACCGCGTCGTGTGACTTCCTGAAGCGTTTCCTGAAGGCTGTTAGCAACAATATCTGAAATCGCTAATTGCGCACCGGCATCGGCTAATTGGTAAGCTAATTGCCTACCAATTCCTGAGCCTGCGCCAGTCACGACCGCCACACAGTCTTTAAATTTATGCATTATTTCTCCTCTATTAGCCTGAATGAATCAACATTGAATTAACATAATAGCCATATTACCCCTTCTGCTGAACTTAATAATGAATTACAAGAATTCAAATATTAATTCCGCAGCTAAAGTTAAAACATACTGTTTTTAATTAAGCAGAGCTTATGAAAAAATAATTAACCTAAGATTGAACTTATACTGTTACTACCACTCTGAATATATAGTTTTTATGTGTGTTCTCTTTTTAAGCCTGATTTCCCATCAGGCTTTTTTTTTTTGCGCTTTTTTAACGGCTAATAGTCATTAATGGAGCCATCAGGGTAATTTAACGCTTTGTCAGTATCGAAAACACAACAATGATGGCGATAAGCGTTAGCGCATTGTTATAACACGATACTAGGATATCGAGCCTGAATGATGTAAATGCTTCAAATAGTTACTTGTAAGCTAGTTGCCACTCAGTTACTGCGTTACAACCTCGGTATCCCTTTCAAACGTAGCGACTAGACCATGCAGAGCTTGAATTGAATCCTTTCACGCTAATCAATTCACTTAATAACTGGATAAGGGATGAATTAACAAGACACTCATGTTAATTTTATTTTGATTGATTCAAGCAGTATCAATTCATTATTTTATTCACCGGAGAATGTTGTGGCCTCTAAAGCTAACTACTCACAAGGGCTATTACTATTTCGCCTAAAAAATGGTCGACGGTTTGCTTTGGGAACTTTAAAAATCCAAGAGCTTGTGCCATATAAATCTGTAACAAAGATGATTAAGTCAGAACCAGGGGTTAAAGGTGTTTTAACAATTCGTAATCAAACTATCGCGGTCATCGATATGGCTGAAGTGATAGGGCTTGGCCCAATTTCAGAAAGTAAACTCAGCCAGTCTTTTATTGTTGTGACTGATTGCCAACGAAAAGTAGTTGGCTTTCTTGTTAGCCAAATTGAAAAAATTGTTGAGACCAATTGGCGAGAAATCAAGCAGCCTGATAAAAAACTAGGGGCCGGTGTTTTCATTACTGGGACGGTAGAAGTTGAAGGCGAGTTTATTCAACTAATAGATGTAGAGTTACTTCTAAATAAAATTTTCCCACCGGATCCGCGAGCGGCATTAGCGGTGGTTACCGATTTTCAGCGGGAACAACTTAAACCAATGAATATATTAGTGGTTGATGATTCATTGACCGCTAGGCGGCAATTAACTGATGTTTTAGATCTGCTGAATGTACCATTTCATGTCACAGATGATGGTCATAAAGCTCTGGTGTATATGCGTGAGCAAGCCTCCAATGGGTATCCAGTTAACCTATTAGTTTCTGATATTGAGATGCCAGGTTTAGACGGTTATGAACTGACCTTTGAAGTGCGTAATTCCCCCCTTCTGGCAGCTGCCTATATCATTCTTCACACCTCTTTATCGAGTGCGATAAGCGTAGGCCAAGCTCACCAAGTAGGTGCAAATGAAGCCTTAACAAAATTCGACGCAAAAGAATTAGTGCTTTCTATGCTGCGTGGTGTTGAGTTTATCAATAATCCGTCTAAAGAATGAAAACGTTGAGTCATAGGTTAAGTTAAATATGATTTTCATTTGTGCTTATCATTGTTAGTTAAGGACGGCTTGACTAGCTTAGTTCTTTTGTTGGAGAGGATGCTCTTAGGATTTTACAGAACATCTAGCATTTACTCTGTTACTGAGCACAAAACGCTCAGACTACAACGGTGCAATGCTTATTGAAAAATAATTAATTACAAGTTGAACTTATGCTGTTAGCACACCTCTGATTAAACAGTGTTTATGTGTGTTCCCTTTTTAAGCCTGATCTTCCATCAGGCTTTTTTTTGGCCTTTTTTTACTTTTTTATATTCAAGTATAACAATTTTGCTCTTAGTCGAAAAAGTGGGCATTGCTTTACACTAACGATTAAACAATGTCTTATCGAAACGAGTGATGTCCACAACAAAGTTGGACCTTCTAAAATGAACTGATAAGATACTTATTACACAACCTTTAATACCTGACTTTTTGGTTAGAGAAAAAAAGC
The DNA here is from genome assembly GCA_034111205.1 of Paraglaciecola sp. Taxonomy (GTDB): domain Bacteria; phylum Pseudomonadota; class Gammaproteobacteria; order Enterobacterales; family Alteromonadaceae; genus Paraglaciecola. Next base: position 4,509 of record JAWUXT010000152.1, on the reverse strand, counting down.
TTAGAAAAAGGAGGGCGCTTGTTAAAAGTGATGCTGACAACGCCCGCTCTGGCATCACTTGACAGAGCATATAAGTTTAAAAAGTATGCCCTAGCGGACATACTGACAAACATGAATCTACCGACAATTTAAACTTAGGGATTTTAATTGCTGCTCTTTTCAGTTTTATAAGGCCCATCGAGTAAACCTCTTTTAGCTGAATTAAAAGCCATATTATTGGCCATACGTGCAACCTGTGGTGTGTTATCTGAAATTTCACCAGCAATTTGCGAAACGACGGCCACAACTAAAGCACCCAATAGACCACCACCGCTATTATCACTGGGATTATATTGCGCGTTAATAGGTGCTTCCCACAATAACTCACCCGTTTTAACTGAAACAAGTTTTACACTACCCTGCACCACAGAAACAGATGACAATACTAGGAATTTTTGTCCCCAATCCTGTATGTGCACATACAAAACAGCGTCAGCACCGATAATTTCATCAATTTTATCTAATCCAATACCATTCATTTCGAGAGGAGTCGGCAAACCGTTTTCTTTTAAGAAATTGTCCACAACCGAAACCGGAAAAACATAGTACCCCTTCTCTGCAAGAGGTTTTGTTACCGTCGATAAATAGGTATAAGGTGCACTCACTTCAACAGAACTGTTCATTGGTGGTAACACCAAAATAGAGCGAGGTGCGGCTTGCTTTAAAGGGCCATAATTATAAGGTTCAATCGAGGCACAACCAGATAAAAGCACGATAGACAGCAACGCAACGTTAAAAATATGGTGGGTCATTTTTACTTCCTTAACTTTTTGTAATCGAACGTTGAATGATGCCGTCAATGAAAATTGCTGATTCTGGAAATAATTCTTTTTCTTTTATCAGAGATTGCAGTGCAAGTTCTTTATTGCCATCAACGGCATACATAAAACCTAGATGGGCATAAACGCCAGGAGCGACCCGCTTACCGGATGCTTGAGCCTTATCAATATCTGCAAGTAATGTCTCAATTTGTACACTAGGAGGGACTTCGCCTGGAGTATGATGAATTTTATAAACTAGATCTTCATATTCCCCCCAATAATATTGGTTTTTGTTCGATGCACAGCCCGCAAGCAACAACACCGTAATACATAAAATGACTTTATTAGGTTCCATTTACATCTCAGATTACAAGGTCAGTTGCAGGGTATTGTTTTCAAGATCACGTGTCATATTATTAACGCTTTCTTTAATCGCAAAATCTAACACTTTGCCATTAAGAGTAGAGTCGTATCCAGCTTTGGAACCGAAACCGACGACTTGTCGTTCACTGAGTTGATATTCGCCCGCACCTTGAGTTGTGTATATGATTTCAGAAGTCACAACGTCAATGATAGTTAAGGAAACCTTTGCATAGGCTATTTGGCTTTTACCAGAACCCAAAATACCAAACAATTGTTTGTCACCAATCACTTTTCTACCAAATTCAGTCACCCCACCACTAATCACGTAACGGGCACCCTGAATTTCTTGTTTGATGCCTAGAAGCTCAGCTTCTTGTTGTAAGTTGGCTAAGTTTTCTCTGTCGACCACCTTAAAACGATTAGTTTGTTGCAGATGAGTTTTTAGAATGGTTTTACCTTGATTACCTAATCTATCTACATTGGATGAAAATAAACCCTGCATATAATTAGAACGATTATTAAAATCACCTAAAACAAGTGTAGATTTGGGACCCGCATACGCTGTTTTATTGGATTCTACGGGGGTAATCGCGACTTTTTGGTAGGTTTCAGTGGCACATCCGCTAATACCGGTAATCAATGCACCTAACATTAAAAATAAACTAAATTTCTTAAATCGACAATATTCCATAAACCACTGCTCCTTAATTAAAAAAACATTGTCTAATAATATTACCCTCGCGTAAACGAAATATGTGGAACATCCCTGATAATTCTGTTTTTTGACAGCAGCGCCAATTCTTTTTGATTTATCTTGGATATCCTTTTTTACTGACTCGTTTGGTTCTTGAAAAAATTAGCTTTGAGAAAACTGATTTCAATTGAACAACGCCATGTGAACTTTGCCCAAGGCGGCTGAGCTCGATAGAGCAACACAGTTTAAAAAATCCATTAAGAAAAAATTGCTCCGCCCTAATTCGAACACAATCAATGTAATGTCCGGTTTTACTTCCAACCTTGTTTAAACATTGGATACATAATAAAATTTAAATATCTGTTTTCCGAACTCTTTAAGCTCAAGTTATTATATGCCAGTGTCACTCAAAGAAAGTTGCTCAATCAATCTTGGTTTTCCTTACCATCAACATAAAACACCTGCAGAATCGTTGTCGAGGTTGTCTTCTTTTTTGAATAAACAAAAGAAAGTTGACGCTGAATTTGGCAACGACCAGGGTGCGCATCTTCTGGAAGATAAAGTAGCTAAACTATTTGGAATGCAGGCCGCGTTATGGCTACCCACAGGCACATTGGCACAAGGTATTGCCGCCAGAATACACGGACAGCAAACTAGCAATGAACGATTATTGCTACACCCTTCTTCGCATTTGTTGTTACATGAAGAACAAGGCTATCAATATGCCCATGGATGTTCAGCAAAAGTAATCGGCAAGTGGCGAGAAACGCTTACTTCAGACGATATTAGTGGTGAGTCTGGTAGTCTTTTTGTCGAGCTTCCGCAACGTCATAGCGGCGGCAAACTCCCCACCTGGAATGAATTGCAAGGGATTAAAGATCACTGTAAAGCTTTAGGTATGCCGTTGCACATGGATGGAGCCAGATTATGGTCTTGCCGCCCTTTTTACGAGAATAGATCTTATGCCGATATTGCTGCAGGTTTTGATTCAGTTTATGTATCACTGTACAAGGATATTGGCTCAATGGGCGGCGCTATATTAGCTGGCTCAGATACGTTTATTGATGATGCACGAAAATGGCGAACCCGTTTGGGCGGATTCTCAGTAGGTTCTTGGCCACTTATATATGATGCATTACATTTAATTGATAACAGAATTGCACAGATGCCAGCATTTATCGAAAAAGCGAAACAGCTAGCAACCGCGATTCAACATATTGATAGTTTTCGAATCGATCCAGTTGTTCCCCATACTAACCTGTTTCATATCTTGCTTAACGTTTCTGCTGACAAAGCAATATCAGCCAGAGATCAAGTTGCAAGAGACTCGGGGGTTTGGCTATCCGACCGATTCTGGGATTACGAATATCCCAACACCTGCGCCATGGAATTTGTGGTGGGTGAAAAGGCACTTGCGACGTCGGATCAAACGTTTGCCAATGCCATGCTTCAATTTAATGAATTCTTAAATACTAACGAGAGCGACGAATCTCCCCACTAGTAAAGTAGATTACAGATACACTCATGTAAGTTCAGTTCTTTATCTACAAAGCCGGCGTCACGGGCCGATGATCTTGATTTTCCCTAAACCGAATACTCGCCAAATCTAAGCTTAATTCTGCTGTTGAGCTTAAAATATTTTGTTTGATTTTGACCAATACTAGTTGAAAAAAAATTAAAAATATTGAACTTATACTGTTCATCCCCCTCTGAATATTCAGTGTTTATGTGTGTTCCCTTTTTTAAGCCTGACTTTTTGTCAGGCTTTTTTTTGAGCATTTTTCGCTTACACCCAGTAATGAATAGGTCATTTATGTTCATTCAATTCTTCGTAGGCAAAGAGGACGCTGCGAGGACGATGTATCTGATTTCCCGCGACTGAGTGCTCACCAGAGCATACAAATTATTAGAAAGGGATGCGGTAATCTAAAGCAGCGGGGATCGAGGAACTTTTCTACACCCAGAGGCGAAGGATAATTGCCAGATAGATCTCAAAGCGTGGGCAACATCTCAGTTTATAGCGTTTATTTTAGTCATGAGAGAAGCTGGTGTCACTGACTCTGAGATGCGCATTACTTTCAGTAATGTGCTAAATGATAAATAAATTAACTTTTTTACTAAGCTTATTTAATCAAATACTTTTATGTATTAGAGGAATCAGCTTTGAAACAGTTTAAGCTAATCCGTAACCAAAATTCAGAAACTAAACGCCATACAGAGCTTAATCCCAGGAGCCTGTTTAATTATGTATCACCCGTTCGAAATTTCGGCATCATTATCAATGATACTCGGTGCTATGCTTAGGACGACCGGGAACCTTTATTTAATAGCCTTTATTGGCAAATCTGATGCTACTTTGCACTGGGGCTGCGCATAAATCAACCAATCTAGAGAATGTTAATTATGAGGGTTATAGGTCAACTCCAACTAGAACCTGAATTATGTGTGAAAAGACTCTGAGCGTTATAAATCTAAAACAGATAAATTCAGATACTCACCAGCATCCACTGGTGTTTTTAATCTAGGTATTGTGCCAATAAATGGTGCGTCTAAAAGCGTTTTTAAACTATCGATGTTCTTTTCTAAAAATGGCATATTCGGCTCAACTTGATTAGCCACCCAACCTGCTATTTTTAAGCCGTCGTTCCTAAT
>JAWUXT010000151.1:0-10359 GCA_034111205.1 Paraglaciecola sp. | reverse complement strand
TTTATCGCGGACATCAGCCAAAGCTTCACTGCTATCAAATCCAGCGATAAACTCTAAGCTAATACTCGCATAACCTTCCCCCGCAGTAGCACGCATTTCTTTCAAACCATCTAGTGCACGTAACTCCCGCTCCATGGGTTTCACCAACATTCGCGCAGCGTCTTCAGGTGCTATTCCATCATGAATAATGGTTACGTTTATGCGAGCCAAAGGCACATCTGGATTCGCCTCTTTTGGGATATTCAAGTAGGTCACCACACCCGAAATCAATAACAATACAAATATCATCAGCACCGTTCGGCTATGGCTTAAAGCCCCATAAATTAAGCTATTCATTCGTTAGTCTTTGAAGAAAGACTATTTGAGGTGTGTATAGTTTCAGCAGTGCGCACCACCTCAACCTTGTCACCATCTCGCACAAACCCATGTCCAAGGATAATAATATATGCTTGTTGCCCCATTCCAGACAACCCCACGCCTTGACTATCACTTTTTACGATATCAATAGGCACAAACTTTACATGTTCATCAACGACGGTTTTTACGCCCAAATTTCCCTGTTCATCCAGTGCCATTACAGCAGGTGAGATGCGCATGGCCCAGGTTTTTTCTAAGGGCAAAGCTAACTCAGTGCTCATACCAGCCATTTGAGTAAAGTCTGGATTAGGCACTTCCACCTCAATTTTAAAGGTGTTGGTACCGGGCTCTGAAATACTGGAAATATACCGGATTTTGCCTTGTAACATATCACCAGACACCATGCGCCCAGTTGCCAGTTGCTGTGTTTTCAGTGCTTGCACATTGACTTCTGTTACATTGGCAGTGATCACCAAAGGGTCTAAATCCACTAAGATGGCGATATTGTCACCTTCTTTAAGAAAGTCACCTACTTCAACAAATCGTTGATTTATAATGCCATCAAAAGGCGCAATAATGTGTGATTTAAATACGGCTAATTCAAAAGATACAACATCCGCTTTAGCCATCTCTAAATTAGCGGTAGCTTGGGCCAAAGCTGTTTGCGATTGAAAACCTTGTGCTTTAAGCGATTCTGCGCCTTTCAATTCCACTTCACGTTGTTTTAACGTCGCCTTTGCAGACTGCAATCGGCTCACAACATCACTTTTTTCAAGGCTAATGATTTTTTGGCCTTTGCTGACACGCTCACCTTCTTGTACATGCACGTCTTCAACTAAACCTTTCACTTCGGAGCGTAACGTCGCTATCCGGTCAGGTTCTGTCCTTCCATATAGGTTAATTTCTCGGGTAACCTCAGCGGCATTAATATGTTCGACCATGACTTTAACTAATGGTATTGCTGCACTTTTGGGTTTAGCTGAATCATTTTCGTTTTGCGCTTTCAGCATACCTGAGGCAACCCATAAACAAAGAGCAATAAATATGATCAAGGCAATCCATGCTGGTTGCTGCCTTAATTTGTTAATGGTGAACACCATGGTTTGTCCGAGAAAATTTAATTGCCGGTAATTTACCTTTTTTTTACGGCAATATCATGGCGAAAATCATCAATTAGGCAGGGAAAGTGTTACTAAATGCTTAGATTATTACAGTTCATCATTTAGCTTAAGCCATTAAAATGGAATGCAGAAAAAGACTTAATCTAAACTTGAGTTATTTACTGCTCCAGTTGATAAATAGCATCAGTAAGTGAATCCATTTTATCCACTAAAACGGCTTGGGCATCGTAAAGGCCCCGATTGTAAAAAATGGCGCCCATTTCTTCAGAGATAAAGTCCAGAAGAAAGTCAGCGTCAAATTGACCCATTTCAACATCTAATTCTTTGCTCATATACTTTTGTAGCTTTTGAATCAGTTGTTCTTTCTGTTGTGCCGGAAATTCGATTTTTGACATCTACAGTCTCTCTAAGAATAAAAAGCCGAGTATGACTGCAATCATACTCGGCTCACAAGCTGCATAATAACATTAGGACAAAAGGTCACTGTTAGCAGCGCCAATAGAACGAGCCAGTTGCATACCTTTGAGCTTAGTCACTGTGCAAGGCATCAATAGGATTGAGCTTACTGGCTTTGATAGCTGGAAATACACCAAAACCGACACCCACCAACATGCAAATACTCAAAGACAATACAATAGCAGTACCAGACCAACTCACTGCCCAACCTGAATAAAACCCGATGATCTCGGATAACACCAAGCCAAAGAAGATACCCAGCAACCCGCCCATGACAGAAATGGTGAAACTCTCAGCTATAAATTGTTGCCTAATGTCGTCTTGAGTAGCACCCACGGCGCGCAGCAAACCAATTTCTTTTGTTCTTTCCATCACGTTTGCTAGCATAATATTCATTATGCCGATGCCACCCACTAACAACGAAATACCTGCAACACAGGCCATGACGATATTAAAGATTTGTTGTGTTTGTTTTTGCTGTTCTAATAAAGCGGCTGGAATAATTAAGCTATAATCATCTATTCCACCGTGGCGCAGTTTGATCAGGCTATCAATTGCTTTAGCAGCCACAACAGGATCAGTGCCTTTGGCAATGTTTAGCTTAATACTGTCTAATTCGCTAGCAAGCATATCGCTTGAAAACTTTTGTACACTGACGCTTAGAGGCACAAAAATACGATAACGGTCACCACCGATTTGTACACCTTGAAATTCATTTTTATCGCCTGCTGGGGCTTTTAAAACGCCGACAACTTCTAACCACACGTGGTTAACTTTTATGTATTGCCCAAGCATTTTTTCAGCGCTAAAATTAGTGCCTCGGAATAACTCTTGAGCTGTGTTTGCACCTAAAACAGTGACTTGTGCAAGTTTGTTGTCATCTTCTTGTGACAAAAATCTACCTGCAGATAGTTGCATATTAGCATTCGTAAAGTAACTCACTGTTACGCCTAATGCTTGCGCTTGGCTTTTATTGAAGTCGCTGTACATGTCATATACGTCAATTTCTTTAGACGCGCTGTAACCTTCCACAAAAGGTAGCGTGGCCAAAGCAGCATTGACGTCACCCAGGTTCAATCCCAAACTTTCTTCACGTATTTCAGAAAGCTCTTCCTTTTCATAATATTTGGCATTCACAATGATGTTATTTACGCCCATAGAATCAATAAGCTTTAGGGCCTCATTCTCTGCGCCCTCGCCAATATTCAACATGGCAATCACCGACCCCACCCCAAAAATCATGCCTAACATAGTTAAAAACGTACGTAACTTTTGCCCTAGTAACTCTGCAATAGCGTCTTGGATCAGTACTAAATATTTGCTCATGATTAGCTTCCCTTCACTTGTTGTGGCTGAGGTAAACTTAATGCGATTACGTCGCCATTATTTAAACCTTCAGTAATTTCAACAAGGTATAAATTTTTTCGACCGCTCACAACAGACTGCTTATTAAAATCATTACCATTTTGAAGGTACACATAAGTGCTTCCATCTTCAAAATACAGGGCTTGCAAAGGCACAACGAGTTCTTGAGTAGACGATTTCACATTTATTTTGGCAGTTAATTTTCTACCCGGTTGCATCATGCTTTTATCTTGCTCTAGCAGCTTCACTACAATTTCAAAATAAGTGACTGGATTACCCCGCTCAATACTTCTAGGAAAACCTGATACATCAGTAATTTCGCCACTGAATACTTTGTTTGGAAAAGCGTCTAAACGGATTTCAACCGCTAACCCTTTAACTAATTCAATAGCATCGTTTGCTTGCACAAATAAAGACGCCTGCATATTGTCTAAATTGGGGATTTGAGCAATGGGCCTGCCAGGAAATACGGATTGTCCGATGGCTGGCTTTTCTCCACGCCTATCTTTTTCATACACTAATAACCCCGAAAAAGGCGATACGACCTCTAAACTTGATAAGGCTTGTTGGTGCCTATTAAAAATAGTTTCGACACCTGTTTTTCGGATATCTAACACCGCATTCTCATTTGTATGCTGTTCAACAATACTGGTTTCTTTCCATTCTAAAAAATCATCTTTTGCTTCTAAAAAGTCTCTATTAGCAAGCGTGTCTATAATTTCTAGTTGCGAGTAAACCCGCAAGTCATCCACTGCAAATCGATCAGTAAATTCGAATTCATATTTCACAAAACTTTGGTCTGAATTTATATCTTGTTTGGCTTGATTCTGTTGAGCATTACTTTTGACTATATCCTGAGCAAGCAACATTAACTCAAGCTCTTCATCACGACTGTCTTTAAGTATTTGTTGGGCATCAAATTTGGCAATCACTTCGCCCTTTTCAACATAGGTGTTTTCGTCTTTTAACCAAGCGATTGTCATCGCTCTGCGTCCAGGCGTCATAATTTTTTGAGATTGCGCAGCTTCAATTTCACCGAAACCCTCTACTTCAATTGAGAAAGGTGTTTCAGTGACGGCATACAGTGGAATAGTACTTTGTTCTTGAGTGCCACAACCGCCTAACATCAAAACGGAGAATACAAAGGTTAGTGCTAGGGGCAATGTTACAGGCAGAGTTAAACGTTTCATATGGCTCCCTCGACAATATCAACCGTCGCTTTCATGCCTGGTCGCATGATGCTGAGATCAAGTTCGTTTAAGGTTACCCAAGCATCAAACACCTTTTTTTGGTTATTCGTAGATTTGCTACGATATGATTTACCTAGCTCTGAAATTTTACCCGTAAAAGGGCGCTCAGGAAACGCATCTAAGGTAATGCGCACATCATCACCTAAAACAATATCAGCCGTAAATGATTCGTCAAACTCGACCTTGACCGCTATTTTATCTAATGCCGGTAACGACATTAAGCGACTTCCCCTATATACAGTGTCTCCTACTACTGGTTTCTCATCGTCTCCATTGGGTATTAACACCACCATGCCCTCTTTGGGCGCCTGAATTTGTAGCCTCTTCATACTTTCAGTCAGTAAGTCAATTTCAGATGTGGCTTTTGATATTTTAGCTTGTTGCACCTGTTCATTAATTTGCATGGATATTTTGTGTTGCTCAACCCGTTGAATAGCCTGTTTATGTAGCTCTGTGGTAATACCAAATTCAGATTGTTGCTTGCGTCTTTCAATGTCTGAACGTGAAACATCCGTTATTTCAACTTTGCGCTTTGCGATGTCCATATCCTTTTTGGCTTCGGCTAAATCAAGTTTATACTCTTCTAATTTTGACTCATTCTCTAACTTCTTCTGCTCGGCCTCTTTGACTGCAGCACTTAGGTCGCTGCGGCGCGTTACCATATCAGTGCGTAATCCTTGACCATCAAACTTCAGTAATATATCGCCTTCTTTTACCAGCGTATTTTCTCTGGCAATAAACTCTATTTTGTATTGCCACATACTTTGAATGCTCGGTGCTGAAATAGAAATGTTTTGTAATGAAACTAATTCGGCTGGTGCCGAAATGACTTTTTCATCAGTCTGAAGACTGGTTTGATTTTGCGTTGTATTTTGTGATTTTGCAGCGTGCTCGCCACATGCGCTCAACCAAAATACACTTGTCGCTAAGGTTAGTAAGCTTATTGCTTTAAACATTTTTTTCATTCTTCGATTCATTCTTTTCTTCGCTCCCTTTTATTACCATCATACGAACACTCATACCCGGTAGCAGGTTAACCTCGGGAGCCGTTTCAAAAGTAACAATTGCGGGGAAATATGCACTTCGACCCCACAGTGCTTTGCTCTCACTTTGCTTCGATAAACTTGAAATCACGCCACTATATTTTTTGTTTGGATAAGCATCCAATACAATTTCTACTTCTATGTTTTCATCTAATCCAACCGCATCAATTTCATGTACCCACGTTTCTATTTGAAAATCACGGGTCGATTGAATATCTAGCACTTTCCAACTGGCTCTAACATTCATTCCAGCACTTAACTTTGTACCAAACCAAGGATGAGTGGCATATGTCACCGGCCCCGTCACTTGAGCAATAACATTCAATTTGGCTAGAATGTTTGTCAAATACACAAGTTCTTCTTGGACTCTCAAAATGTTAACTTCTTTTTTTGTCAGTTCTGCACGTTGCTCTTGCAACGAAAGTTGCAATGCTTCTTCTGCTTTAATTGCCTCTACCATGGTGCGTTGTAATGACAGTTCAAATTGACCTTTTTCGAACGCTGCAACTTGTGAGCTAGGCACGGAAGCCTCAATTTTGGCTTTTTCTACACGCATTTTAGCCACTTTCAAGCGACCTCTTGCATCGATGACGCTTTGCTCTTGCTTAACTTTTAATTCTTCGAATTCAAGTAATAAACGGTCTAAGTTTTCTTCATTAGCAATAAGTTGAGCTTGTGAAGAAGCCCCATCAAACAATACAACGGTTTCTCCCTGTTCAACTATCTTGCCTTCTTCCTCCATCCACTGGATTTGCAATTGCCGACTGCCTGTAGGCGCATTAACAACTTGTTTAGCAGACGACCCTATTTGGCCCGTTAATAATAATTTCTCAGCATGTACATGTGTGCTAATGAGTAAACACGAGATAATTATGCCGAATATAGTTTTCATTATTTCTTTCCTACTACTTCGCCGTCTTTCATTATGATTATGCGCTGTGCATACTCTGCAATTTCGTCTTCGTGGGTCACCATGACTATGGTTTGACCTTGCTGGTGTAGCTCAGTCAACAAATCCATTATTTCTTTGGAGGTTTTTGAGTCTAAGTTACCCGTGGGCTCATCTGCCAAAATAACGCTAGGCTTATTAATCAGAGCTCTTGCAATGGCTACTCGCTGGCGTTGTCCTCCAGACATCTCGTAAGGTTTGTGGTTCTTCCTATGGGTCAAGCCCACTCTTTCAATCAGATCAGTCGCTCTTTTATCCGCTTCTATTGGGTCGACATCCGCATACCTCAGCGGTAACTGGACATTACCGACTACATCAAGTTTTGAGAGGAGGTGAAAAGTCTGAAAAATAAACCCTATATGCTTATTTCTTACTTGTGACAGTTGGTCATCAGACATACTGGCGACATCTTTACCATCAAGTTTATATACACCGCTATTAGGTGTGTCTAAACAGCCAAGCACATTCATTAACGTTGATTTTCCAGAGCCTGAACTGCCCATAATGGCTACAAATTCGTTTTCTTTCACCTCTATACTCACGTCGTTTAAGGCAACCACTACTTCTTCACCGTTTTGAAATGTTTTCCGAATATTAGTAAGTGCTAGCATGTTTATAGGATTTCTTATCGTTTAGCTTCAATACGTACCTTTTCAAGATAAAGATGCGCTGTGAGCTTTATTAAAATTGGACAGTTTAGAAAATTAGTATGGATAGTAATCTATTGAAACTAAACACAGTATTTTAGATTCGTTACAAATTGTTAAGGAGCAAAAGCAAACAGTTTTGTAGAAAAAAACTTTTAATTTTTTGCTGACTTCAGTCATTCTCAAATTTTTTAAAGGAAAAAAAGCCAAGGATGACCAACATCATACTTGGCTCAATAGCTATAAAATTACCTTAAGACAACATGTCACTGATAGAACCACCACTAGAGAAGTGTTGTTTACTCACACGTAAACAGGTTTGTAAATATAAGTCGTCTATTTCAGGCGCTGACATAAATTGCTCGCTAAAACCTGGCATAACAGGATCTATATGTAACTTAGCGCTGTTGATAAAGTGTGCAACTAATTCTCGTACATTATCAGTGCCCATCGCAATACGCATGGTTGTCAGATAGATACCACTTTTGGCTTGTGCCGTTGCGTCTAGCTCACTATGTGAGGTTAATGCTGGACATAGTACAATGGTATTGTGTTGCCCAATGCTCACTTGATGACTAAAAGCCGGTTCAAGGGCATCAAAAAAGCGCACAAAAGTGTCGCGACTAATAATGGGGCGACTAATATCAGTGCCTTGCATGTCCACAGTAAATAAAGCGCATGGCCAACCATGACGCATTTGCCCTTCTCTTAAGGCAGCATTAGGATGTCCGTCAATGGCATGGCAATTAACGTTAAAGCCTTGATGCGATGCTAAAAACTGACTGAATACAAAAGTATTGATCACCTTTTGCATAATCCGCATTTCAAGGGTTTTCATACCGGTTAATACATCAAACGCTTTTTCAGAGTCTAAAAAAGCGCCCTTTATGTAATACACATCCCAGAACATGGTTTTTGACCAATCATATCCATTAACGCAATCACCTTTTCCCTGAAACATACGATATGCTTCGCCGATGACCACCCCTGCTGTGGTAGCGCCACTACCACAAATGTCTTTGGTGTAGCTATGCATCACGTAATCGGGTCGTTCTTCTTTATCGAGTCGTTGCAGCGGCTGATGTAAAATGGGCGTGGCGAGTGTGGCGTCTAACATCACTACATGGCCAGATGCATGGGCAATTTTACTGATCCCTGCAACATCGAGCACATAACCGTGAGGGTTACATGGGGACTCCATATACACATGCAAAGCATGGTTTGTGTCGAGGCGCTCTGAGTGTTTAGCTTTCGTTTCTTGTAAAAAGCTTGCGAACTCATCTGCCGAATAGCCATCGAACCATTCAAGTTGCACATTCATGCGGTTTTCACGGGCAAAATAATCGTGCAATAACTGATACACACCACCATATACATTGCGCGATACAATCAATACATCACCATGATTCAGTATATTGGATAACAAAGCATCGATAGCCGCCATGCCTGAGTTAAAGTTCCATGCTAAATAATCAGCCGCATAAGGCCCCGCTTCCAAGTCGACTATGGCGTTAGCCAATGAAATATTAGTAGGATTAAGTAAACGCGAATATATCTGATGGGTGGATTCTTTGCCTTGAAAGGCATCGTCTACCCATTCAGTACAGGCATAAACATAAGTAGCGGTTCGCACTACGACTGGCGTGGCTGAAAATAAGGCAGTGACATTATCAAATAAGGGGTAATGACTTTTACTCACTTGAGAGCCAGATTGTTTACTTAAACTCTGATAAGTCGCACGAAACGGGTTTTGCAACGTATCCAAAATTTTAGCAATTTGAAAAGATAAAAACTTTTTGGCGTTAAAGTAGGCCACTTTGTTTTCTTTACTCAGACCTTCAAGGGTATCGCTGGTGATCTGCCAAAGCTGCTGCATATTAGCTTGGGTATAATATAAATGCTGAGCAGTGTTAAATAACGCTTGCCCATACTCGCTATCTTTGTCGATACCAAAGTGAGCCAATTGTTCATCTGTTAATTCATCGATTGTGGTAGCTTGAGTGGTGTTTCTTTTTGGCGATAGAATTTTTGCCTGTTGCGTGACTTCAAGGGCAGTTGTATTTTTGGCACTCATGTTAGTATCTCTTTGGATAAAAAGTTGCGATACCCAAGAGTAACCGAATTTAATTCAAATTTAACACTAAATTAACAAATATAATTTTTAAAAACGACGAGTTAGTAATTTAATCTTTACATGGTATCTATTTAACTTATGTATAACGTAGCCATTTTGAGTCGTGATTCAGCGCTCTACAACACACTTCTAAAAGCAGCACAGTTGCCACATCTAACATTAGTATTAGTCGATAATAAAGCGGCTGTTTTTGATTATTCACAGGTAGACATTTTATTTGGCGATCCTGATTTAACCTCACAAATTGTTAGCCAATGTACTGAATTAAAATGGCTACAATCTACTTGGGCTGGCAACGCGGCCCTTTTTTCCTTAGATAAAACTGATTATCAACTGTGTGGGGTAAAAGGTGTATTTCAACAAGCCATGCAAGAATACGTATTTGCTTACCTGCTGTATTTCTCCCGTAATGTGGCTAGATTCAATCAAGCACAGAAAAGCAAAATTTGGGCAGCACCGACTTATCAATCATTAGCGGGCAAAACCTTAGGCATAATGGGGGTCGGAAATATCGGTCAAGCTGTTGCCAAGATGGCTAAACACTTTTCGATGAAGACACGGGGTTATACTAGAACCAGCGGTGGCTGCGAATTTATTGATCACTATTACACTCAAAACGAAGAACGAAATTTTGCTACTGACCTAGATTACCTAGTGTGCTTATTGCCCCAAAGCAAGGCAACTACTGGGCTAATCGACAGCACGTTTTTATCTTACTTACCCGAACATTGCGTATTGATCAATGCGGGGCGAGGCACAACAATAGTGGATACCGCTTTAATCGAGGCCCTGAAAAACAACTCACTCAAAGCCGCGGTGTTGGATGTGTTTGAGAAGGAGCCATTACCTGAATATCACCCATACTGGGAGTTAGACAACCTCTACGTGACACAACACACAGCTGCAGAATCCTTGCCTGAAGATATCTTTCCACTATTTAGTAGTAATTACTGTAGATATATCAAAGGAGAAACACTTCAGAACGTTTTGGATTTTGCCAAGGGATATTGACGAATTGCCTGCCAAGGACAAAAGTC
>JAWUXT010000150.1:0-7249 GCA_034111205.1 Paraglaciecola sp. | reverse complement strand
GTAAACAAAAAAATTAAACTAATGGCAGAAGATAAAATAAAAACCGCAGAGCAGCAGGCATGGATTTTGATCTTTATTTGCTGGCTAATCGCTATGGCAGCTTTGTTTGGTAGTTTATTTATGAGTGAAGTAATGGGCTTAAAACCCTGTTTACTTTGCTGGTGGCAACGGGTCTTTATTTATCCTCTGGCGGTGTTGTTTCTGGTGGGCTTGTTCCCTAAGGGCAATACGGAGGGCGATAAGGTCGATACCTCCATAGTTAGCTATACCTTGCCTCTGGCACTTATTGGTTGGGGCTTTGCCATTTACCACGCTTTAGTTTATTACGGTATTGTCCCCGAAGCACTGCAGCCCTGTAGTGAGGACTTGTCCTGTGCACAGATTAACCTGCAACTCATGGGTTTTATCAACATTCCTATGCTGTCCATTTTTGCTTACAGTGCCATTATTGGGCTCTTACTAATTTACCAAAAAAGGTCTTTTCAATGAAAAAAAATATCATCGTTGCCGCTAGTGGCATTTTTTTTGTCGGGCTTTTTGTCCTAGGCACGACCCTTTTCAATAAACAGCAGGATGAAGAACTAAACAGGGCTTCTATGGACAATATTGATAATGTGCAGCGTGAGCACTCAGCCATAATGGGCCCCCTGGACGCTAAGGTAACTATTGTTGAATTCTTTGATCCCGCATGTGGTACCTGCAGTGCGTTCTATCCCTTTGTAAAAAAATTGATGGATGATAATCCCGGTAAAGTCAATTTGGTGCTGCGCTACTTGCCCCTACACCAAAACTCAGATGTGATTGTTAGCATCTTGGAAGCGAGCCGTCTGCAAGATCGTTTTGCAGAAACCCTCAGGAGGGCCTATCAGAGCAGAGACCGATGGATAGAGCACCATGTGGCTAAACCTCAAAAATTTTGGGAACAACTTGCTGGCTTGGATCTTGATATGCAAAAGTTGAATGAGGATCTTCAGAGCCCGGAAATTGCAAGACGAATAAAGCTGGATATGCAGGATGCTCAAGTCCTTAACGTTAACAAAACACCAGGCTTTTATGTTAATGGTAAGCGCTTAACACAATTTGGCTATCAACAACTTCAAGACCTAGTCGAGTCTGAGATTGCCGCTAGTTACTAGGGTATTCAATACCTAGCAACCAAACAATGAGCGTCTCTTTAAAAGAGACGGCTTTGAGCAGCTAAACTATCAGTTGTTGCGTTGGCCTTTTACTCAAGGGATAATAATGGCATTGCCAAAGACTGTGGAAATACCTAAAAGGTCTATTTTTCCACTGGCCTGAGCAAACAATATTGCCATAGCATCCAATTTAAATTCTTTTGAATATTTCTTACGTGCTGTCATTATCTATCCCCAGTTAAGCTTATTATGTCTTAATTGGGGTAGTCGCAACTATTCAACCACGGTCGTTTGGAATATGGTTTTTTACGAGTACGTTGTTAAGATTGTCATCAAGAACACTTGGTTGCGTTGAGTTGTAAACACAGAGGGTTTTTGTCTGAGCTGTAGTGCGTGGAGAATGGCACAAAGCGCTGTCTTGCTGGTTGAGAGTAATACCTGTCTCTAAATTTAATTTTGAACCGGAGTGAGTGCTATATCATGTGACAATTAGCTTGGCAGGCTAAAGTATTTAAAGCCTGACACCATCAATACCCAGTCTAAAATTAGCTATATCCCAAATCCCAAGCCTCAAATCGATTGCGGCCATTTTTCTTAGCCTTGTAAAGAGCTGAGTCAGCTTGACTAATTAGTATTTCAATACTGCTTTTATCCGATGGTATGACCCATGATATTCCTAAGCTAATAGTCAGCATATTGCTAACGTTGCTGTTGCAATGCTTAATATGGCAACTGGCGATTTCTTTTTGAATGTTTTCTGCCAGAAACTGAGCCGAATTAATATCAGTATTTGGTAAAATCAAGATAAACTCTTCACCACCATAACGTGCGGCGAGGTCATTTGGACGCTTCAAACATTTTGCTAATATGTTTGCTACCTTTATAAGACAATCGTCTCCTGCCTGATGACCATAGTGGTCATTGAAGGCTTTAAAGCAATCAATATCGACCATTATAATGGAAAGAGCGTTATTGGAACGCTTTAGCGTCTTCCACTCCTCTTTAAGTTTATTCTCAAAAGATAAGCGATTTGCAATACCTGTTAAAGGATCGGTTATAGTAAGATGTTGCAATTGCGCATTGGCTTCGAGAAGTTTTATTTCGACTTTTATTGATTTTTCGTGTTCGATTCTAATATTTCTATAAGCCTTTTGTAATTCGGTGTTTCTGCTCTGAATAATTGACAACATGCGATTGAATTTTTTTGCCAGTAAGCCTATCTCATCATTACTGTTGATTTCAGTTCGCAAGGTATAGTCCTTGTTATTAGTTATTTTTTGCATTTGCTCAGAGAGTTTTGATATCGGCTGTAAAACACTCTTTCTGAGTGCCAGCCAAATGATCACCATACTAATTAGGCAAACTACACTTAAGGTATAGAGTGCATAGTTAATACTGGCTATGCCGTTGCGAGTAATGTCTCTTGGAGAAGTGGTACTCAGCTTTAAGATTGGAATATTTTGTGAGTAAAAATATTTTGATACGCGGAGAAATGAATTATTGAGTTTAGTTATACTGTAAGTGGTGTTATTCAGCCCTGCATTCACAGCCTCGGGATCAATAACTTCTATTGAGAAGTCTATTTTAATTATTTGTTGATATTGCCTTAAAACACTATCGTTGATTAGCTTTCCCATTATGAGATACCCCTCACTGGGCTCTTCCTGATTACTCAATACAATAGGCCTGATGGAAAATAGTATAGGCACATTATCTTGCACAATTACGCCTGTTGAATAGTAAATATCCGAGTTCTGAAGTCGCTCCATATATGGCTTAAGCAATGTATATGATTGCTGGATATATTCATCCGTTGTAATAATTTCAGTGGAACCGTCTTTAGTTTCATAGGTTTCTCCCCAAATAAGTTCATCCTCAATATTGTAAAAATAAACCATATCGACCTGAAAGTTTTCAAAGGTTTCAACACTGAGATAGTCATCGATATAGCTCTGGTTTCTATCCTGGATAAATTGATAAGTAAGATCCCAGTCTGCCATGTCGTAATTAATTTTATCAAGCTGGGTAATAGTGTCATTGATTACTCCTTCGACTCTATCAAGGTTGACATTTGCCTGTTGTTGCTCAGTATCGACAAAGGTGGGGAAAATCACCTGTTTTTGAATGACGTAATAAGAGCCTAGAAAAACTAGTGCCATGAAAAAATTAATATATAGGATTTTTTTAGACAATGTCATTTTTTACTCACTCTCACTCCTAATTTTGCGTTACAGATACGAAAAATAAGGGAGTTAAACAGTGAAAAGCCGCTTACAACCAAGGAATAATATAAGAACAATGATCTCATATACTAAGTATTCAGTAAACCTTTGAGAATAATTAACCGCCCTGACTCATAAATCGCAACGAGTCGCACCAGTGAACATAAAACCTTCATAAGTAGAACATTTAGATTATTTTTGATATTTAGCAGGTCGTCACAATGTGTTCCCGACACACTGTGACTCAATTTGCATCCTTGCAAATTGACCTACTAAATATCAAAAATAATCGGCGAACATACATGCGAGTGCAGAGCAAAAGATAGAGCAAAAATATAGGCTTTGCCGATACCGCTTTAGTGGCTTTGCCACTGTTGTTTTCGCCTTTAAATTTTCAGCTAAAAATGGCTTGTTCTTGGGGCAAAAGGGAAGGGTGAAACTGGTTTTTTTAGAAGCACTGCTTCGCCCAGTTGAACAGCTCGACAAGCGGACGCCGCGTGGGACATCGAGATTGGGTGCGGCTCATCATGGATGTGCTAATGACTTAGTTAAAGCGTTTACATTTGGTTGAGGAAGAACATTCGTAACGACCCTAGAACAAGTCATTTTTTACGCTTTAATATGCTTGTACAAGATAAGTTAACGTAGCGGAACAATTAGTTTTGGACTTGCAGTTAACTGCAAATCCACATACTGAATGGGAGGTGGGTATGTATTAACATTTTAAACTCGCAGATTTATATCTGTTGCAAACGTTGCGCTATCTCAGGCTCAATAAGGTTAATAACATCTATTTTTAAAGCCTCGCTGAGTTCTGAATGGCGCAATTGACCATCATCATCTGCTTCAATTAAGCCGTTTTCTTTTAACGCTTGAATAAATGTAGCCAGTACTTTTTTATCGAAAAATTCTGGTGAATTAATGCCATGTAACGCGGCAAGTCTCTCGGCAAATTGAGCGCTTTTCTTTTCCAGTACAGCGCGGCTTACTCTTTCTTGTTTTGATAATAACGTTAACACTACCGCATAGCGGTGCAAGGTTTCTTGAATGCTGCGGTTGAGCAACCAAGCTGAGTAGAATTCTTTACTATTGGCTGCGGGTGTCTGAATTTTGTTTTCATTGGCCTCGAGCAAACCCATTGCCAACATCTTAGTAAGCAGTGATTCAGTGTAAGATGCTGCTTGTTCTGTACTCATATACATAAACAACTCACGTTTAAGTAAGGGGTAGAGCTTAGCTACCAACAGCAATACTTGTTGCTTAGATACACTTTTATTGGCAAACACGATGGCTGCAATCAGGCCAGGTAATGCAAATAAGTGAAGAATATTGTTGCGGTAATAGGTTAGCGCAACAGCATTTTGGCTTTTTAGTGAGATTATTTTGCCAAAACTATCTTCGGACACGCTAAATTTATTCAGCTTGAGGGTGTTTTCTAATAATTTTTTACCCGTTATTTTTGGCAGGGTGGCAAGTTCACTGTAAGGCGCATCACGCAACAATTCTAAGAACTGGTCAATGGCTTGTTCTAATTCAGACTCCGCCATAGCGTGCTTTTTAGCCGATAACAAACAGATGGCACAAATTGACATACCACTAACGGCTGCCGTTTGGTTTATTCTGCCCATCACATCTGTAGCAAGTTCATTTACTACTGGGGTTAGCCATTTGGGTTTCTTGTCGTCATTTTTTTCTTGATCCTCTCGCCAATTAGGCACATGTAGATCAAGGTAGTTAGTCAAATTTATGGGTTCTCCAAAATTCAGAAAACCGTAACCGTAATTTTTGAGTTTTTTAATAGCTAAAAATATTTGAAAGAAAGATTCTTTTTTCTTGCCTGTGCCGTTTAATTCTTTGAGGTAACTGGAAACTTCCATCACATGTTCATACCCAATATAAACTGGAACTATACTCACCGGGCGATTAACACCTTTAATTAGGGCCTGTAAAGTCATCGCTAACATACCGGTTTTAGGCGGTAATAAGCGACCGGTTCTGCTGCGCCCCCCCTCAGGAAAATATTTTACTGAATAACCTTTATTAAATAACAATTCTAGATATTCACGAAAAACGGCTGTGTAGAGTTTATTGCCAGCAAAGCTTCGGCGGAGATAAAAAGCGCCCGCTTTACGTAATATTCCACCAACAGGGCGAAAATTAAGATTAATACCAGCGGCTATGTGCGGTGTGACTAAGCCTTCGTGATAAATCACATAGGTGAGTAACAAATAATCCATATGGCTGCGGTGACAAGGTACATAGATAATTTCGTGGCCATTTTGTGCCAAAGCTCTGACTTTATCGGCATGCCTAACTTCGATACCGTTGTAAATTTTATTCCAAATTTTGGTTAAAATTTTCTCGACCAATCTGATCATCCCTGGTCGGTAATCGGCAGCAATTTCATTTACGTATTTTTTTGCTTGTTGTTTGGCTTGTTGATGACTTAATTTTTTGCTGCGAGCTTCTTCAACAATAGCTTTACGTACCGATTTTGCACCTAGTACACTATTATATAACTGATGACGCTCAAGGATGTTGGGACCTGTTAATGTTTGATGGCGACGATAAAAGTGAGTACCCGCAACACGGATAAGTTTGTGGGCAATTTCCTCATCACTACCTTTTAATTCCAGCATTTTCCTTGAAGATACGGCTTTGCTGTAACAGACAAAGTTATCTCTGCCTAAAAACAACACAATAAAAAATTTACGCAGCCAGCTAGGAGAAACTTGGTTGGCGATGACGTCTGACCAACCAGAGGTATTCTTATCCGGGGCTCTCCCCCAGAGTATAGAAACCGGTACTATCTGAATATCCAAATCTGGATTTGCTCTGTGAAGACTAAATAGTTTAGCGGCATCATCTTGAATCGACGTACCCTTGGTTTTGCGGTTTAACACTGATTTGGGTTTTTGTAAAAATAAGCACGAAGAAATGCGCTGATCGCCAATAGCCAGTTGTAGTGTGGGTTTAGGTAAGCCTAATGCAACAGTAGACATTTTTAGTGCTAATTGGTCTGTAACCGAGCGAGTGCGCAGCAAATAAACAATAGGACGAGTTTTATCAATGCCCAATTC
Source organism: Paraglaciecola sp. (assembly GCA_034111205.1). GTDB lineage: Bacteria > Pseudomonadota > Gammaproteobacteria > Enterobacterales > Alteromonadaceae > Paraglaciecola. The sequence continues at coordinate 811 of JAWUXT010000150.1, read as the reverse complement.
AGCCTCCAGATCACTTGGAGTGCTGTTTACTTTTACTAACCATTTTACCGGTACCGTCACTATTGCTAACAGCAATTTATGCAGCCACAACATACTTTTTGCTCGCAGATATTAAAACTGTCGCAGGATACCACAGACATTCCCAGCAGTTTAACTTTCATAATGGGTGATTATAGTTTGTTTGTTGACTTATTTTAGACATATCACAGAAAGCAAAAAACAAATTTGAGATTTAAGTATAACTGTATATACTCACACTAACTGTATAGAAAAACAGGCTGTTTATGCGTCCACTAACTGCTCGACAAGAAGAAGTACTTCAACTAATTAAAAATACAATGTTGAATACAGGTATGCCGCCTACTCGCGCTGAAATTGCTCGGGAATTAGGTTTTAAATCTGCTAATGCAGCGGAAGAACATTTAAAAGCGCTAGCGCGTAAAGGTGTAATAGAAATTTTACCTGGAACGTCGCGGGGTATTAAATTAAATACACCACTTGAAGACCAACTTGAAGAGTTAGGTTTGCCTTTGATTGGTCGAGTTGCTGCAGGTGAACCTATTTTGGCACAAGAACATATTGAGGGCCATTATCGAGTGGACCCTAGTTTGTTTAAACCTAGTGCTGATTTTTTGCTCCGAGTAAACGGTATGAGTATGAAAGATATCGGTATTTTGGACGGTGATTTATTAGCAGTACATCGGACTACTGATGTACACAATGGCCAAGTGGTGGTCGCGAGAGTCGATGATGACGTTACCGTAAAGCGGCTGGAGAAAAAAGGCAGACAGGTTTTACTACATGCTGAAAA
>JAWUXT010000149.1:0-15865 GCA_034111205.1 Paraglaciecola sp. | reverse complement strand
TAATAGGGAGTATCAATTAAACTGACTTGAGTTTTACGTGACTGAGGCATGACAGATCATCCTTGGTTTTTTGTGTACCTTAAATATTAGGACATAACGGCTGTTTTGCTACTTTTAAAAAATGGGTGTCTTCTTTAGCTGATTCTTCCCCTTTGAAAAGTTCGCTCCTTGGGTGTTTTGACCCGGATATCTAAGCCATAGCGAGGCTTGAAATAATGAATCAAAACTTGAGCTAAATCCTGATAGGCTTCCGGAGAGAAATCAACGCCACCCACAAAATCTAAATCTTCGCTTAAACGCTGCGAAGCGTAAGCCATTCTCAGACAAGTGCCTCCCTGAAAAACTAGCTTTGACAATAATCCCGAGTGACTCAAAGCGGCCATAATGTCATAGTGTAATAATTCTTTTTCAACCGTGGTTTCCATACCTGCCAATTCTTGACTGCCACACGCAGTTTTCACCAGTTCACGCAACAAGTTAGATTTTGAGTTGGTTTGTGATCCAATAATAGTCTTAGAATTAGTCATCAATTTCTTCCACATTTTTATCCATAAAGAGCTTTAACATATCTAAATCAATCATCTTTACATTACGACCCGAGCGTTTCAAATCACGGTATGCCGTGGCAATATTTGCCCAAGGTACTTTGTGTCCATCAGGAATACTGTGCCGACTTAGTTCAATCCAATCACGTTTGGTGTGAATAAATTCCAGGGTGCCAAAAGTTGTCTTGATTATTTTGCTTGAACCGGAAGTCATTACCGTTAAATACCCAAACATTTGCTGACTGATGATACTAGCCTGACTTAGGACAGTCTCCATAGAGACATAATTGTAATGTTCAGAACGTAACAGCAAAGCGAGTTCTTCTAGCCTGGTATCGTTGTTAGCGTAACGGCTTAGTGGGTTTAACCAAACACCTTTACAAACTCTTTCAATTACAGCATTTTTTACATGTCGGCAAAGTGCGGTGTACATCGTTTTTTCATTTTCGTCGGCAAACAGCACCTTAGCCTGATTGTAGGAGAATAAAGCCGTCTGAGTTTGTGACTCTAATTGCTTTAAACGATTGAGTAATTCTAAGGATTTCATACCAACAAGTCTAATAAACATAGTCATTTTTAGATACATTAGACCAACTTATCGACACAATCAATAGATTAAGTCATATAAACCATGTCATTTTACTATATTTTAATGTGACTTATTATTCTTAACATGACTTTATCCAATCCTTAAACACTCTCAAACGCCATCCAATACTACCTCTAGGAATACGCAACTTGACGGTAGTGTATACGTCTTGACATGGTAGGGGTCGGTGGTTCGAGTCCACTCGATTGTACCAATTCTAAAGACCTTCAGCCTAATTCACGATACTTTCAAGCTACCTAATGCAGATGAACAGATTGGCGATTTAACTATCTATGCCAGATTTTGGACACAACTAGCCCTATCTCATTCAACGAACGCTCTTTCACGGAATACTCTATAAATACTCGTTTTTATGGAGTGGCGACCAAACCTAAATAGATTATTAACCACACCATGACAGGAGAGAAAACGTTGAGCCTGACCTTGTGATTTAAATTTCCTCGTCTGCCTCTCCTGATGCCGACTAGGTTGATGGGATAACTCGCATCGGTTGTTTTCGTAATGCTGGGTAGCGTTTTCTACATCAGGTATCAGCTCTTTCTTTGCTGCTGAATAATTGCGCAGTTTATCGGTGATTCTCATGATTGGCGAGGCTTGCTGGCCTTTGAGTAACTTTCGGAAGAATCGGATCGCTGCTTTCTTGTCTTTACGTTTTGAACCAGGATGTCAATTTCATCACCATACCCACAGCACTCACTTCGCTCATGGGGCAAGCTTTCCTGATCGACGGCCCGCCAAAGGTAATGCAGCACTCCTTTTATGTTGATAAATACCTCATCAAGATACCAAGTATCACCTAATCGTCCGCGGTTCTTTTTTAGACGTTTGCAATATCTTTAACCGAATTTCTGGCATCAGTTTCTGATGGTTTTGTAACTGACGGTAATGCCTCTTGCTGACAGCAATTATTCGATGTCACACAAGCTAAGTGTAAATCTGTGAGAAAGCCACACAGCGTGGCTGATTATTTGGGATGGATAACGATATCCGGCATAAATACTGGTATTTTGCATGCCCAGATTATCGCATATTTCTGAGTCCGCTCTTTAACTTGACAGAATCTTGCCAAACTATTACTCCACTGCAAGACGTTCAATAACTTGCTCTGATAAATTTCTAAAAACAGCAAATGCATCCTCCCAATTCACGGGCTTTTCAGCATAAACCATTGGTGCTAGATATTGAGTATAACGATCCTCATGGATTGGTTCTGATGATAACAATTGCAAACCGTATCTCAGTTCACCGGTTGGCGACGTAACAAACTCGGCATGCTGATTACCATAACGTTGAACATCTATTTCTATGATCTGCGCTATCAAAGCCCTCAGTTCGACAATGTCGGATGGCTCGGTTTGCTGTATATGGTAGGTGTCATAAATATGGCGAATCAACGTTTCGTCATCTGCCCGTTGGTCATTTCTGGCGAAACTAGCTGTACGTCTCAGCATTGATACAATCTTTTCTGCCTGCGTTTCAATAATAATTGCGCAAGGTATAGACGATATCTCGCAAGGTTGCTTCAGCACTTCTGCATAAATTGAACTAATTTGCCTGCCTTCAGGTTTTATTAAAACATTGGATTCAGTAAATTCTAGCTTTATGAAAGGTCGAAGACATGGGGCTTGCTGATATGCTTGAGGGTAGCGAATGTTGAAACACATATATCGATATTCATCGAGGACTTCCACCTTGCCATCAATAGATAACAAAGTTGACGTATCGAATATTTTTTCAACTGCCCTTCGAATTTCCTTTCTGACTTTCTTTCTAGTACTGCGAGATGGCAACTCATGGAAGGCTTTACTTGGTACAATCTTAAGATCGACATCTTCGGACATGCGGTACGTTTTAATTGATGATTTAGCTAATGCAGTACCACCTGAAAAAACGATATTGTGGAAGGAGGGAACGACCTCATTCATCAACAGAAGCAGTTGTACTAAATAGTAGTCTTTCTCAACGATTGCAGGATTACTTAGGCCTATTGTGTCAGCAATATCTGCAAAAAGACTATGATCAAATGGCGTTGACACGTTGATTCCCAACTACAATTTTGCGCTTAAAGCGTGAACTAGTCGGATTAATGTTTACTTTTGAGGGTATTTGAGTACTTGTTCCCAGCATATTCATTAGAGATAGTTTGTCAAATTCAAAGTCAACACCAAGTTTTCCCATCGCTTCAATCATGACACCATCTGCACCAGCAGGGTTGTCTGGCATCGGTTTTCCAGTTATACGATTTATTCTTAATCTAACATATAAACCATAACCAATCTTCAACAGTGATTCTTGAATAACCAATAAACGAAGCGCTCGACCAACTTGGTCATAATCAGCAATATCCTTAAAATCAGAGCGCAGAAATACGGAACTCTTTGAGCGTTTCACTCTTGTCTGGACTCTTTTTAAAATCGACATTTCAAACTCCTCACTAAACAATTTAATCATATGCAAAAACACGACATTTTTCAAGCGCATAAATACGACAATACTTGCATTCAATTAAATCAATGAAAAATTTATTTTTAACGTTAATTTCATCGTAAACGGAACACTAATAAACATAACTTACCCTACCCCACTCAACGAACGCTCGGTCGCGGAAAGCCCTATAATTACCCGATTTAATTAATGGTGACCAAATCGAAATAGATTATTACCAAGCCCATGACATGATAAAAAACATTGAGCCTTATCTTGTTATTTAAATATCCTCATCTGCCATTCCTCATTTCATTTTAGCTTGCTGATAAAATAGCTCGCCAACTTAACCGGAACCAACAATAGGGGTCATTTAAGAAACTTTAAAAATGTGACCTTTTTGTGTCCATATTTGATCCTAAATGTATATTTAACACTCAAAATGCTATAAACCAAATATAGCGATCACGCCTAAAGGCCATGTAGTACGTGGGTTTATGTATATTTAGGCTAGATAGGTGAATATTGGATATAGTAGTGTATACGTCTTGACATGGTAGGGGTCGGTGGTTCGAGTCCACTCGGATGTACCAATTTTCTTAATAAATTCAAAGTATTAAAAAATACATTTCTCTGTGCCGAGCCAGCATCTTAAAATAACTCAACGCCATGTCGTACCCGCTTCACTTTATTATATTTGATGCATTAATTCATACTTGATTGAGAGCCTAACATTGTGATTTAAATTTCCTTATCTGCCTCTCCTGTTGCCGAGCAGGTTGATGGGATAACTCGCATCTGTTGTTTTCGTACTGCTGGGTGGCGTTTTCTACACTAGGCATCAGCTTTTTCATTGCTCCTAAATAATTGCGCAATTTATCGGTGATTCTCTTGATTGGCGTGGATATATCCTTTTGACGAATATTTCTCACTCGTGCCGCAATAAACTGAGTTTAATATTGAATCTTTCAAGCCTTCGATAATCTCCACCTCAGCAGAGCTATTCAAGTAGTCTCTTGTCGTATCGGCGATTTCTTCAATTATAATTTCTGCTCTATCTATGTTGTAAGCCTTGCCTAATTTTAGCAATTGCTTTTTGTCTGGAAAAAGTTTCGCACCATTGAGCTTAAGGGCCATTTTATTATCGATAGTGTCATAAATAAGCGTATGAGTAATGTCATAAGGTGGCGTCAATATGATGTCATTTCTGCTTTCGTCATATTGCACCGAAAAGTTCTTAAGGTGCGCGTCACCATTTCCAATGAGGCAATTAAACACAATATATTGATACATACGTCTCAGCTGCGTATCTGATTTAGTAAAGAGATAAGTTGCCTTCATTAACATTTCGTAGCTGGACTGATACTTTTCATCTCCTTGCTTACCCATTAGTACCGTAAAGTCTTCGATACCTAAACGTTTTCCATCCACTTCATCAAATCGCTCAGTAATAAAGGTTCTTAAATCATCCGAAAGCCAGCATTGGCTCGGTTGTAAACCACAGGCTCTAGCGGCTTCCATGCAGACATATTCATTGACAGTCAGTAATGGAAACTCATCATCATAAGTCTTGATGATAAAGTCTTCTTGTTGTAACACATTGCGGCCAATGGACGGTTTGCCTGTATCGTTAAGAGCGTTAACTAGCACTTTAGGTTGCACACCTGAAACCAATCCATTGAGGTAATAGCGATCCAGTAACTGATGAAAGAGGTTCTCTTTACCTTGCCAGTTGAGTATCTCATTCAGCGATAGCTGACCCACATCCGTCTTTTCAATTTCACTAGTATAAGATAAGTGACCGATGCTTTTGTCTAGTTGTAGGGCAAGTAGATACATATCATTGACGTTAGCATGGCGTCTAAGCTTTTCGCTGATATATCGGCGGACATAGCCTTCTGGTAAGTTTTGGCTAAATATAGGATGGAGTACACCATGATTATATGGCGCTTGCTGATACTTCATCGTCAAGGAAACAGGATTTTTACTTGTATATTGATAGGCATAGTGACCAGACTGAGATAACTCCCCGGAATCTGCACTGAAGGCTTTGACTTGGATATGACTAATTTTATTGGGAAGCTCAGCCATTACTCATCTTCCTCAAATAAGCTGGAAAGCTCGTTGAACTGCGGTAAATCGTTTTGCTCTTCAATAATTGCTATCTTAAGCCCTAACAGATCAAGATATTTACGTAGGTATTTTATGCCACCGGTGAAGTGACCTTTTTCCATCGCAATAATTTGGTTACAACTCAAACCTGTTTGAGTTGAAACATACATTTGCGTCCAACCTTTTTCTTTACGCTTTACAGCTATTAACGAGCCATTATACCAATGCATATTAAATTTCCACCATGGCGATAAACATTAACATATATTAACAATAATATATAAACAATGATGAATGTTTATATATATTAACTATTGTTAGGCAGAATTTGGACAATATTATATTTTATGCATTAATTCATACTTGATTGAGAGCCTGATCTTGTGATTTAAACGGCCATTCAATTCAGTTGTTCTCGATAAATTTACAGTACCAAATCAAGGTAAATTAAACATGAATTGGTAAGCCGATACACATTTAATCAACCCCCGCCACTGCCACCCGCAGCAGATGAGGTATATTCTGTTGCTGTACTTAAAGCCTGTATTCTGGGCCGTGCCGCCTTGGCCGAACTCAAGCAGGTAGGGGCATTACTATCTATGTTGTTAACAATATGACTGAAACCATTGATAAATAGCTGTTTTTTTTAAAAAAAGTAGTCCATTATTATTTTTTGTACGAAATTTAACCATTAAACTATCTGTTTAAACAATTCAATCTAACCAACTAATACGATAAAAAGAGCTTTAATGAAAGCAGCACATATCGATTTGTCTAACATAGAGCATTCCAGTGATTTGATTCTGGAACCTGCCTTGAGAGAAGGTTTTTCGTTAGGTGCTATTTTGGTTTATCCCAAAAAAAGTGTAGTGGTCAAACAGCAAGAACATCATCATGTCAGTCGAAAGGCAATGGAAGTACTTTTTGCCTTGGCCTGTAATGCGGGTAAAGTAGTCAGTCGACATGCCCTGACGGAATACATCTGGGGTGAGGGACAAGTTTCTAGTTCAAAAATCAGCCACTATATTGGTGAGTTACGTCATTTATTTGAAGACCACAAGGAACATCCTGTTTTTATTCAAACCTTACCTCGAAAAGGCTTTCGCTTATTGGTTCCTGCAATGCCACTAGAAAGTGCCTTACTTTCTTCTGATGTATTGCGACTAACTGAACAGTTAGAAAATACAAAAAACAGCCCAATCAAGAAGCCATTTAGATTCGAGATCTGGCGTCAAAATCGTTTATTCAAAATCGCGGGTACCTATATTGTTATGTCTTGGGTGTTGATGCAGGTCGTTACTGTTACTTTACCCATTGTAAATGCCGCCGTTTGGATAGATAAATTTGCTTTATTAATTTTAATCATATGTTTCCCTCTCGTGTTGCTTTACAACTGGCGAATTGACTTCAAATTAAGGCAACGTTTCGTGCTTAAGCATCAAAATTCCGATGTGCAAAACCAAATGTCACGGCAGGCTTATAGAGAACTAAGCGCCTTGGTTTGTCTTAGTTTTTGTTGTTTGGTTTTAGCCTCATTGTTAGGGATGCAGATAAATAAAACTGCTCATGGCATTGGGACAAAAAGTAAAACAAGTGAAATTCAAGCAGATGTTTATGCAAATTCGGTGGCCGTATTAACATTTAAGCAAATAGGCAACGAAAATGCACAAGGTGTTATTAGTGTACTGCAATCCGAACTTTTAAGCTTTTTGTCTCAATCGGCCCAACTTAAGGTTGTTTCTGAGCGGGTACTGACTTCGCTACCGGTTGATGCAACATTAGAGACTATTCGTGAACGGACTGGGGCTCGATATGTAATTGGTGGTTCGGTTAATGTGCAAACCGACTCTATTTTGATTACTACCAATTTAACTGATACAGAAAGTGGATACCAAGTCTGGTCTAGTAAAGCAACCATGCCTTTGGATGACCAACTTACATTGCAGGAAACAATTTCTCATCAAGTATTTAATGCACTGACATTTTTAATGCCCCTTGACGAGTCAAATAGTCTGCAGTTTAAGCCTACTGACGATATTCATGCCTATGACTTTTACGTCAGAGGAAAAACACTGTTACGTGAGGCTTATAATCAAACACAGCTAAAAGAAGCTGAGGACTTGTTTCTCAATGCACTGAGCAGAGATAATCGTTTTGATTTGGCAAAAGCAGGCTTATGCCAAACTTATATTGAACAGTATGAGCTGATGAAAAAGAGTCAGATCTTTGAACTGGCTAAGCAATCTTGTCAATCTGATATGGGCGAGACAAATATTAAGGCTGAATCAGAAATAGCCTTAGGTCGGCTCTATTCTGCTTCAGGAGAATATGAGCTTGCCAAGCATCACTATCATCAAGCTATCGCGCTGCAAGATTCTCATAGTCTGGCTTTAAGTGGTATAGCACAGGTATTGGCAAAACAAGAAAAGTCTGAACAAGCAGCCGTTTACTTCTTAAAAGCCATCCAAGCGGAACCTGGATATTGGCGAAATTATGAAGATTATGGCAGCTTTTTGTTTGCCTCAGGTAAATATTACGAAGCGAGTTTACAGTTTTATAAACAGACTATACTTCAACCACAGAGTGAGGAAGCCTTTAATAATTTAGGTGCGGCCTATTACCTTAATACTGAATTTGATAAAGCCACTGAAAGCTGGAAAAAAGCCTTAGGCATCAGTCCCAGTGCCAATATATACAGTAACCTTGGTACTTCATTGTTTTTTGCTAAAAAATTTGCTCAGGCAGCACAAATGTATCAACAAGCTGTGAACTTAAATCCTGGAAACTTTGTGGTTAAAGGTAATTTAGCAGATGCACTTAAATATGCAGGTAATGGTAAATTACAAACAACCCCCTTATATTTAGAAGCGCTTAAACAAGCACGAGATAGTGAACAGGTAAATGAACATGATTTATATCCTAGGGCCGGAGTGGCTCGCTATAATGCCGAACTAGGTCAATGCGATGCTGCAAACTCTGGGGCAAAAAGTATTTTGGAAGTGCTCCCAGATGATCCTTATATTTTTTATGATCTTGCCCTCGTGGCAATCAACTGTTCAACTAAAGATACTGTTCTTAATATAATTGGGACAATGCTTAAACTGGGTTATCCACCCAAGTTATTACGCAGCGATCCGCAATTCATTCAGTATCAACAAGGAATTCTGCAATTGCAGAGTAGGCAATCAGGAATACAGCAGTGATTTTCCTGATTCAGTAAATCATGATGCCAAGTAGTATTCGACATCGGACTTAATAAAAGGGAACTAAAATGAAATTAATTAAGAAAAGTACGTTGCTATTTTTATTCATTATAACGACTTGTTTGGCCGTATTTAATGTAATGGCAGATTCTGGAATAAAGAAAAATGATCAAAAACTACAAATTAAAGTGGACCAAAGTGGTTGTGCAAAGTCAGTTGATGTCATTTCACTCGTTGATAATTGCCAAGGTAGTCAATTTGAGGGTAGCTGCGGTAAAAATGGTAAAGACTGTGTTTGTATGCAAAATCAAAAGTTTGTGAGCTGGGAGATTACTAATGGATCCCGCTTTGAATTACAGTTTGTTGGTGCCAGCCCCTTCAAAGCAAACTGCAAAGAAAAATCAGGTAATAACGCCAAAATACGCTGTAAGATTGATAGTCCTGATGGTGACTATGAATACAACGTCATTGTTGAAACCTGTCCAGGACAAGTTTATGACCCTAAAATAGTCATCAGAACATCAGGTCGTTAAAATTAACTTGAACGCTGGTAAATAAATAATCCTGAACTTTGTTCAAGTGCAGGATTATTTTTCCAAGATTATTACAATACTTGTATTAGTGTGATTACCAAGGGATTGTGTCGGTCTAAATACCCTTTTGTCGATAGCGTCTTAAATCTGAGGAGTACTAGAAGTTAAATGAACGAAAAAAGGGCAAATACAGCCCTTTCCTTAAACACTTATTACTGCTCAGTTTATTTTAGGTTTAAAGTTACTTCCGACGAGGAACTTCCACGTTTTAAGATCTTTGACAAGTACTTTTTTTAGAGCAGTGAGCGGATCACATATTGCAGAATGCCTCCGTGTCGGAAATATTCAAATTCATTCGGAGTATCAATACGAATATCTGTAACAAAGCTGAATTCACTGCCATCATCTCTTGTTACTTTAACCTTAGCTTGCTTTTGCTTAGCTTTAACCGCTTCGATTGAAAACTGTTCTGTGCCGTCTAATTGATAAGTATGCGCGCCCTCCCCCGATATAAACTGCAACGGTAAAATACCCATACCAATTAGATTAGAGCGATGAATACGTTCGTATGTTTCTGCAATTGCCGCCTTTACACCTAGCAATAGCGGACCTTTTGCAGCCCAATCTCGAGAGCTGCCCGTTCCATATTCTTTTCCCGCAATAACGATGGTAGGCACCTTAGCAGCGATATATTGCTGAGCAGCCTCAAACACAGACATTTGTTCGCCACCGGGTTGTTTTCGAGTGAAACCACCTTCTGTGCCGGGGGCTAATTCGTTACGCAGTCTTACGTTAGCAAACGTACCGCGCATCATGACTTCATGATTACCACGGCGCGAGCCATAGGAGTTAAAATCTTTTGGCTCAACGTGATTGGCACGTAAATACTCAGCGGCGGGTGTGTCGTTACCAATTGCGCCAGCTGGCGAAATATGATCAGTGGTAACACTGTCTGCTAACTTTAATAAACACCGTGCATTTTCAATCGCTTTTACGGGTTCAGGCTTAGCCGGCATATTGGTAAAAAAGCTTGGTTTTTTTACATAGGTACTGTCGGGCCAGTTATAAATGTTGGCATCTACGGTTTCTAGGTTTTGCCACACGTCACCACCTTCATACACACTGCCGTACTTATCGGTAAACATCGCCTCATTGACCACTTCTGTGACTATGTTTTGAATCGTTTCTTGGGTTGGCCATAAATCTCTAAGGTAGACAGGTTTGCCATCGTGACTAGTACCCAGAGGTTCTTTGGTAATATCAATATTCATATTACCAGCAATGGCATAAGCAACGACTAGTGGCGGTGAAGCTAAATAATTTGCCTTAACTTCAGAGTGTATTCGGCCTTCAAAATTACGGTTGCCCGATAACACCGAGGTTACCGTTAATTTGCCTTCTCTTATGGCCTCAGAAATGGGTTCTGGCAATGGGCCTGAATTACCAATACAAGTGGTGCAACCATAGCCAACCAAGTTGAACCCCATTTTATCAAGCTCTTTAGATAAACCGGCTTTGTTTAAATATTCAGTTACTACCTGTGAGCCAGGCGCAAAACTTGTTTTCACCCAAGGTTTAACCGTAAGACCAAGTTCATTGGCTTTTTGAGCAACCAGTGCGGCGGCCACTAACACCGATGGATTAGAGGTATTGGTGCAACTAGTAATGGCTGCGATAACTACCGCGCCTTCATCTAGTTCAAAATCTTGTCCCTTATAGTGACAAGATACGCTGTGTTTATATGATTCTATTGAGTGTCCACCCTCACTCTCAAAATTACCTTGTTGGGTATCATTGGGCGCAATGGCGAGTTCTTTTTGCTCGGTCATCCATGTTTTAAATGCCGATGCTGCATTGTCTAAGTCAATTCTATCTTGTGGTCTTTTAGGGCCTGCAATAGCCGGCACGACTTGGTTTAAATCAAGCTCTAAATTGGCGTGGTACTCCGCGTCTTTCTGAGACTCACTGCCCCACATTCCTTGGGCTTTGGAATAAGCTTCTATTATCTCAATTTGCAGTTGACTGCGACCAGTTAACGCTAGGTATTTAATCGTTTGCTCATCAATGGGAAATAGACCACAGGTTGCGCCATATTCGGGCGACATATTGGCTATTGTTGCCCGATCGGCAACCGTTAAGTGTTTTACACCAGTACCATAAAATTCGACAAACTTGCCCACAACACCAAATGCGCGCAATTGCTGGGTGACGGCTAACACTAAATCTGTTGCCGTTGTACCCGCCGGCAATTTGCCGGTCAACTGCATACCAATGACTTCTGGTATTAACATGGTGACAGGTTGGCCCAGCATGGCGGCTTCGGCTTCAATGCCCCCTACACCCCAACCAAGCACACCTAAACCATTAATCATAGTCGTGTGAGAATCCGTACCCACCAGCGTATCTGGATACAACACGTCAACGTTTTGTTGTTCTTCAACAAAGGTGACTCGTGCCAAAAATTCCAAATTTACTTGATGCACAATGCCTTTACCTGGGGGTACCACTTTAAAATTTGTAAAGGCGCTTTGGCCCCACTTCAAAAATTGATAACGCTCTTTATTACGCTGCACTTCAATTTCAGTATTGTGTTTAAACGAATCTTTGTGACCAAACTCGTCTACCATAATCGAATGGTCAATCACTAAATCTACTGGTTTAAGCGGATTAATTTTGTTTGGATCTCCGCCTAAATCAATCATCGCATCACGCATAGCAGCCAAATCGACGATAGCGGGAACACCTGTAAAGTCTTGCAATATTACTCTGGAAGGTACAAAAGCGATTTCTGTCTCAGACGAAGCGTTTGTGTCCCACTTGGCTAAGGTTTGAATGTCTTCTGGCTGTACATATAGTTCATCGCTATGACGCAGAAGGTTCTCTAACAGTATTTTAGCCGTGAGCGGAAGTCGCTTTACGTTGGCGTCTATACTGGATAAGTCGAAATATTGATAATCTTTACCTTGCACCGATAATGTGGATACATGTTTATTTAATGATTTCAATTTATTCCCCTTTTTGGAGTGCTTTTTTGGTTTAAAAAATACTTATAAGTTCAAAATGGCTAGACCACATTTAGGATCTAATAACGTTGTAAGTTTTTGATAACAGCATTCGCTATTTCATTAGCTACACCTACAGCCGCCATCTTTAATCGAAGAAATTCATTACGTGATCCATTAATACTTAAGATAGCATCATAAACCGTCTAAAAACACTTATCACAAATGCCTCATTTTACTTATCACTTATTATACTGTTAGCCAGTATTCTTATTACTTTGGCGCATTGATTATCGAACGCAATTGTTAAGTCTGGTACTGTCAAGTTACCGTGATTGGATGAATTGATTGGCAATTTGACTAGCTATGCCAAATTTTGGATATAACTCACTCTATCTCATTCAACGAACGCTCTTTCACGGAATACTCTGTAATTACTCGCTATCATTAAATGACGACCAAGCCGAAATAGATTATTAACCACGCCATGACAGGAGAGAAATCGTTAAGCTTGGCCTTGTGATTTAAATTTCCTTATCTGCCACTCCTGTTGCCGACCAGGTTGATGGGATAACTCGCATCGGTTGTTTTCGTACTGTTGGTTTGGGTGTTCTACACCAGGTATTAGCTCTTTCTTTGCTGCTGAATAACTGCGCAATTTATCGGTGACTATTTTGATTGGAGCTGCTTGCTGGCCTTTGAGTAACTTTCGGAAGGATCGTCTCGCCGCTTTATTGTCTTTACTTTTCTGAACCAGAATATCGATTTCATCGCCATCCTGATCGATAGTCTGACAAAGATAATGCAGAACACCATTGATCTTGATAAATACCTCATCAAGATACCAGGTATCACCTAATTGCCCTCGGTTCTTACTGATTTGACTAAAATACATTGGACTGAATTTATCACACCAATTTCTGATGGTTTCATAACTGACGGTAATGCCTCTTGCTGCCAGCAATTCTTCGAGGTCACGGAAGCTAAGTGTAAATCTGTTATAAAGCCACACCGTGTGACTGATTACTTGGGGTGGATACAGAAATCCGGCATAAATATGGATATTTTTCATTTCCAGATTATCGCGTACTTCTGAGTCGGCTCGTTAACTTGACAGTAGCCAAGAGCGTTCTAGTTGCTGCATAGTGACATTCAATTATCGGTATATAATCCAATCACATCTGCTTCATAATGACGCAACTAAAGCTTTGTTTACAAATTTTCAAAATAGCCATTAATACAGATGTGTTATTGTCTGCGTCTTTGCATGCTTACAGGCTGATTGTTAAAGATGTCATTTGAACTAGTATTGCTCTTCCTAGCGGGCTTTTTTGGCGGTGTGCTTAATTCAGTTGCAGGCGGAGGTAGTTTCATTACATTCCCTGCACTAATTTTTTTCGGACTTCCTCCCATTGTGGCAAATGCGACCAACACATTTGCATCATGCGCCGGTTATATGAGCGGTACTTATGCCTTTCGAAAAGAGCTTACTAAGCATAAAGATGAACTCCCTCTAATCATTTTCATTAGCTTGATTGGCGGTGTTGCCGGTGCCTGGTTATTGTTGCAAACACCTGAAAAAGTGTTTCAAGAGGCGATCCCTTGGTTGCTGTTATTTGCTACCGTGTTGTTTATTTTTGGCGGTAATATTAATTTGGTGTTAAAAGAAATAGCCTCTGATCGCAGACACGCTTCAACCATCGGCAAGGTTTTATTAGTGATCATACTATTGGGGGTGTCGACCTATGGTGGTTTTTTCAACGCGGGTCTGGGCATCATTACACTTAGCTATTTAGCGTTAGCTGGGCATACCAATATCAACGCCATGAATGGCTTAAAACTATTAGTGTCGTCTGCGGTCTCATTGATTGCCATCTTGCTGTTTATTTATAATGATGTGATTGCTTGGTATGAAGGGGCTTTCGTATTATTTGGCACCTTAGCAGGAGGATATGTAGCGGCAAATGTATCACGCCAACTGCCTCAAAAAAACATCAGGTATTTTGTTATTTTGGTGAGTATTGCATCCACTGTGTATTTCTTTTTTGATGTGTACGCAGTCTAGTTTACTATCCATCGAATATTAGATGATTGGTTTTCCGCTAACACCTTAAAGCCATGTGTAAAAGAGATAGGTTGATTTAGGACATTTACGCGAGATTACGAGACAACAATCATCTATTTTTGTGAAAACCTACACATTATCTCTAGACATTAATCAGATCCCAGTTTGATAAAAACTTTTTTTTAATTAGTTAACGAGTAAATTAATATTCGTCCATCTAACTGGCGATTGTTCATTGAAGCTTATCGCCAAACATTTTACCTGTTTACGAGGTTGGCTGTCCTAATAGATTGATTATCCAGAAATGTTGTATAGAACAGCAGTAACGTTTAGTATTTATCGACTCGATTATTGATGTGTAAATCGCATAGCGTGTTTGTTCCGAGCTGAAGATCCCCCCCAAATCAATCACTATTAATTGGAGTACTCGTGCTAAAAGCGCTTTTTTTGGATATGGACGAAACATTGTGCGATACCAGCAAGGCTAACGATATAGCCAAACGGGAGCTTGCCAAAAGAGCTCAAGCCATGTGCGGCAGTTCTTTGCATAACGAGCAATTCGTGGAACGTTATGTACAAGGTATTTATCGGAAATGGACCCCGGTTCAACAACAAAGGTATATGCCAATTATTGAGCAACACAGTGAAGATGAATTTCGAGTGCAGTTGATTCAAGATTTATTGTTAGATATGCAGCAGCCAGCAATCACGGTGGAAGAAGCGCTTTTACTTCAAAACTGCTTTGATAAGGAACGATTGGCTGCCTTTGATTTTTTCCCAGGTATTGAGCTGTTTCTTAAAGATATGAGAAAACGCATGACACTAGTAGTGATTACTAATGGCCCCGTTTTTTCTCAGGTACCCAAGGTGCAGCGGGTAAATCTTGCCCAACATGTTGACCATATAATTATTGGAGGCCAGGAAAAACAGCAAAAACCCGCACGCTCTATTTTTACAAAAGCCCTAAGATTAGCGGCCTGTGAAAATCATGAAGTGATACATATTGGCGATGGGCTCACGCCAGATATTGGTGGTGCGAATGCCAGTCATATCAAGTCAGTCTGGGTGCGGCATAATCAATGCTTTGATAAAAACTTGGGTATTAATCCCGACTATATTGTTGAGCACCCTGACGAGCTTCCGGAGTTAATTGAACAGTTATATCAATCATCTCAAAAATAAATATTGTTCGCATTGATGCAAACCACCAAGTATTAGGGGTCAAGTTGCTTGATTAATAAGACTTTTAATCAACCCCTCTACAGTTCGACGGAATCTTTTGTTTACTCGTTTTTTCTGCCTAATTTGATGAGTAATAAAGCTAACTGAACCTGCGTGGCTCAGATTAAAATAATCTGCTATCTCCTTCAG
>JAWUXT010000148.1:0-12026 GCA_034111205.1 Paraglaciecola sp. | reverse complement strand
GATGATATTCAGTGTGTAATAATTGATGCGGTTCCGTGTTTCACTCATTTAGATTTAAGTGTTATGGCAATGCTGGATGATTTGAATACTATATTTAGAAAGCGCGGAGTACGTCTTGAACTTGCCGGTAGAAAACGACAGCTACTTGCATGGTTCGAAAAAGCAGATATTAAGTCAGGTAGCGATGGTATTTATGTGCATTCTGACTTGTACTTAGCGTTAAGAATAAACCAAAGTAAACAAGTCACAGATGAAGGGAAAGTAACGATTTAAAGGCTCAACTTCTACCTTCTATTTATTTCCCAAGCACGCCATCTGCGTCTTAATTCAACAGTGTAGCAAAGTATCTAAGCTATTCGGAATAGCCATCAAACAACTATCAAAGCTACAAAGACCAATGAGAGCACTATTAAAACCACAACTGACAAATGAGCAGAATTGGCAGTGGATATCCGATTTATAGTTAATATGATGAATGTAGTATCGAGATATTGTTTTCTCTGGGCTGTGGTTACCATTATTCTGCTCACACTCACAATTAGTGATGAAAAATACGTTACGATAATATTTAAACCTGTGGTTCTTTTTAGATCCGCGTTACTGGCTTTATTCACATATTTATCTACGTATTGAGTCAATAATAATCCTGTGCAAATTGCGACTACGATAGGCCAACTAGCCGCTAAAATATTACCTATTGACAGCCCGATGGTTTCGAATGATATAAAAGGCCATAGGATCATTAACAAAACACTCAGCAAACAAATTAACAGTAATGGAATATACTTTTGTGCCTCATAGTGATGGCCTGTATCTCGAGACATCAAGTTTATAAATCGATACATTAATAGCCCCGTAAAAAGACTACTAATGCTGATTAATGTGGGTAGAAGTGGCATTCCGATTAGTTGCTCTTTCAACAGCAGTTTTGCGTAACCTCCACTTAAGAATGGCATACCAACTAATGCCATTGCAGGCATGATTATTACAAAATATGCAAAATATCGTGTCTGAGATTTTAGTGCCAACAATGGAGATATACCGACACTAAAAAATAAGGCGCTTTTAGCTAATCCGTGATGAATGCAGTACAAAATCATAGCGGAAATTATAGCTTCTCGATTGTCTGGTAAGATGAACGTGGCGCCAAATGCCATAGTCAAAATACCCATTTGACTGACGGTTGAGTAAGCAAGCACTACTTTAGGGTTGTGCTGAAACAGTCCTTTGATTGCGGCTAAAAATGTACCAGCGGCCCCCAACCCTACTAACAAATAACCGATTATCTCAACGGGCTCAGCACTTTGTGGCACAAATCGGAGCCAACCAATGACGCCCGCTTTTACCATAAAGCCACTCAATATTGCACTTGCGGGAACAGGCGCCACGGGGTGTGCTTTGGGTAACCACCAGTGCATACCGAACAACCCCACTTTAGAGCCAAAGCCAAGCACCACAATTAGACTAGTGATCCAAGCTAATTCACTATTTAGAGCAAACCCTGCATACCATTGGGATAAACAGAATCCGCTAAATAGCAGCACTTCACCGATAATGACCCAACGAATATAGCTACGAGAAGCTTCTCTAGCTTCTTCAGAAAGCTGATGAATAACCAGCACAAAAGAAGACAAGCTCATTAAGGTAAAGAAAGTAATAAAACCGTATGGGTCTTGGCTAAGAGTCAAACCAAAACATCCGGACATCGCCAGTAACATAAAGATCGTAAAGGTTGATTGCTTAGGATCTTTAGCCATATAAAATTGAGCATATAGGGTAGATAAAAACCACAAAACACCTGCCAACATTAAGAATAACAGGGTTGTTTTATCGAGAAATAGTTCGTTACTGAAAAACAAGAATGATGAAGAAGAGGCATAATCAATGCCTGTAAATGCAAAATAAATGGCCGGTAAAGCACAAATTGGGGCACAGGCGATAAGAACACGTTTATGCCTAGATAAAAATAACACTCCGGCAAACAACATCGGTGCCAAAACAATAAGCCATGGCACCAAGGATGATGATTCAACATAAATATTAATAAGAGAAGGGACGTTTACAAATTCATGGCTCGCAATGACTTTAGCCCATTTTAAAGGACTAAACTCACTCGCAGCAAACAACCCTGCCAGAACAGATAATGTAACCGTGATCAGAGGGGGAATAAGCAACATCCAATAGACCTCTAACTTTGACGACTCGGATTTAGCAGGCCATTCACATTTAGACGGCTTAAACCAACCTCTGTAGACTATGGGTAAAAGATACATCGCATTTAATAAACTGCTGAGCGCTAACACCACCAGCACCCAATATTGCCCTTGTGCAATTGCGCCATTTCCTAAGTACCACTTTGTCACAAAACCTGCGATGGGTGGTATGCCAATCATCCCAAAGATAGCCAATGTTAACGCCATCATCGTCAGAGGCATTCTGCTTCCTACACCATCAAGTTCAGATACTTTGTGAATATGTAATTCTTCAGCGAAGTTTCCTGCGCTGAAAAACATAGTGATCTTCATGATCCCTTGATGCACAAGATGGGTGACAGCCGCAATAGCAGCCAATGGTCCGCCAATTGACGCACCCAATGCAATGTACGACACCTGGCTAACCGTTGAATATGCGAGCCTTTTTTTCAGGTCGTCCTGATAAAGCGCTCTTATCGAAGCATAAATAATGGTGATGGACGCAGCAATGGATAAGTAAAACAATACGCCGAGAGAGTCTGCAAACTCAAACCCATAGACATCATAAATGACCCTGACAATCCCAAAAGCACCGGCTTTAACCACTGCGACAGCGTGAAGTAATGAGCTCACGGGAGCGGGAGCAGCCATGGCTTCAGGTAGCCATCCATGTAAAGGCACTAAAGCGGCTTTGACGCCCAGCCCCACGATAAGAAGCACAAAGATAATAGTCAGTTCAGTGGTTGGCAGATGCGTCATATTCGCCAAATCACCAGCTGCTGAAAAATCAAGAGCCCCAGCCAGTGACTTTAACCACACCACACCAACAAGCAACACTGCGCCGCCAATCATAGTGTATCGAAGATAAATTCTTCCAGCACGCAGTGATGCCTCGTTACCTTTATGTACAATTAATGGATAGGCCGCTAATGTTAATAACTCATAAAAAATGAGGAATGTAATCAGGTTTCCAGCCATTGCGATACCCAGCGTCGCAAATACACATAAGCTGAAGAAACCAAAAAAACGGCTTTGATGTTTAGCTTTTCGTAAATAACCTATCGCGTAAATGGTAGTCACAAACCAAAGTACGCCTGATAATCCCACAAACATCAAAGACAGTGGATCAGCATGCAACACTAAATTGATGTTGGGTAGTAATGGAAAAACCAACCTAAATTCTTGCCCGGAGTTAATGCCTATTATCAAAACGACAATCATAAGAATAGTTAAGAAGGCATTCACTAGATTGATGGTGGTGCGTATTTTTTGTTTATTTTCTGGGATAACAAGTAACACTATTCCCGTTACAAATGCGGTAACTAGAATGAAAAGAGGCAACATACTAGACCAATTCATTTTCCAGCCCCTAAAGTCGCAGTGGCGAGTCCTATATCGATAACATCAAGGATCCACATGGCATTCAGGCCTATAACAATCGTGATAACAGCAAGCACGAGTGCACTTAACAAACCGACGTCTGCAGAAGATGAAACATACATCTCTTGCTCTATTGTTGGGGTGGTAAAAGCCAAGTTTAAAACACGAAATAGGTAGCTAGCAGATAACAACCCTCCGACAACCAAGAAAATGATCCACCACCACTGCTTACTTTCTAATGCACTATCAAACATGATCCACTTCGCGATAAAGCCACCGGTTGGAGGAAGGCCCATAAGACTAATGCTGGCAATACCAAAAATAAAAATACTAAGCGGCATATGTGAAGCAATACCTGATAAACGTTTTATTTCATCATGCCCCGCCATTTTCTGAATATTACCTACTGCCATAAACATCGCAGCCTTTGCACACGCGTGGGCCACTATAAAATAAGCAGCAGCACCTAATGTCTTAGTGGGATATTGGTACATCAAGGGGAATAAAATAAACAAATACCCCACTTGTGCCACTGTGGAATAGGCCACAAGTAATTTTAATCTATCTGTTGTGAAGGCCTTAACCGATCCCCATAAAATGGCTAAAGCGCCAAATGCCCCGATAATACTGGCGCCTAAAAAAGTGGTCGCGGGTGTGAGTACACTAAACCAGAGCATAAATAAGATATAAAATGTGCCTTTTAGTACCAACGCGGATAAAGCCGCACTCACTGGAGCAGGAGCGCTAGCATGAGCGTCAGGCAACCAAAAATGTAGAGGATAGAGCGCTGTTTTTAATATTAACCCTAAGGACATAAACCCTAAGGCACATTTGGTCAACAAGGTACCTTGCACAGTAGCCGCCAACATTATCAAATCCAACACTCCGTACTCACGGTAAATCAGTGCCACCCCAAACAAAAACAGCAGTGAACCAAATAACCCCACTAACAAATATTGGTATGCCGCTTTAATGGCTGATTGACTCTTGTTAATCGCAATAAGGCTAACACCTGATAATCCCATCAGCTCAAGCATCACATAAAGATTAAACAGATCGCCTGATAAGAAGATACCGCACAGGGCCGTATTCAAAAGCCACCATAGCGGCCAAAAGCGCCTTGCTTGCTCGACATCCTTAAAATAATGTCCACTATAGATAGTAATCGCCAATGAAATGGTCGCAGACATAATAAGCATGATGGCAGAAAAGGTATTTAAGGTAAGAGAAATACCTAATGGCGCTTCCCATCCACCAATAGCATAGGTGATCACCGCACCATTTTGGGATACAGAAAGAGACACCAACAATACAGCAAACAAAAGATGAATAATGGCTGTTGCGATACTGAGCCACCTCGCAATACTGCTACTTTTTATCAGAAAACAAATTATGGCTAATAATAGCGGTAACAAAATATGCAGGGGTAAAATCTGACTGGCAGTTGCCAGCGGTAAATCAATCAGGTTTATCATGGCGAGTTATTTCATCTGATTGTGATGGCAAATCTACTTGTGTGGCTAAATTAAGCGCCAATGCGCTCCCCGCAACCGCCACAACTATGCCGGTTAACACCATACCGTGGGTTAATGGATCAATGGCGTTTGGATAGAATGCAGATGTTGCCAATAACAACATAAACACACCAATGCCCATGACGTTTAAAGCTAAAACCTTATGGAAAACGCCATGTTTTACTAAAAAAGCAATCAGCCCTAAAGCAAATAAAATCACGGCGCATACGCTATATAACTCAGCCTGCACGATGCGAACCTTGGACAACTCTGCCTCTAACTGACAAGTAACAAAGGTAAAGTGTGGCAGCCACAGAGAAAGTGGCTGCAAATTCAATAAACAAAATAAGACTTCCAGAAAGTGTAGTGGGATACATTAAAAAGGTATGAGTATTGAGATAAGAAAAGCCGATCACCAAAATGAAAAAGATTAAGCTCATCGAAAAAATTGACCGCCACCAAAACCCTGTCATTTTAGTAACCCCGGCATTTGATAGCGTTAGCAATAGGCCACAACCTGCGAGTAAGGCTCCTGCCTGAAAAGCCCCTCCTGGCTTAAACGAGCCAACCCATAGGGTATAACCGGCTAACAAAATGGTGAGAGGCACCAGCACTTTTACTAAGCTAAAAAGTGGCCCATCTTTGGTCTCTAAGTGTGACGCATCACTTACACTGGGGTCTAGATAAGGAAGACTTGCAATACTAACGCAGAAAAACACCGCAAATTCTAAAAACGTGTCATACGCTCGAAAATTAAGTAAAACGGCAGTAACAGGATTAGTGACACCGCTTTGCTGAATGTTTGCTTGCACCAAATCATACATAATATTTTGAGGCGCTGGTGTTTGTAACAATGCGAAAATCACTCCCCCCGTAAGCACTGAAATAGTCAGGGCAATGAGCAACACATAGCTGCTTTTAAGAACCGTAGCGCCGTGTGCATCAATCATTTTTTGTCTCTTTATTGCTGATTGAACTATGAAGGCTTTTTTTAATTTCAAGCCGCTTCCAAGCACCTAGTAATAAGGCTCCCGTTAATCCCGCTCCGATTGTCACTTCGGCAATAGCGACGTCAATTGCATACAGACGTACCCAAGCAATGGAGACCGCTAGACCTAAACTAATAAACAACACGATCCCATTAAAAATATTCGTGCTAAATAATGCGCCTGATGCTAGCACTAAAATAAGCACCACTAACAAACCATCAAATAACAAATTAATCGGCATCAGTAGGCTCCAATTCATATTCCACAGGGCGTTTTCTAAACTCATGGCGGGCAATCAAGTAACAACTGGTAGCACTGGCAAACAACACCAGCATCCAAATAACCAGCAATTTAAACATTTGATACATATCCGTTGTCTGCGGTAACAATCCAATCACAATTAACCCTAACCCTAAATTATCTGCTTTGGTTAATGCATGAAGACGACAATACACATCAGGAAAGCGCAATAAACCGACGGTTCCAGCTATAAAAAAGAAGGCTCCAAACAAGCAAAAAAATGCAGTAAACACACCCCAAAAATTCATGTTTTAACTTCACCCAATTTAACAAATGCTATGACCGTTATCGATGTAAGAATCGATAGAAACAACGCAACATCCATCAAGACCCAATTATGCGTAAAAGCGCTCTGCAACAGTAAAATGGCAACCCCAACGGTACCAAATAACTGTGCTGCTAACATGCGATCTGCTTTGGTAGGACCTAAAAAAATTCTGACTACTCCAACCAGCAGTGAGATAAGCAGAATAATAGAAAGAACACCATAGATTATGCTCATGACATTGCCTTAGTTGACGACATAACAGCACAAGTGTTTATTCCATAAAGGTTTGCAACGATTCTTTCGCATTTAGCTAAATCGCTGTGAGAAGCAGCATGTAGCGCTAAAACATGAACAATGATGCCATCAGGCTCCTGCATAACAATAAGTGAGCCTGGCAATAAACTCACTAAATTAGTAAAAATATGACTATTCACCCCCATAGTAAGAAAGCACATTTGATATTTGATAAAACTAGGTTTGATATTTAATGAAGGTGAAAAAGCTCGCTTAGCGGTGTCGAGGCCGCCAACAATAGATTGGGTCACAAAAAAGAGAACAAGTTTAGGCAAAGCCAATAATCGGATTGAGGATTTCACTTCTATTGTTTTATCATGAATCCTGCTTAACCAATAACTCATACTCGTCGCTATTAATATAAAGAAAGCGCCAACAATAAATGACTTATAATCAAATTCGACTAAAACTAGCCAAATTAAGGAAAATAAGAATGCCGTGAGTACCCGTGATTTCAGATCACGAAAAAAGAAACGCTTTGACAAATAATTTTCCCCTGATGTGCATAATTTCAAAAACTGATGCGTATTACATGAGTTAAGTTTAGAAGACCCAATATTGTAGTTTGCAGAAAAACCAGCATTTATAATCACGTCTTAACTTTCACGCAAACTAGATGCTAATACTGACAGATATCTACTATTTGCAACAACAATTGTTTGGATACAATTTTTGTTTTTATGTATTTAAAACAGATCTACGACTTGCATAAGACGTGTAAAAACACCTAAAAGTCACAATGGTATAGAATTTAAAATTTAAAAAATAATCAGCATTTTATATTAGCTAAAATATTTTTATTATTTTGTGACTATTTAATTAACAAGCTAGTCTATGACCCTGTTATTTATAAAAAAAGGCAATCGAAATGAAAATAGCAATCTTATCCAGAAATAAAAAATTATATTCTACTCGCCGTTTGAAAGAAGCCGGTGAAGCCCTTGGCCATGAAGTTGACATTATCGATACTCTGCACTGTTACATGGATATCACGAGTAACAGGCCTGTGGTTCGTTATAAAGGCGCAGAACTTCCACAATATGATGCCGTAATACCGCGCATTGGCGCCTCTATTTCATTTTATGGTACGGCTGTGGTTCGTCAATTTGAAATGACCGGAGCTTTTTGCGTAAATGAATCTGTTGCGATTAGCCGTTCTAGAGATAAGTTGCGTTCTATGCAATTATTATCAAGAAAAGGTATAGGCCTACCAAGAACGGGGTTTGCTAACCGTCCTGACAACATTAAAGATTTGATTAAAAACGTGGGTGGCGCACCTTGTGTTATTAAACTGCTTGAAGGTACTCAAGGCATAGGTGTGGTACTTGCTGAAACAACCAAAACAGCAGAAGCAATTGTTGAAGCATTTATGGGTTTAAATGCTGATATCTTGATACAAGAATTTATCAAAGAGGCTGGCGGTGCAGATATCCGCTGTTTTGTTGTAGGCGACCGCGTTGTGGCAGCGATGAAACGTCAAGGCGCTGAAGGTGAATTTAGATCAAACCTACACCGAGGTGGTTCTGCAGTTTTGATAAAACTTACACCAGAAGAAAGAGCAACAGCGGTTTCGGCGGCAAATATTATGGGACTAAACGTATGTGGTGTTGATTTGCTGCGAGCCGAACGTGGTCCAGTTGTGATGGAAGTCAATTCATCACCAGGCTTAGAAGGCATCGAAGCTGCGACTAAAAAAGACGTAGCCACTTTGATTTTCAAGCATATTGAAAAATATGCCAGGCCTCATAAAAATCGCACCCAAGGTAAGGGCTAAGCCTGTGGCGGATACTTTGTCTATTGCTGGAAACGAAATCGGTTTAGGGAAAAGAGTGCAACTCGAACTCCCTGTGGCAAAGTTATATACAGACTCTCAAATGTCAGTTTCTGTCGATGTAATACGCGCTAAAAAACCAGGTCCGACACTTTTTGTTAGCGCTGCAATTCATGGCGATGAGTTAAATGGGATTGAAATCATCCGTCGTTTGCTTATTTCAAAGTCCCTTAAACTCTCAAGAGGCACGCTCATTGCTGTGCCAATAGTTAACGTTTACGGAATGCTCAATCAAAGTCGGTATATGCCAGACAGACGCGACTTAAATAGATGTTTCCCAGGCTCGGCAAAAGGCTCACTGGCTGGTCGACTTGCCCATCTATTTTTAACAGAAGTAGCGAGTAAATGTGAATACGGAATTGACTTACACACCGGTGCTATTAATCGCGGTAATTTGCCACAAATAAGAGCGAACCTTAAGGATGAAGAAACTTTATCCCTAGCTCACGCTTTTGGTGTACCGGTGTTACTCAATTCAGACTTGCGAGACGGTTCATTACGACAGTCTGCCTCAGAAAATGGCACTAAAATTCTTCTTTATGAAGCGGGAGAAGCACTTAGATTCGACGAAGTAGCTATTCGGGTTGGATTAAGGGGCATTTTCAATGTTATGTCACAACTGGGTATGGTCAGACGCAGAACCAGTAAAAAGAAGAAAACATTGCCATTTGTTGCCAACAATAGTGCTTGGGTGCGAGCTACAGCCAGCGGTATGGTATTAGATAAAAAACAATTGGGTGATCATGTAGAAAAAGGCGATGCCTTAGCTCAGATATGCAGCCCAACAGGTAGCTTTATTGAAATTGTATCAGCACCTAAAGCGGGGATTATCATTGGCAAGCAGAATATTCCTTTGGTACAAGAAGGTGATGCGATGTTTCATGTAGCAAACTTCGAAGCACCAGATGAAGTTGCCACTAACATAGATATGATGAATGACGATATGGCTAAAAAGTTAGAGGAAGCATCTCTAGAAGATTAGCAAATATTGATTATCTGAAAATAAACGATTAGGTAGGAAAACTTGGGTTTTCCTGCCTTTTTCCATTTTAATAGTGGATTAAACTTATGATCCGCTAAATATTGCCACTTTTATTCATCTATCACTGGTATTTTATCTCTCGTACCCCATATAGTGCCTAGATTGAAATGAGTGACAAACAGGGTCTTCGATGATGATAGTGGAAAAAATTGCGCATGAGTTACAAGTTCAAGCGCAACAGGTACAAGCTGCGGTAAAATTGCTAGATGAAGGGTCAACCGTACCCTTTATTGCTCGTTATCGAAAAGAAGCCACCAATGGTCTAGACGACATAGCCTTGAGAAAGTTAGAGCAGCGCTTAACTTATCTGCGTGATTTAGAAGACCGACGAAAAGTCATTATCAAGTCAATTGAAGAGCAACAAAAAATGACCCCTCAATTGAAGGCAAGTTTGCTTGATGCAGAAAACAAAACTGAATTAGAAGATATATACCTGCCGTTCAAACCGAAACGTCGCACCAAAGGTCAAATTGCCATTGAGTTAGGGCTTGAACCTTTAGCCAATGCTTTGTTTAATAACCCACAGCTCACTCCCGAGTCAGAAGCTCAAGCATTTGTAACAGAAAATGCTGATATACCCGATACGAAAACAGCTTTAGATGGCGCAAAGTATATTTTAATGGAGCGATTTGCTGAAGATGCAAAATTGTTGCAAAAGGTACGTCAGTATCTAAACAAACATGCCCATATAAAAAGCCAAGTCATAGTCGGTAAAGAAGCCGAAGGTAGTAAGTACAAAGATTATTTTTCACATACCGAGCTGTTGAAAAAGGTGCCTTCACATCGTTCGCTTGCAATGTTTAGGGGCAGGAATGAAAAGTTTCTGCAAGTCAGTTTAGATGCTGACCCTGAGAAGGATGAAGGCGATAAAAGTTCATACTGTGAACAAATTATCGCTGAGCACTTCAATATTAAATTTGCCAACAGACCAGCAGATGCTTGGTTAGCCACCGTGGTGCAATGGACATGGCGAGTCAAAACACTTTTACATATGGAAAATGAGTTGTTTGGTGCAGTGCGTGAGCAAGCTGAACAAGATGCTATTAACGTATTTGCTAAGAATCTAAATGATCTATTAATGGCGGCACCGGCTGGCCCTAAAGTCACCATGGGTCTAGATCCTGGGCTACGCACAGGTGTTAAAATAGCGATTGTAGACTCAACTGGGAAAGTCTTAGCTACGTCTACTATATTCCCTCATGTGCCACAGAATCAGTGGGATAAGTCGCTACGCACCCTTGCAACTTTGTGTAAGCAACACAAAGTACAACTTATCAGCATTGGCAATGGTACGGGCTCAAGAGAAACCGATAAACTTACAGCCGAAATGATCAAAGCCAATCCCGAATTATCAGTGACCAAGATTATTGTCAGTGAAGCAGGGGCCTCAGTTTATTCTGCTTCAGAACTTGCTTCAAATGAACTACCGGATATGGATGTGTCATTACGTGGTGCAGTATCTATCGCAAGGCGTTTACAAGATCCACTGGCAGAATTAGTCAAAATTGAACCCAAAGCTATCGGCGTAGGTCAATATCAACACGACGTTAGCCAGAGCAACTTAGGTAAATCACTGAGCACAGTGATTGAAGACTGTGTGAATGCAGTAGGCGTGGATATCAACACCGCATCAGGTGCTTTACTGAGTCATGTATCGGGTCTGAATCGTACTTTGGCAAATAATATCGTTAGCTTTCGTGACCTGCATGGGGCCTTTAAGCGCCGTAAGGCCTTGCTTGATGTTGAACGTTTAGGGCCAAAAGCCTATGAGCAGGCAGCAGGTTTTTTAAGAATCATGGGCGGAGATGACCCCCTTGATGCATCAGCTGTGCACCCAGAAGCCTACCCGGTGGTTAACTCGATTGTCGAACATGCTTGTATTGCGATGAACGACATAGTCGGTAATACCGAAATACTGAAAAAACTTAAGCCTGAAGACTTTGTGACTCAACAGTTTGGCTTACCCACAGTGACAGACATTATTAGCGAGCTTGATAAACCCGGTCGCGATCCTCGCCCAGAATTTAAAACAGCCAATTTTAAAGATGATGTGCAATCTTTGAAAGACTTAAAAGTAGGTATGATTTTAGAAGGTGTCTTGAGTAACGTTGCAAACTTTGGGGCTTTTGTCGATGTAGGTGTGCATCAGGATGGACTTGTACATATCAGCGCTATGACCGATAAATTTATTTCTGACCCTAGAGATATTGTCAAAA